>NZ_LKEK01000108.1:0-183384 GCF_001466905.1 Pseudomonas sp. ICMP 3272
GCGGTCATTCGCAATGCAGGTATTTTGGTCAACAAGAAGGTTGTAGAACGACTGATGGCAGAACTGGGCCTGCGATCAGTGGTGCGCCCCAAAAAATACCGCTCCTATAAGGGCGTAATCGGAACCATTGCGCCGAATTTGCTGGAGCGCAATTTCAGCGCGCCACGCCCGAACCAGAAGTGGGTGACCGCTGTGACTGCGTTCAAGGTAGGCAATCGCAAGCTGTATCTCTCACCCGTGATGGACTTGTACAACGGTGAAATCGTGGCGTATGAAGTGTCGACAAGGCCGAGCTTTGAGCTGGTCACCAGCATGCTGGACAAGGCGTTGCAGCAGTTGCAGGACGAGCCGAAGCTTGTGATGCACTCGGACCAGGGCTGGCAGTATCATCACGCGCAGTATCGCCATAAGCTATCGGTACGAGGCGTCAAACAAAGCATGTCCCGTAAGGGCAACTGCCTGGACAATGCGGCAATGGAAAGCTTTTTCGGTACACTGAAATCCGAGTTTTTCTACCTGAAACAGTTTGAAAGCATCGATGAGTTGAAAGCAGGTCTGGATGAGTACATCCACTACTACAACCATGACCGCATCAAGCTGAAGCTCAACGGTCAAAGCCCCGTAAAGTACAGGGCTCAGGCGGCAAGCTAAACCGTCCAACTTTTGGGGGGCAGTTCACCGCGTGGGAATGCCGTTCGTGACGCTCTGCGTCACAGATATGTGCCGCCCCGCACAATCAAGACCGGACGCAAAGCGTCCAGAACTGCATGCGACGCGGAGCGCCGCACGATAGCTGGGATTATCGTTCCGCACGCTCCAGCGTGGGAATGCCGTTCGTGACGCTCTGCGTCACACAAGCCGCTCGGCAAGCCCGTGCAGAAACGCCTCGGCAAGCACCACGTTGTCATGCCGCTGATCAACCGTTGTCGAGCTGCGCAGCCCGTTGACCGAGCACTGTTCAAGCAGCACCGCTTCAGCCCGGGCAATCTGCCCTGGCGCACGGCTCTGCCCGGCCCACCAGCAATCGGCCTGTACGTTGAGCGTTTTCAGGGTAAATGCCTGGCTCAGCTGTGCGTTGGCTTCCAGTAGTTTGTAACCGGTTTCGATCTCGTCCTGCACGGCGATGTCCTGGAATATGCTGCGCAGGTTGTCGGCGTTCATGCCGGCCTCCAGCGCGACATGGTCGACTACCCAGTCAATCACCTCGCCCTCGCTGAACAGCGACTGCCGGGCGGTTTCGATCAGCCCCACAATCGACGCTTCCTGCAAGCCCGGCACAAACGCCTGCAGGCTCTTGATCAGGCTGCGGTAGTAATTTTCGCCCTGTTTCTGCGTGGTGACCTCCGGAGCTTCTTCGACCCACTGCATCCCGACCGAGGCAGGCAGTTGGGTGTCCACCAGCCCGAGGAAACTCACCGCGTCGCCCTCACGCTCAAGCACATGCGCCACCTCGATGGCCAGCGCACCACCCATCGACCAGCCAAGCAGGTTGTAAGGCCCGTGCGGTTGAGTCATACGGATTTGCTCGACGTAGTAATCGACCATTTCCTGCCACGACGTATCAAACCAGCCCGGCACCACGTAAGCCTTGTTGACCAGCCCGTAAACCGGTCGGCTGTCGCTCAATTGACCCGCCAGCGGGTAATACGAGTACGTGCCGCCACCGCCCGGTGGCAGGCAGAACAATGGCGCGTTGTCTGATCGACTGGCGTTCATGGCGATGACTGCCGATTTGACCTTAGCCTCGTCGCTACGCATGAAATCGGCCAGCTCACCCAAGGTCTGCATCAACAGAAAATCATGCAGTTTGATGGAGACATCAAACGTCTCGCGAATCCTGCCTGCCAGCGAAACCGCCAGCAGTGAGTGGCCGCCCAGGGCGAAGAAGTTATCGTTGAGCCCTACCCGTTCGACCTGCAGCACCTGCTCCCACAACGCGGCAAGACGTTGCTCGAATTCCGTGCGTGGCGCGACGTGGCCTTGCTGTGAACGAGCCACGTCCGGTTTGGGCAGTGCCCGGCGATCCAGCTTGCCGTTGGCGGTCAGCGGCATCACCTCGATGAAGACAAAGTATGTCGGCACCATGTAATCCGGCACGTGAGCCTTGAGGTGCGTTTTCAGGGTTTCGCGCAGAGCGTCAGGCTCCTGAGCAGCATCAGTGCGCACCAGATACGCCACAAGCTGCTTGCCGGAAGGCCCGTCAATGTCGATCACATTGGCTTCTCGCACACCGGCATGCTCATGCAGACGCGCTTCGATTTCGCCCAGTTCGATACGCAGGCCGCGAATCTTCACCTGATGGTCGATACGCCCGGCGTATTCGATAACGCCTTCATCGCGATAACGCGCCAGATCGCCGGTGCGGTAAAGACGCCCGCCCTGCTCGTCGAACGGGTCCGGCACAAAGCGTTCAGCCGTCAGCGCAGCGCGGTTGTGATAACCCCGCGCCAGACCGATACCGCCGAGGTACAGCTCTGCCGCAACGCCCTGCGCGGCAGGCAGCAATCCGTCGTCGAGGATATGGGTTTTCAGATTATCGATGGGTCGACCAATCGGCACGCTGAGCACGTCGTCCGGGGTGCAGGTCCAGTGGGTGACGTCGATAGCCGCTTCGGTCGGGCCGTACAGGTTGAACAACCCCGTCTGCGGCAGACGCTTGAGCACCTGAGCGGCCAGTTCGGCAGGCAGTGCTTCGCCGCTGCACACCACACGACGCAAGCTGTTACAGCTTTCTACCTGAGGATGGGTGAGAAACGCCTGGAGCATCGACGGGACAAAGTGCAGCGTCGTGACCTGATGTTCGCGGATGGTCTGCACCAGCCGCTCCGGATCGCGATGATCGCCCGGCAACGCCATGGCCAAACGTGCTCCGGTCAGCAGCGGCCAGAAGAATTCCCACACCGACACGTCGAAACTGAACGGGGTTTTCTGCAACACCGTATCGCTGCCATCCAGCCCGTAGGCCTTCTGCATCCAGTGCAAACGGTTGACCAGAGCGCGATGGCTGTTGCCTGCGCCTTTTGGCTTGCCGGTCGAACCCGAGGTGTAAATCACATACGCCAGATTCAGCGGATGGCTGAGGTTTTCCGGGTTGACAGTGCTGTAACCGGCCAGCCAATCGCCTTCCTGATCCAGACACAGGCTTTGTATCTGCGCAGGAACCGGCAGGCGTTCCAGCAACAAAGTCTGGGTCAACAACAAACCAATGCCGCTGTCCTGCATCATGTACGCCAGCCGATCCTCGGGGTAATCCGGGTCCAGCGGCACGTAAGCGCCACCGGCCTTGATGATTGCCAGCAGGCCGATGACCAGTTCCAGACTGCGCTCGACACAAATCCCCACCAGCACATCCGGACCAACACCCGCTTCACGTAAGCGATGCGCAAGCTGATTGGCGCGAGCGTTGAGTTGCCCATAGCTGAGTTGTTCGGCGGCGAAAATCAGTGCCGGAGCGTCCGGCGTGGCCTGTACCTGGGCTTCGATCAGGCTGTGCAGGCAATGCTCGCTCGGGAAATCGGCGGCGGTAGCGTTCCAGTCCCCCAACACCTGCTGCTCGGGACCACTCAACAAAGACAGCTCACCAATCGCCGCCTGCGGATCGTGCACCAATGCCTGCAAAACCTGCCTCAGATGCGCCGACAACTGCGCCATGTGCTGCTCGCTGAAATGCTGGCGGGCATAGCTGAAGCGCATCGACAGGGTTTCGCCCAGATTGACCACCAGAGTCAGCGGGTAGTGGGTCTGCTCCTGGGTGTGCAGGCCACCGAACACCAGCCCCTGCGGCGCGGACTGTTGCAGCGCTTCGGACACCGGGTAGTTTTCGAACACCAGAATGTTGTCGAACAGCGCCTCGCCAGCGCTGCGTGCCCAGCGTTGAATCTCGTACAACGGCGTGTGTTCATGCTCACGCAGGGCGATGTTCTTCGCCTGCACCTGCTGTACCCAGTCCGCCACCCGCTGTTCCGGGCGCGGACTGGCGATCACCGGCAAGGTGTTGATGAACAGCCCCAGTTGCTCCTCAACACCCGGCAGGTCAGCCGGACGCCCGGCCACGGTAGCGCCAAAGGTCACGCTGGACTGCCCCGTGTAGCGTTGCAGCACCAGTAACCACGCCGATTGCACCAGCGTGTTGAGGGTGACGCGCTGCTCGCGGGCAAACTCGCTCAACTGGCGGGTGCCATCGGCATCGATCAGTTGCAGGTAATCACCATGCCCCTGCTCGCTCCCGGACGCTTTGAAGGCCTGAACCAGCCGGGTCGGCTCGTCCAGTTCGGCAAGCTGGCCGGTCCAGAAACGTTCGCTGAGCGCAGCATCCTGGCGTTGTAGCCATTCGATGTAGTCACGATAACGGCTGACTTGCCTCGGCAGCGTCTGGCCGCTGTAGCGTTGCAGCACCTCGCCCAGCAGGCGCGAGCTGCTCCAGCCATCCATGAGAATGTGATGGCTGGTGTAGATCAGTTGATGCGTCTGCTCGCCAGTGCGCAATACGGCCAGGCGCAGAAGCGGCCCCCGAGCCAGGTCGAAGCCCTGCTGGCGATCGGCATTCGCCCAAGCGTCGATCCATTCGCCTGATTGCGCGCGGGCATCCAGTTCGACGAACGGCATGCTGACATCGCGCAACACCACTTGCAGCGACTGCTCAAGATGGCTGACAAAGCCGCTGCGCAGTACTTCATGAGCATCCAGCGTGGCCTGCCAGGCGGCGCGGAAACGCGGCACGTCCAGGCCACTGACCTCGACGCGCATCTGGTTGATGTAATTGCCCGCTTCCTGCTCGAACAGGGTGTGGAACAACATGCCCTGCTGCATCGGTGCCAGCGGGTAGATATCTTCGATCTGCGCCGCAGGGATTGGCAAACGGCTCAACTGCGACTGGCTCAGGCGTGCCAGCGGGAAGTCCGACGGAGTTACCCCAGCCACGCCATCAGTGGTGCAATGCGCAATCAATTGTTGCAGTTCAACCGCATATTCGTCGGCCAGCCGCTGCACGGTGTCACGTTCAAACACCGCACCGCTGAAGGTCCAGCTCAGGCGCAATTCGCCGCCATACACCTGACCATTGATGCTGAGCGGCGCACTCAGCGGCGCATCGGCGCTCTGCGACGCGCCGCTGCTCTCGGCCGAGGGCGTGAACAGCGCGCCTTGTGCGTCGAAGCTGCCGTCGAACTGCCCGAGGTAATTGAACACGATACTGCCCAGCGGTAACGCTTGCAGGGTCTGCCGCGCAGATTCGCTGCCCAGATAACGCAGGGCACCGTAACCAATGCCCTTGTCAGGCACTGCGCGCAGCTGTTCCTTGATGGCCATGAGCGAATCAGCCAGCGTGGCCTGCGGCGTGAGCCGGACCGGGTACAGGTTGCTGAACCAGCCGACCGTACGGGTGATGTCCAGCGTGTCGAAGAGGTCTTCGCGGCCATGCCCTTCCAGACGAATCAGGGCATGCGGCTGCGCGGTCCAGCGACTGACCACCCGCGCCAACGCGGTCAGCAGCAGGTCGTTGATCTGCGTGCGATAAGCCGCCGGAGCGTCTTGCAGCAGTTGCCGGGTCTGCTCGCCATTCAGTTGCGTGACCACCGACAGCGCGTGCTTCTGTTGCTGACCGCCGTGCGGGTAATCGCAGGGCAAGGCGTCGCTGACGTCCTGCAACTGCGTCTGCCAATAATCCAGTTCCTGCGCCAGCACAGGGCTTTGCGCATAGGCCTGCAAGTGCTCGGCCCAGCTTTGCAGCGAGCTGGTCTTCGTAGGCAGCGCCAATGGCCGGCCTGCTGCGATGGCGCCATACGCCTGTTGCAGGTCTTCCAGCAGCACCCGCCACGACACACCATCCACCACCAGGTGATGGATCACCAGCAACAAACGCTGCTCGCCCTGCGGCAAGTCGATCAGCACCGCACGCAGCAACGGGCCGTTTTTCAGGTCCAGACTGCGTTGTGCTTCATCGGCCAGTTCAGGCAAGCGCTCGGCACTGTCCAGTTCGTGAGTCCACAGCAGGTCGCGCGTGTTCAGCGCGCTGAAAGTGGCTTGCCACTGGCCGTTCTGTTGGGTGAAACCCAGACGCAGCGCGTCGTGCTGTTCGATCAGTGCAGTCAGTGCAGCTTGAAGATGGATTGCATCCAGCGTTTGCAGGGGCTTGAGCATCAGCGCCTGATTCCAGTGCTGACGCTCGGGAATATCCTGTTCAAAGAAACGTGCCTGAATCGGCAGCAACGGCAGCGAGCCACTGACCTGTTCTGCCGCCGCAGCGGGTTTTTTCTGGATCAGTTTTGCCACCGAGGCCAACTGGCCGATGGTCTGCTTTTCGAACAACTGCTTGGGGCTGAGCTTGATGCCCTGGCGCTTGGCGCGAGCGATGATCTGCAGACTGAGAATCGAGTCGCCGCCCAGTTCGAAGAAGTTGTCGGTGCTGCCGACCTGTTCCAGCTTCAGTACGTCCGCCCACACGACGGCGAGCTTTTCCTCGATCTCGCCGACTGGCGCGGTGTAGCGCTGTTTGACCACCCCGGGTTTAGGCAAGGCGCGCTTGTCGAGCTTGCCGTTGGCGGTCACGGGCAGCCTGTCCAGCAGCATGATCTGCGCGGGCACCAGGTATTCGGGCAAGCGCGCAGCCAGTTGCTCGCGCAGGCTGTCGACATTCAGGTTCACACCGGCCGCCGCAACACAGTACGCCACCAGTTGCAGACGTGTTTCGTCGCTTTCCAGCGGCTGCGCCAGCACCACGGCTTCGGCGACGTTTTCCAGGGTTTGCAGCAACTGGCCGACTTCCCCCGGCTCGACCCGGTAACCGCGGATTTTCACCTGATCATCCGCGCGCCCCAGGTACTCCAGCACGCCGTCCACCCAGCGCGCGCGGTCACCCGCACGGTACAGGCGCTGACCATCGGCATGCGGGTCCGGCACGAAGCGTTCGGCGGTCATCGCCGCACGGCCCAGATAGCCCTGCGCCAGACCGCGACCGCCCAGATACAGCTCGCCTGCCACACGTTCGGCAACCGGGTTGAGATAGGCGTCCAGCACCCGCGCTTTGCCATTGGCCAGTGGTTGACCGACCGGCACACTGCGGCAAGCGTCAACGCGCTCGGCGACTTCATGGGTGAGGATGCCGACCGTGGTTTCCGTCGGGCCGTAGTGGTTGACGATCCGGCAGCCCGGTTTGAGCGCGCGGATTTGCTCGATCAACGCCCAGGAACTGGCCTCACCGCCCAGAATCAGCAATTGGCCCGGCAGCACGTCGGCCGGGTTGGCGGCTTGCAGCAGCCCCTGCAAATGGCTGGGTACGATTTTCAGCACTGCAACCTGATGCTCGGCCATGTAACGGGCGAAGCCATCAGGGTCGAACGCCTGCTCATGAGACAGCAGATGCAGCGGCCGACCGGACGCCAGCGCACCAAACAGCAAGGTATGGCCCAGGTCTGCGGCGACCGTCGACACCATCGCCATGCTCGCCCCGTCATCCAGCGACAGGCGCTCAAGCACGCCCTGCACGTAGTTGGCCAGCGCGCCGTGGCTGATCACCACGCCCTTCGGCTGCCCGGTGGAGCCGGAGGTGTAGATGATGTAAGCCGGTTGCTCGGCGATGACACGCACATTCAACGCACTGCCATCCACTGCGGACCACAGCGCAGCATCGAAGGCCAGTACCGGGCACACACCCAGTTGCGCGGCCTTGTCGTCGCCGGAGGCGTGAATCAACAACGCCGCGCCGCTGTCACGAACCAGTTGCTGCAAACGCTCGGCAGGTTGTGCGCTGTCCAGCGGCAGGTAAACGGCACCGAGTTTGAGCACCGCCAGCAGGCTGACCACCCATTCCACAGAGCGGTCCAGGCACAGCGCAACGGTCATGCCCGGCTTGATGTCCTGCGCATGCAGGTAGCGGGCGAACTGGTTACTGCGTTGTTCAAGTTCATCAAAGCTCAACACCTGCTGGCCAACGCGCAACGCGGTCTTGCCACGTCCGATGCGCAGGCCCTGTTGCCACAGGCTGAGGAAGTCATCGCAGGCAAAATCGGCACTCTGCTCAGCGACCGGCAACGACACTGCTTGCGGCTGATCAGCCAGACGCTGGTCAGTGTCCACGACCAGTGCCTGCATCACAGCACGCAGCGCATCGGCCATACGCTCGATGGTCGATGGCTCGAACAGGTCGGTGGCGTAAGTGAAATAACCGCGTATGCCGCGCGGCGTGTCGGTGAAGTCGAAGGCCAGATCAAAGCGTGCATCGCTGCTGCCAATCGGAAACTCATCGACGGTCAGGCCCGACACACGTTGCCCGCTGTCTTCGGCCGCCAGCACATGCTGATTGATCTTGAACTGGAACAACGGGTTGTGGCCCAGATTACGCTCGGGTGCCAGCGCGTCCACCAGATGTTCAAAGGGCAGCTCCTGATGCGACTGGGCACCGGTCACGACCTGTTTCACCTGATCCAGCAACTGCGCAAAGCTCTGCTGCTCATCCACCTGCACACGCAGAACCTGAGTGTTGATGAAGAAGCCGATCAGGCCTTCCAGCTCGCTACGGGTGCGCCCGGCGTTGGGCGCACCAATGCGAATGTCGGCCTGACCACTGAAACGCGACAGCACCACCGACAGTGCCGCCAGAGTCAGCATGAACAAGGTCTGGCCGCTATTGCGCGCCAGGCTTTTCAGCTGCGTAGACAATTGTTCCGGCACATCGACGCGCACCGTCGCGCCACGCTGGCTCGGTTGCAGCGGACGCTGATGATCCAGCGGCAGGCTCAATAGCGGATGCTCAGTGCCCAACTGCTGCTTCCAGTAGTTCAACTGCCGCTCGCCCTCCCCGGCTTCCAGCCATGCGCGCTGCCAGATCGCGTAGTCGGCATATTGAATGGCCAGCGCAGGCAATTGCGCTGGCTGCCCGGAGACCTGCGCCTGATACAACTGCACAAACTCACGAATCAGCACTTCGCCGGACCAGCCATCGGAGACGATGTGATGCATGCACACGGTCAGAACGTGCTCGGCTTCGCCCAATTGAAACAGCCTGACCCGCAGTAATTTACCGCTGAGCAAATCGAAGGGCTTTTGCAGCTCGGCGCGCACCTGGTTTTCGATGTCGGCTGGCGCAACCGAGGCAAACTCAAGGGCAACGGTCGCCTGCTGAAGAATCTCCTGATAGAACGCGCCGTCCTCGGAAACAAACCGGGTGCGCAGGGTTTCGTGACGCTGCACCAGATTGTCCAGCGCTGCGCTCAATGCCTGCCGGTCCAGCGGGCCATTCAGACGCACTGCCATAGGCACGTTGTACGCGGCGTTGCCCGGTTCCATCTGCCAGAGAAACAGCATGCGCTGCTGAGCGTAGGACAGCGGGATACGCGCTACATCATGCCGGGTTACAGCAATGGGCAGCAGTTTGAAGCTCTGCCCGGTCTCGTGCATCTTGTTCAGAATCTGGCGGCGCTGTTCGACGGGCAAACCAACGAAACGCTGGGCGATACGCTCTGCTGCAGACTTGTCCATGTCAGATACCCGCCATTTCATTCATCATTTTTTCAATATCGGACAAGCCGTCGTCGGTCAGCGACAAGCCGCTGCTGGCGAAAGCCTGAATAAATTCGTTCAATTGCGGTTTCTCGAAAATCAGGCGCAGCGGGATGTCGATCCCCAGGCCCGTGTGAATTCTGGAAATCAGTTGCGTGGCCAGCAGCGAATGGCCGCCCAGTTCGAAGAAATCGTCGCTCAGCCCGACGCGCTCGACTTTCAGCACGTCGGCCCAGATCGCAGCCATTTGCTGCTCCTGCTCAGTCGACGGCGCAACGTACTGGCGCTGCAACTGGCTGGCGTCTGGTGCTGGCAGGGCTTTGCGATCCAGCTTGCCGTTGGCGCTCAGCGGCATGCTTGCCAGCCAGACGAAGTGGGTCGGCACCATGTAATCGGGCAGTGTTTCCTTGAGATACGCCTTGAGTGCATCCCGCAGGTGATCGCCACTGTGCTCAGCCACCAGATAGGCTGCCAGCTGCTTGCCGGACGGGCCGTCAACGTCGACAACTACAGCTTCCTGAACGTTTTCGTGTTCCAGCAGGCTGGCTTCGATCTCGCCCAGTTCAATACGCAGGCCGCGAATCTTCACTTGATGGTCGATACGCCCGGCGTATTCGATAACGCCTTCATCGCGATAACGCGCCAGATCGCCGGTGCGGTAAAGACGCCCGCCCTGCTCGTCGAACGGGTCCGGCACAAAGCGCTCAGCCGTCAGCGCCGCGCGATTGTGATAACCCCGCGCCAGCCCCACACCGCCCAGATACAGCTCTGCCGCAACGCCTTGCGCGGCGGGCAGCAAGCCGTCATCCAGAATGTGGGTTTTCAGGTTATCAATGGGTCGACCAATCGGCACGCTGAGCACGTCGTCAGTAGTGCAAGTCCAATGCGTCACGTCGATAGCCGCTTCGGTCGGGCCATACAGGTTGTACAAGCCCACTTGCGGCAGACGTTTGAGCACCTGAGCGGCCAGTTCGGCAGGCAATGCTTCACCGCTGCACACCACACGACGCAGGCTGTTACAGCTTTCCACCTGCGGATGAGTCAGAAACGCCTGGAGCATCGACGGGACAAAGTGCAGCGTCGTGACCTGATGTTCGCGGATGGTCTGCACCAGCCGCTCCGGGTCGCGATGATCGCCCGGCAGCGCTACTGCCAGACGTGCGCCGGTCAGCAGCGGCCAGAAGAATTCCCACACCGAAACGTCGAAGCTGAACGGGGTTTTCTGCAATACCGTATCGCTGCCATCCAGCCCGTAGGCCTTCTGCATCCAGTGCAAACGGTTGACCAGGGCGCGATGGCTGTTGCCTGCGCCTTTTGGCTTGCCGGTCGAACCCGAGGTGTAAATCACATACGCCAGATTCAGCGGATGGCTGAGGTTTACCGGGTTGGCAGTGCTGTAACCGTCAAGCCAATCGCCGTCCTGATCCAGACAAAGGCTCTGTACTTGAACCGGCAGGCGCTGTAGCAGTGCACTCTGGGTCAACAGTAAACCAATACCGCTGTCCTGCATCATGTAGGCCAGACGGTCTTCGGGGTAATCCGGGTCCAGCGGCACGTAAGCGCCACCGGCCTTGATGATCGCCAACAGGCCGATGACCAGCTCGACGCTGCGCTCGACACAGATACCCACCAGCACATCGGGGCCGACGCCCGACTCGCGCAAGCGATGAGCAAGCTGGTTGGCGCGGGCATTGAGCTGCGCGTAGCTGAGTTGTTCAGCGGCGAAGACCAGCGCCGGGGCGTCCGGCGTGGCCAGCACCTGCGCCTCGATCAGGCTGTGCAGACTGTGCTCGCCAGGGAAATCGGCAGCCGTGGCGTTCCAGTCGCGAATAATCTGCTGCTGTTCGGCAGCGTCAAGTATTGGCACCTCAGCGATACGCTGACCCGCATTGGCGCAAATGGCTTGCAACAGCGCGAGCCAGTGCCCGGCCATGCGCTCGATGGTGCTGCGTTCGAACAGCGCGGTGGCATAGGTCAGGCCTGCGCTCAAAGCGCCATCGTGTTCGGCGGTATTGAGGGTCAGGTCGAACTGTGCCGGATAGCTCTCGGACGTCAGCGCTTCGACCTGCAAACCGGGCAGTGCGCGCACCTCAGCACTGGCCTGGCTTTGGTGGTTGAACATCACCTGGAACAGCGGGCTGTGACTGAGGCTGCGTTGAGGTTGCAGTGCCTCGACCAGCTGTTCGAACGGCAGTTCCTGATGCGCCTGGGCTTGCAGGGCCGCATGTTTGACCTGTTGCAGCAGCTCGCTGAACGTGGTGTGCAGGTCGAATTCGGCGCGCAGCACCTGGGTGTTGACGAAGAAACCGATCAGGCCTTCGGTTTCCGCGCGGGTGCGGTTGGCAATCGGCACGCCGACACGAATGTCCGGCTGGCCGCTGTGGCGATGCAGCAAGGTCTGGAACGATGCCAGCAACAGCATGAACAGTGTGACGCCCTGTTGCCGCGCGACCTGTTTCAAGTCGTCGATCAACGCTGGCGCCAGCTCGACCGCCAGCCGCGCACCGGCGTGGCTTTGCACCACCGGGCGCGGGTGATCGGCGGGCAATTCCAGAATCGGCTGCTGGTCGCCCAGTTGCTGCTGCCAGTAATCCAGCTGTCGCGTCTGTTCTCCGGCGTCCATCCAGTTGCGTTGCCACAGTGCGTAGTCGGCGTATTGCATGTCCAGCGCGGTCAACTCCACCTCACGGCCCTGGCTATAGCCTTCGTACAGGCGCACCAGCTCATCGACCATGATCGGCATCGACCAGCCATCGGAAACGATGTGGTGCTGGGTCAGGATCAGCACGTGTTCGTCAGCAGCAAGATTCAGCAAGCGGACGCGCAACAGCGGGCCCTGTTCCAGATCGAACGGGCGCTGCATTTCCTGCTCCACGCAGGCTTCAAGGGTTTGGCCGGCAGGCACGGACTCGACCATCAGGGTCAAGGCACGCGGCGCATGGATGATCTGCACAGCCTGTTCGCCCTGCTGGCGGAAGGTGGTGCGCAGGGTTTCGTGGCGGGCAATCAATGCGCTGAAACTGTGCTCCAGCGCGGCAATGTCCAGCGAGCCGCTCAGACGCAGGGCCGCAGGAATAGTGTAAGCAGTGCTTTCTGGATCAAGCTGCCAGAGAAACCACTGGCGCTGCTGTGCGTAAGACAAGCCCAGCGGCTGGCTGCGGTCGGCCTTGATAAAGCGTGGCGCAGCATTGCCCTGCCCGTTGCCCGCCGCCAGCGCAAAGGCTGCCAGATCACGCGCTTCGAACAGGTCGCGCAACGCCAGTTCGACGTCCAGTTGCTGACGGATGCGCGAGATCACCTGAGTGGCCAGCAACGAATGCCCGCCCAGCTCAAAAAAGTTGTCGCTACGCCCGACCTGCTCGACTTTCAGCACATCGGCCCAGATCGCCGCCAGTTGCTGCTCAAGCTCGCCTTGCGGCGCAATATAGGCCGCCTGCAACTGGCTGGCATCCGGCGCAGGCAGCGCCTTGCGGTCCAGCTTGCCGTTGGCGGTCAGCGGCATCTTGTCGAGGACGATGAAATGCGTCGGCACCATGTAATCCGGCAGATGCGCACGGAGCTCGGTCTTCAGGGTTTCGCGCAGGCTTTGCTGATCCTGACCAGGCTCGGCTGTGACTAAATACGCGGCCAATTGCCCATCCACGGCCAGCACGATCACTTCGCGCACGGCCGGGTGCGCTTGCAGCCGCGCTTCGATTTCGCCCAGTTCGATGCGGAAACCACGGATCTTCACCTGATGGTCGATACGCCCGGCGTATTCGATCACTCCGGCAGCGCGATAACGGGCCAGGTCGCCGGTGCGGTACAGGCGACCGCCTGCTGGAGAACGGGTCCGGCACGAAGCGTTCGGCAGTCAACGCCGCGCGGTTGTGATAACCGCGCGCCAGACCCGCATGGCCAATGTGCAGTTCGCCGCTGCAACCCTGGGCAACCGGGTTGAAATCCGCGTCCAGCACGTACCACGACAAATCCGGGATCGCCTCGCCAATCGGGCTGGCCGGGTTTTGCGTGTCGGCCTCGGTTTCACGTACCACGACAAATCCGGGATCGCCTCGCCAATCGGGCTGGCCGGGTTTTGCGTGTCGGCCTCGGTTATCGGTCGGTAAGTAACATGCACGGTGGTTTCAGTGATGCCGTACATGTTGATCAGTTGCGGTGCATGATCGCCAAAACGGTCGAACCACGGCTTCAGGCTGGCGACGTCCAGCGCTTCGCCACCAAAGATGACTTTCTCCAGCGACATCGACACAGGCGAATCACACGCCACACGCATCAACTGCTTCGCCACCAAAGATGACTTTCTCCAGCGACATCGACACAGGCGAATCACACGCCACACGCATCAACTGCTTGAACGCCGACGGCGTCTGGTTAAGCACTGTGACGCGCTGTTCAACCAGCAGCGCATGGAACTCTTCCGGCGAACGGGTCACTTCGCGCGGCACGATCACCAGTCGGCCGCCATGCAGCAGCGCGCCANAGCGCGCCAAAAATCTCCCACACCGAGAAGTCGAAGGCGAACGAATGGAACAGCGTCCACACGTCCTTTTCGCTGAATTTAAACCAGTCATCTGTAGCGGCAAACAGGCGCATCAGGTTGTGATGGGCGAGCAAGGTGCCTTTAGGTTTTCCGGTCGAGCCGGAGGTGTAGATTGATGACGTAGGCCAGATTGTCTGGCGAGGTCTGGTTGACCGGGTTTTCCGTGCTGTAACCGTCCAGCGAATCAGCCAGATCCAGTGTCTGAACATATGCAGGAATAGGCAGTTGCCCAAGCAAATGCGCCTGGGTCAGCAACAGTTCGATACCGCTGTCGTGCATCAGAAAGCTCAGGCGATCCTGCGGGTAGTCCGGATCCAGCGGCACGTACGCGCCACCAGCCTTGAGGATCGCCAGCATTCCGACGATCATTTCCAGACTGCGTTCAGCGGCCAGCCCCACGCGAACATCCGGGCCGACGCCCTGCTTGCGCAGTTTATGGGCCAACTGGTTGGCGCGGCAGTTGAGCTGTTGATAGCTCAGTTGCTCGCCAGCAAAAGTCAGGGCAATGGCCTGCGGCGTGCGCTCGGCCTGGGTTTCAATGCGTTGATGGGCGCACTGCTCGGTCGGGTAATACTGCACGCTTTGCGTCCAGGCAGTTGGCAGGGTTAGCTCGCCGAGACGCGCCGTTGCGGACGCACTGAGGCTTTGCAGCAAGTGATCGAAATGCGCTGCCAGTTGCAGAATGCCTTCTGCACTGAAGTGTTGCCGGTCGTAACTGAAACGTACCGACAGCACGTCGTTGGCCTCGACCACCAGGGTCAGCGGGTAATGCGCTTGTTCCTGATTGCGCAGGTCGCTGAACGTCAGACCGTCCGGCGCGCGCTGCAAGGCTTCGGACACGGGGTAGTTTTCAAATACCAGTATGTTGTCGAACAGCGCCTCGCCACTGTTACGTGCCCAGCGCTGGATGTCATACAGCGGCGTGTGCTCATGCTCGCGCAGGGCAATGTTCTTCGCCTGCACCTGCTGCACCCAGTCGCCGACGGTCTGTTCCGAACGCGGGCTGGCGATCACCGGCAAGGTGTTGATGAACAGGCCCAGTTGCTCCTCGACGCCCGGCAATTCAGCCGGACGCCCGGCCACCGTCGCACCAAAGGTCACGCTGGACTGGCCGGTATAGCGTTGCAGCAGCAACAGCCAGGCCGATTGCACCAGCGTGTTGAGGGTGACGTGCTGTTCGCGGGCAAACTCGCTCAAGCGGCGGGTGCCGTCGGCATCGATCAGCTGAATGTAATCGCCATAGCCCTGCTCATCGGTTGATGTTTTGAAGGCTTGCAGCAAGCGGGTCGGCTCGTCCAGTTCGGCCAGTTCTGCGGTCCAGAAGCGCTCGCTGACATCAGCGTCCTGATCCTGTAGCCACTGGATGTAATCGCGATAACGTCCCGCCTGTTTCGGCGGCGTCTGACCGCTGTAGCGTTGCAGCACTTCGCCCAGCAGCCGCGAGCTGCTCCAGCCGTCCATCAAAATATGGTGACTGGTGTAGACCAGCTGCCACGCGTCGTCGCCAGTGCGCACTACCGCCAGGCGCAACAGCGGGCCGTGCGCCAGATCAAAACCCTGCTGACGGTCGGCCTGCGCCCAGTCGTCGAGCCAGTTTTGCGGCTTGCCACGCGCATCCAGCTCGACAAAAGGCAGTGTGACCTGACGTTGCACGACTTGCAGCGACTGTTCGCTCTGGCTGATAAAACAACTGCGCAGCACTTCGTGGTTGTTCACCGCTGATTGCCATGCGTTATGGAAACGCGGCACATCCAGGCCGCTGATGCTCACGCGCATCTGGTTGATGTAGTTGCCGGCGCCCTCATCGAACAACGAGTGGAACAGCATGCCCTGCTGCATCGGCGACAGCGGGTAGATGTCTTCGATCTCGCCCGCAGCAATCGGCAAGCCGTCGAGTTGCGTTTGAGTGAGGCGCGCCAGCGTAAAGTCCGACGGCGTGACGCCCTGATGCCCGGCGGTGCAGTGGTCGATCAGCGTGGTCAGCGCCTGCTCGTAGCGGCGCGCCAGGGTGTCGATGGTCGAAGCGTGATACACCTCGCGGCTGAAGCTCCAGTCCAGTTGCAGCTGGCCATCGAACACCTGACCATTGAGGCTCAGCCAGTTGCCCAGCGGGCCGTCTTCGCACAGCGCAGTGCCAGTTTTGTCGGCACTCGGCACGAACAACGCGCCTTGTTGTTCGTTGAAGCTGCCGTCGAACTGGCCCAGGTAATTGAACGTGACCCGCGCCTGCGGCAAGGCGGCCAGTTGTTGCTTAAACGACGGCTCGCCGAGATGACGTAGTACGCCGTAACCAATACCTTTGTTCGGCACGGCACGCAGTTGTTCCTTGATGCCGCACAGGCTTGCACCCGGCGCGATTTGCGGCGTGAGGCGAACCGGAAACAGGCTGCTGAACCAGCCGACGGTACGGCTGAGATCGGTGTCGTCAAACAAGTCTTCGCGGCCATGCCCTTCCAGCTGGATCAGCACCGACGGCTGCTGACTCCACTCGCACAACACTTGCGCCAGCGCGGTCAACAGCAGGTCGTTGACTTGTGTGCGGTACGCGGCAGGTGCGACTTTCAGCAGTTTGTGGGTCAGGTCCTTGCTCAACCAGGATGACGCATGGGCCGCATCGCGATTGCGCATCGAACCTTCGGGCTTGTCGCGCGGCAGCGGTTGATCGTCGCCCTGTAAAGCGTGTAGCCAGTAATCGCGCTCGGCTGTCAGCGTTTCGCCGGTCGCATACTGTTGCAATTGCTCGGCCCAATGCTTGAGCGACGTGGTTTTCGCTGCCAACGCCACAGGCTGGCCCTTCGTCAGGGCGACGTAAGCCTGCTGCAGGTCTTCCAGCAGCACCCGCCACGACACGCCGTCGACGGCCAAATGATGAATCACCAGCAACAAACGCTGCTCGCCCTGCGGCAGGTTGACCAACAGCGCCCGTAGCAGCGGACCGTTTTTCAGGTCCAGACTGCGCTGCGCCTCATCGGCCAGTTCAGGCAAGCGCTCGATGCTGTCCAGCTCATGAACCCACAGCAGGTCGCGAGTGTTCAGTGCGCCGAACGTGGCTTGCCACTGGCCGTCTTGCTGGGCAAAACCAAGACGCAACGCATCGTGCTGTTCGATCAGTGCAGTGAGCGCAGCCTGGAGATGACTGGCATCCAGCGTTTGCAGGGGCTTGAGCATCAGCGCCTGATTCCAGTGCTGACGCTCGGGGATGTCCAGTTCGAAGAAGCGCGCCTGAATCGGCAGCAACGGCAGCGAGCCACTGACCTGTTCGACCAGCGCAGCAGGCTTTTTCTGGATCAGTTTTGCCACCGAGGCCAACTGGCTGATGGTCTGCTTTTCAAACAACTGCTTGGGGCTGAGCTTGATACCCTGACGCTTGGCACGGGCGATGATCTGCAGGCTGAGGATCGAGTCGCCGCCCAGTTCGAAGAAGTTGTCGGTGCTGCCGACCTGTTCCAGTTTCAGTACGTCCGCCCATACGGCGGCGAGCTTTTCCTCGATCTCGCCGACCGGCGCGGTGTAGCGCTGTATGACCACGCCCGGTTTGGGCAAGGCGCGCTTGTCGAGCTTGCCGTTGGCGGTCAGCGGCAGGCTGTCCAGCAGCATGATCTGTGCGGGCACCATGTAGTCGGACAAGCGCGCAGCCAATTGCTCGCGCAGGCTGTCGACGGTCAGGCTGGCACCGGCTGCCGCGACGCAATAGGCCACCAGTTGCAGACGGGATTCATCTTCATCGACAGGCAATGCCAGCACGCTGGTTTGCGCAACCGAAGGCAGGTTCAGCAGCACCCGCGCCACTTCGGCAGGCTCGACGCGATAACCGCGCACTTTCACTTGATCGTCGCCACGACCGATGAATTCCAGCAAGCCCTGATGATTGCGCCGCATACGGTCACCGCTGCGATACACCCGTGCGCCATTCTCTGCAAACGGGTCCGGCACGAAACGCTCGGCGGTCAGCGCAGGCTGACCGATGTAGCCCAACGCGACACTGTCGCCACCGATGTACAGCTCGCCCGCCACCTGAGTGCCAACGGGGTTCAGCACATCATCCAGCAGGTAAGCGCTGGCCCCCGGCAACGGCGCACCGACCGGCACCGTAGTGGATAGATATAAACCTTGTGGGAGCGAGCCGGGCGACGCTTCGCTTGCTCGCGAAAGCAGTAGTAGAGTCTCAGCCTTTTGCAGGCCTGTGCTGGCCTCTTCGCGAACAAGTTCGCTCCCACAGGGAATCGTGTCCACTTTCAATTCATGGGTCAGTACGCCAACAGTGGTTTCGCTCGGGCCGTAGTGGTTGATCACCCGGCAATCCGGTTTGAGCTGACGCACCTGCTCGACCAGCGCAGGCGAACAGGCTTCGCCGCCGACGATCAGTGCATGCTGCGGCAACACATCGGCAGGCTGGCTGGCCTGCAACAGCGCGGCCAGATGACCGGGCACGATCTTCAGCACGCCAACCTGATGCTCGGCCATGTAAGCCGCGAATGCATCCGGGTCGAAACCCAGCGCCTCGGTCAGCACATGCAGCGTGCGTCCCGAACACAGCGCGCCGAACAGCACGGTATGACCAAGGTCGGCGGCGATGGTCGAGACCAGCGCCATGCTCGCCTCGGGAGCCAGTTGCAACTGCTCCAGCAGACCACGCACGTAAGAGGCCAGCGCGCCCTGGCTGACCAATACGCCCTTGGGCTGACCGGTGGAACCGGAGGTATGAATAATGTAAGCCGCTGAATCGGCTGACAGCGTGATATCAGGACGACTGACCGGCAAGGCCTGCCACAGCGCAGGCGTCCAGGCCAGGCCCTCACAGCCGGCAACATCCAGTGACGTCTGGCGCACATCGCCTTCGGCACACAGCAGCACTTTGGCCTGGGCGTTGCTGAGCATCTGTTGCAGGCGCGCATCCGGGGCTTTGACGTCCAGCGGCATGTACACACCACCGGCCTTGAAGATCGCCAGCACCGCCGTGAGCCAGTCCAGCGAACGCTCCATCAACACCGCAACCGGCTGGCCTTCGCCAATACCCATCCGGATCAGATGATGAGCCAGCTGATTGGCGGTCTGATCCAGTTCCAGCGTCGTCAGGCTGCGATCCAGACACCGGGCGGCCAGTGCATGCGGCTGGTGTTCAACTTGTTGGCCCCAGAGCTGAAGCATGTGCGGCGCGGGTTCGCGCACTTCGCGTGGTGGCTCGATTGCCGGTGCACCGAGGCTGAACAACGGCGCCTGCGGCGCATCGAGCAGGGTTTTGAACAGCGCAAGCATTTCGGGAATGAACCCTTCGACGGTGGCGCGTCGATACAGGTCGCTGGCGTAGGCCATGTCGCCATGAATCAGCGTGCCGTCGTCGGTGATGTCCAGCGCCAGATCGAAATGCGCGCCCTGCTTGTCGAAGGCGTATTCGCTGACTTCCAGCCCGGCCAGCTTGAGCGCGGTTTTCTGTTTGAGGATTACGTTCTGGTTGAACTTGGCCTGAAACAGCGGGTTGTGGCCCAGGCTGCGCTCGGGTGCCAGTTGATCGACCAGTTGCTCAAAGGGTACGTCCTGATGCGCCTGCGCGCCGAACGAGGTGTCACGGATCTGCGCCAGCAGGTCAAGGTAGCTCAGGCGCTCGTCCACCTGGCAGCGCAAAACCTGAGTATTGATGAAGAAACCGATCAGCCCTTCGGTTTCAGCACGACCGCGGTTGGCGTTTGGCACGCCGATGCGGATATCGCGCTGCCCGGCCTTGCGCGACAGAAACAGCGAAAAACCGGCCAGCACCAGCATGAACAGGGTCATGCCCTGCGTGCGCGCAAAGGCGTTGAGCTGGCGCGACAGATCAGCGCCGAAATCAAAGCGCAGGTGCTCGCCCTGATAGCTTTGTGTCACCGGGCGTGGGAAATCCTGCGCGGCGTCCAGCAAAGGTTGTTCGTCACCCAACTGGCTGCGCCAGTAATCCAGTTGCCGCGCGCCCTCGCCCGCCTCCAGCCAGCTGCGTTGCCAGATAGCGTAGTCGGCGTATTGCAGCGGCAGCTCCGGCAGCGCAGGTTCGCGACCTTCGCAATACGCCTGATAGCAGTGCACGAACTCCTGAATCATCACGTCCATCGACCAACCGTCGGAGACGATGTGGTGCATGCTCACCACCAGCACATGCTCGTCACTGGCAAGACGGAACAGGTGCGCACGCAGCAACGGGCCTGTGCGCAAATCAAACGGCTGGCTGGTGACGGTGGCAACTCGCAACGCCAGTTCGGCATCGCGCAGTTCGATATCAGCCAGACCGGACAAATCAATGCTGTCCAGCGCCACGGTCTGATCATGCAGCAGCACTTGCTGCGCCTGATCACCGTCGGTGTGGAACACGGTACGCAGCACTTCATGGCGTTCGATCAGATGATCAAAGGCGCGGCGCAAGGCCGGCTCGTTCAGCGGGCCTTGCAGACGCAGGCCGGTGGTCATCTTGTAGGCGTCGCTCAGCGGGTCGAGCTGCCAGAGGAACAGCAGGCGTTGCTGGGCGAACGACAGCGGAATCGTGCTGAAATCATGACGGCTGACCGGCACCGGCAGCAGGCTGAAATCCTTGCCTTCCTGACGCAAGCGGGCGAGGAACTGTTGGCGTTGTTCCAGCGACAGGCCGACAAAACGTTTCGCGATACGTGCAGCGGTGGTCCCGGTCATGCGCCAAATTCCTCCAGTGAGTCCATGAACTGGTCCATGTCGCTCCAGTCGTTATCCGTTGTGTTGTCGGTCAGCGCGGCCACTTCGACGGCAAGGTCGCTGAGCAGCGGTTTTTCAAACAGGGTGCGCAACGGCAGGCTGATGCCCAGTCGCGTTTTGATCCGGGCGATGACTTGCGCGGCCAGCAACGAATGGCCACCCAACTCGAAAAAGTGATCGTCGAGGCCGACCTGCGGTGCGTGCAGGACTTCTTGCCAAATAGCAGCGAGGCAGATTTCCACCTCGCTGTGCGGCGCGCGATAACGCGCCTGCAACTGACTTGAGTCGGGTGCTGGCAGTGCCTTGCGGTGCAGTTTGCCGCTGGGCGTGAGCGGCAGTTCCGGGAGCAGCAATAAATGCGTCGGCACCATGTAATCCGGCAGGCTGGCTTGCAGCTGGGCCTTGATGCCCTGGCGCAGTGCCAGTTGCTCGGCATCGCCGTTCGCCATGACCTGCGGCACCACGTAGGCGACCAGTTGCGTACTGCCCGCCAGCTCGACGGCCAGTACCACCGCTTCGCGCACGCCCGTGCATTGCTGAAGGCGCGATTCGATTTCACCCAGTTCAATACGGAAACCGCGAATTTTCACCTGATGATCGACCCGCCCGATGTACTCGACAGCGCCGTCAGCACGCAGCCTGGCGCGGTCACCGGTGCGGTACAGGCGCTCGCCGGGCACGAACGGATCAGCCACGAAACGCTCGGCGCTCAGGCCGGGCTGGGCGTGATAACCCCGCGCCAGGCCGGGACCACCGATGTACAGCTCGCCCACCGCGCCCTGCGGCAGCAGATTCAGTTGATCGTCGAGCACGTACAGCCGTCGTCCCGCCAGAGCTCTGCCAATCGGCACACCGCGCCACGACACCTGTTCCGCAGTCAGTGCACTGCAATCGTGAATGCTCGATACCACCGTAGCTTCGGTCGGCCCATAGGTGTTGAGCAGGCGCACGTGCCCGAGCCCGGCCTTGTGCCACAGGCGCAGACCTTCGACAGCCATCGCCTCGCCGCCGACGTGAATCTGCCGCAGCGCGCCGTAATGCGCAGGCGGGCTTGCGGCGAAATCCTGAACCAGCGTCAGCCAGTAGGCCGCAGGCAGGTCAGCCAGGGTTACGCCATGTTCGACGACAGCCTGATGGAAGGTGGCGCTGTCCCACAAACGCTCGTCACGCAAGACCACGGCCGCGCCGCGACACAGCGGTGGGTAGAACTGCTCGACGAAGCCGTCGAAGCTATGGGTGGCAAATTGCAGGACCCGGTCGCCTTCGCGCAGGTCGCTGTAGTTCGCGCCCAACGTTACAAATTCGGCCAGCGCGCCATGACTGATCGCCACGCCTTTTGGCCGGCCGGTCGAGCCCGAGGTGTAGATCACGTAGGCCAGATTGGCCGGATCAACGGCAATGTCCGGGTTTTGCGGGCTGGCTGCCGCACTGCTCATCTGATCGATGCACAGGCACTGAATACCCGCCAGCTCAGGCAGCGTCGTCTTTTGCTGGCTGTGGGTCAGCAGCAGTTTCAGGCCGCTGTCCTGCAGCACATGACGTAGACGCTCGCTCGGCGCGCTCAGGTCCAGCGGCACATAGGCACCGCCTGCCTTGAGCACAGCCAGCAGCGTGACGGGCATGTCCAGCGAACGGCCCAGTGCCACGCCGACCAGCACGTCCGGCCCGACGCCTTGCTCACGCAGTTGCCAGGCCAGACGGTTGCTGCGCTCATTCAGTTCGGTGTAACTCAGGCTGGGCGCCTGGCCTTCACCGGCGAGGATCAATGCCGGGGCGCTCGGTGTGCGCTGCACTTGCGCTTCGAATTGGCGATGCGCGGGGGTTGTGGTGTCGGCCTTGATGGCGCTGTCGACATCCAGCAGGTGCGCGCGCTCATCGGTCGAGAGCATCGACAGTTCGCCGATGGTTTGCAGCGGATCGACGCAGACCGAGGCCAAGAGGTTACGCCAGTGATCAGCCAGACGAGTGATGGTCGCCTGATCGAAAATATCGGTGGCGTAGGTGAAAGCGGCGTTCAGTTGCTCGCCCTCGCCGCTGGTGGCAAGCATCAGATCACTGGCTGCGGCGTGCGAACGCTGCGCAAGTGCCTGTTGCTCGGCAGGCAGATTGGCCACACGCAGGCCACCGCTCAATTGTTTGTCCAGCAGGTCGGCAACCACAGGTTGGTGATTGAACATCACTTGAAACAGCGGGTTGTGGCTCTGGCTGCGCTCGGGTTGCAAGGCGTCGATGATCGCGTCGAACGGCAACTCCTGATGCGCCTGAGCACCGGTCGAAGCATTGCGCACGGTCTGCAATAAATCGACAAAGCGTGTTCGCGCCGTTACTTCACTGCGCAGCACTTGGGTGTTGATAAAGCAGCCGATCAGCCCTTCGGTTTCGCTGCGGGTGCGGTTGGCGATCAGGCCGCCGACACGGATATCGGTCTGCCCGCTGTAGCGATGCAGCAGGCTTTTGAAGGTCGCCAGCAGCACCACGAACAGGGTCACGCCCTGGCGTTGCGCGAGGCTTTTCAGGTTGCGCAGCAGCTCGGGCTCCAGTGCCAGTTCCAGGCGAGCGCCGTCGTGGCTGGGCAAGGCCGGATAGGGACGGTCGGTGGGCAGCTCCAGCAGCGGATGCTCGTCGCCCAGGTGGCTGCGCCAGTAGTCCAGCTGACGCTCCTGCTCACCGGCTTCCAGCCAGCTGCGTTGCCAGACCGCGTAATCGCGGTACTGCACAAGCAGCGGCTGAAAAGGCAGCGGTTTACCGGCCAGCAGCGCGTCGTAGCCGCGCAGCCATTCGTCGATCAGCACGTTCATCGACCAGCCATCGGTGATCATGTGGTGCAGGTTGAGCAGCAGTAGGTGTTCCTGTTCTGCGAGGCGCAATACCTGCACGGTAAACAGCGGCCCGCGCTGCAGGTCGAAGGTCTGCGCCGACTGTTCGGCGATCGCCTGCCGCGCACTCGCCCAGCGCTGTTCGCGAGGCTGCTGGCTCAGGTCGATCACACGGATGCTGACGGGTGTCGGCGGCGCAACACGCTGAAACGCCCGGTCGCCTTCCTGACCGAAGGTGGTGCGCAGGCTTTCATGCCGCTCGACCAGCGCACTGAAGGCACGTTCCAGCAACGGCAGCTCCAGCGGGCCATTCAGGCACACCGACATCGGCAGGTTGTAGGCTGTGCTGTGCGGGTCCAGCTGCCAGAGAAACCACATCCGTTGCTGGGCATAAGACAGCCCGTCACGCTCGGCCAGCCCTGCGCAGGAAGGGATCGGGAACAGCGAGAAATCCATGTTCTCCTTGCGCATGCCATCGAGAAACAGACGACGTTTTTCAAGGGGCAACTCGACAAAACGACGAGCGAGTTTCTGGGCGTGTTCGGGGTTCATGGGTCGATCCTTGCTGAATGGGGCTGACCGTCGGGCGGGGTCGTATCAACAAGAACGAATTGGCGGGGAAATATTTAGAAAGGTTTCTCGAGGCTGGTGCTCTGCATTGCACCGCATACCCAAGCGAGGACGCAGAGCGTCCAGAACAGCATGCCTACGCGGAGCATTGCACGGTAGTTGAAATCTTGTGGGAGCGAACTTGTTCGCGAAAGGGCAGGTACATTCTCCAAAAATGTACCGGCTGAACTACCGTCTTCGCGGACAAGTCCGCTCCCACAAAAGCACGATTACTTGAGTTCTGCAGGACCGGGGTATAACGCTGGCGCGGAGCGTTGGCACGGAAATCAATAAACAGCTACTTATCCGAATGCCCCTGTGCCATCGCCACCACCACTTTGCGTTTGCCGGTGAACGGTGCGCGGGAGTGGGCGGTGAGCATGTTGTCGAGCATCAGTACGTCGTTTTCCAGCCACGGGAAGCTGACAGTGCAATCGTCGAGCACGCCACGAATCTCGTCCAGCAGGCTTTCTTCGAGGGGTGAACCATCGCCGTAGTAGACATTGCGCGGCAGGTCTTCTTCATCGACGACATCCAGCAGGGTTTCGCGCACTTCCGGTTGCAGGTTGGAGATGTGAAACAGGTGCGCCTGATTGAACCAGACGGTATCGCCGGTCACTGGATGGCGGGACACGGCCTGGCAGATCTGCCGGGTGCGCAGTTCGCCGTCGTCTTTCCATTCGCACTCGATGTTGTGCGCGCGGCAGTAGGCCTCGACCACGCTTTCATCTTCGGTGTTGAACACCTGACTCCATTCCACATCGAGCCCGTTACCGTAGTTACGCACGTACATCAGCTTCTTTTCGATGAAGCGGTCACGGATGCGCGCCGGAATGCGCCGGTAGATCTCGCGGCTATCGGCAATCGGCGTTTCGCCGCCGGTCTGCGCCGCGATCATGCTGTAGAACCAGATCTTCATCGGCCAGTCCAGCGTGTAGGCCTGCTCGTTGTGCAACGGGATGCTCTGATGCGCCGGGTATTCGGTAGAGGTGTACACACCCTTGGTCACGTTGCTGCGCGGCGTGGAGCCGAACTCGTAGTTGAGCAACGGATCGCCGAAACCGGCGGCGAACTCACGAAACGCTTCCGCACCGCCGACCTCGAAGCCGCGAAACAGAATGCCGCCAGCGCTGTACAAGTGCCCGGCCACCAATGGCTTGAGTTCGCCCAGTGCTTCCATCAAGTCCAGACCGGGCTCGGGCGCCTGTACCAGCATGGGCAAGCTGCCCGCCCCTGCAAGCAGCGGCCGGATATCCAAACTCAACGCGTGACTCATGATGTCTCTCCCTTGATGGCAAAAGCGCCCGAGCCCCTGCGGCCTGGCGCAACACCAATGTCCAGATTGAACGTACTTCGCCACGAGAAAATTAGCCGCCCAGGCCCTTTTCCTGCGCCATGCGGGGGTTTCCGGTAGCTCTGAAACAATTTTTTTCATTTAAACGCAAAATATTCCTACAGGAATCTCGTTCTCATTCGTCTTTAACTGAATGCGAGGCTTTATATCGCCCGCGCGTACAGACAGAAGGGGCCGCCTTGCGGCTGCTTTACATCGTGAATCGAGATTGTTTATCCATGTCGAAGAAGTCCCGTTCAAAAATCTGGTTTCTCGTCCACAGCTGGCTTGCCCTGCCCATCTGGTTCTTTGTGCTGATCGTCTGTGTGACCGGCACGCTGGCGGTCATCAGCAAGGAAATCATGTGGCTGGCCAACCCGGAGATGCGTGACAACCGCCCCTCCGACGACGCCCAACGCATGAGCTTCGAGCAGATTCGCGCAACCATCGAGCGCAACGAGCCGGACCTGATCGTCGGTACGATCATGCAGCCTGACGGCGATTACTTCGCCCTGAGCGTGTTCGTCACCTACCCGGACGGCCGCTCGGTGCCGGCTTACGTCAACCCTTACACCGGGGTGATTCAGGGCCTCACGCCGTCGTTCGACTTCCGCCGCTTTACCCGCGCGCTGCACGGCTGGTGGCTGGTGCCGTTCACCAATGGCTATTCGTGGGGCTGGTACCTGGTGTCGATTCTCGGCCTGCCCCTGCTCGCGTCGCTGGTGACCGGCCTGGTGGTCTACAAGAAATTCTGGCGTGGCTTTTTCAAGCCGGTACGCTTCAGCCAGGGCCCGCGGATTTTCTGGGGCGACCTGCATCGCCTCAGCGGCGTGTGGTCGATCTGGTTCATTGCGGTGATTTCCATCACCGGCACGTGGTTTCTGATTCAGGCGATTCTTGGTGATAACCAGATCAGTATCTCGAGCAAATCCCAGGTCGCCTCGATCATTCCACACAGCGCCGTGCCGCTGACTGCCGACGGCCGCCCGGCACCGACCATCAGCCTGGAAAAGGCCGTGGAAATCGCCAAGGAGCGGATTCCAGGTCTTGAAGCCAGCTTCATCACTCCGCCCTTCAATGCCTACAGCAACATGCAGGTAGGCGGGCGCAGCTGGTATCCGCTGATGTTCCAGACCGCCGAAATCAACCCGTACAGTGGCGAAATCGCAGCATCACACCTGTTGTCGGACCGCAACAAGCTGGAGTTCGTCACCGAATCCATGCGCCCGCTGCACACCGGCGACTTCGGCGGTATCTGGATCAAGCTGATCTGGGCGTTCTTCGGCCTGCTGTTGAGCATGATGGTGCTCAGCGGGCTGCTGATCTGGAGCAAGCGCACCGCGCTGGCGACGCTCAATGCCCTCAAGCGTGAGTCCAGAACCAACCCGGCCACCTTCACCCCGGCCTCGACTCCGGACACCACCCGCTCGCCACTGGCGACCCGCACCCCGGAGAACAGCCTGTGAGCAAGGCCGCTGTCGCACAACCTGCATCGTCGCTGAGCCGTTTCTGGCATAAGTGGCGCTTCCACATCAACGTGCTGCTGGTGCTGATTCCGCTGGGTTTCATGCCCAAGTACTTCTCCGACAACGCGCTGGATCGCGGCGATCAGGGCCTTGGTCAACGCGACGTCGGCGAGATTCAGGTCGGCCCGTGGAGCCTGCGTCTGGCCGAAGACCGTAACGAAGCCCCGCGCCTGTCCGGTCCGTCGGGCTACATGAAAAGCTTCAACGCCGCGCTGTGCAACGCCTGCATCGACCGGGTCAAGGCCACTTACCTGCGCATCGGCAAACCACGCAGCCTGCGCACCGCCGGGGTTATTTTCTTTGGCGGTGGCTACCGCATGAGTGCGTTCATGCAGATTCCCGAAAACACCAGCGCCGACTCAGACCTGTGGATCACCATGGAAGGCTGGGACGGCACCGTGCATCAGACTTCCATTCCGCTGCAACAGGCTTCGCCCACCACCGTGGCGTGGCTGAAAAAACAAGGAGCCAAACCATGAGTGCCCGCCCTTCCCTGCGCTGGCTGATGGCCAGTGCCCTGTGCCTGCTTGGCTTGAGTGGCAACGCACTGGCGCACAACCCGATGTGCGAATGCAAACAGATCGACAACGAGCAGATTCGCTGCACCGGCGGTTTTTCCGACGGCAGTGGTGCGCCGGGCGTGACCCTCGACGTGATCGGCTATGACGAAACCATTCTGGTACCCGGCAAGCTGGGTGAGGATTCGACCGTGACCTTCAAGCGTCCGGCTTCCGAGTTCTATGTGCTGTTCGATGCCGGCCCCGGCCATGTGGTGGAAATCGATCAGGCGGACATCCCCAGCCCATGAGTGCGCCAACCCGACAAATCGTCCGCCCGGCCGGCGCCGGGCATGAAACCCTGTATGTCCTGCTGCTGTGCCTGCTGATCCTCGGCGTCGCGGCCGGAGTCGTCAGCCTGCACCGTGACACTCAGGAAACACACAGCCTTGCCAGCCATCAACTTGATGCGCGACGTGATCTGACCGCTGCCGAACAAGGCATCTACGCCGACCTGCGCGTGACCCTCGACGAAATTCACCTGCTGGCAACCGAACAGCAAACGCCCGTTACCCCGCAACAACTGGGTGACGAGGGCTTTGCGCCGTTCGCCCAGGACGCCAGTTCGGTGAGCCGTGGCGGTCATGTCTGGCAGATGGTCGAGCAGTCCTATCTGGGCCTGAGCCAGACGCCGAGCGTGGCCGGTTCGTTTCTGATGCGTGTCGATTCAGACAACCAGCCCGACATCTGGATCAACCGCAGCGCCTCGATCGCGCCTGTCAGCGACCTCGGCGACAAGACTCTGGTCGACGCGGGCTGGAAACAGGTCGTCGCGCAATTCGATGCTGGCGTAACCCGTCAGCACCCGCACTGAAACTTCGCATTCCTTTGAAAGAAGACCGCTTGCCCATGCCTATTTCACTCAAACGCCGTCCCTTGCTGCGCGTCCTGCTGGTGGGGTTGTTTGCCGCCCTGCTGGCACCGTCCAGCTACGCCGCCGACCCGGCCAAGCGCCTGCGCATCGGCATCACCCTGCACCCGTATTACAGCTACGTGAGCAATATTGTCGGCGACAAGGCCGACGTCGTGCCGCTCATCCCGGCCGGCTTCAACCCGCATGCCTACGAGCCACGCGCCGAGGACATCAAGCGCATCGGTTCGCTGGACGTGATTGTGCTCAATGGCGTCGGCCACGACGATTTCGCCGACCGCATGATTGCCGCCAGTGAAACGCCAAACATCAAGACCATCGAAGCCAACGCTGACGTGCCGTTGCTGGCCGCCACCGGGGTTGCCGCGCGTGGCGCAGGCAAGGTGGTCAACCCGCACACCTTTCTATCGATCAGCGCGTCCATCGCCCAGGTCAACAACATCGCCCGCGAGCTGGGCAAGCTGGACCCGGACAACGCCAAAACCTACACCGCCAACGCCCGCGCCTATGGCAAGCGCCTGCGGCAGATGCGCGCCGACGCCCTCGCCAAACTGACCAAGGCCCCCAACGCCGACCTGCGCGTGGCCACGGTACATGCCGCCTACGACTACCTGCTGCGTGAATTCGGCCTGGAAGTGACAGCAGTGGTGGAACCGGCACATGGCATCGAGCCCAGCCCGAGCCAGTTGAAAAAGACCATCGACCAACTGCGCGAACTGGACGTGAAGGTGATCTTCTCGGAGATGGACTTCCCGTCCACCTACGTCGACACCATCCAGCGTGAATCCGGGGTCAAGCTGTACCCGCTGTCGCACATTTCCTATGGCGAATACACCGCAGACAAGTACGAGAAGGAAATGGCCGGCAACCTCGACACCGTGGTGCGGGCCATTCAGGAGTCGGGCACATGACTGTCGCGCAGAACCTCGACATCGTCAGCCAGGGGCCAGGCATCGAGTTCAACCAGGTGAGCCTGACGTTGGGCCGCACAACGATTCTCGACCGCGTGCATTTCAACGTGCGCGCTGGCAGCGTACACGCGCTGGTCGGGCCGAACGGCGGCGGCAAAAGCTCGCTGATCAAGACCCTGCTCGGGCAGACACCGCATCAAGGCCAATTGAGCCTGCAATGGCCTGCCGCGCCGGGCCTGATTGGCTATGTGCCGCAGGCGCTGGAGTTCGACCGTGGCCTACCGATGACCGTCGACGATTTTATGGCTGCCATGTGCCAGCGACGCCCGGCGTTTCTGGGCTTGTCGAAACACTACGCGGCCGCGATTGGCGATGCGCTGGAACGGGTCGGCATGCAGGACAAGCGCAAGCGGCGCATGGGCGCGCTGTCCGGTGGCGAACGGCAGCGCGTGCTGCTGGCGCAAGGGCTGATTCCTGCGCCGCAATTGCTGGTGCTGGATGAGCCGATGTCGGCTCTGGATGAAGCTGGCATTCAAGTCTTCGAGCGCCTGCTTGGTGACTGGCGCCGAAGCGGTATAACGGTGCTGTGGATCGAGCACGATCTGGATGCGGTGCGGCGTCTGGCGGATCAGGTGACCGGGCTCAATCGCCGCGTATTGTTCGACGAGCCTGCCGCCACGGCACTGACGCCGGAACGCCTGCTGACGTTGTTTTCTGCTCATCCGCGCACTGCCGATGCCGTTAACGGGAGCGCCGTGTGATGGATTACGAAACGTTTCGCCTGTTCATTCAGGGCCTCGCTTCATCCGGCTATCTGCCGGAGGCGCTGGCCTATGGCTTTGTGGTTAACGCCCTGCTTGCGGGCCTGTTGATCGGCCCGGTGCTGGGCGGTCTGGGCACGCTGGTGGTGGTCAAGCGCTTTGCGTTCTTCTCCGAAGCGGTGGGCCATGCGGCACTGACCGGCGTGGCCATCGGCATTCTGCTCGGTGAACCGTACACCGGGCCTTATGGCGCGCTGTTCGGCTATTGCCTGCTGTTCGGTATCGTCCTCAACTACCTGCGCAACCGCACCGGGCTGGCACCGGACACGCTGATCGGTGTGTTCCTCTCGGTGTCGCTGGCGCTCGGTGCAAGCCTGCTGCTGGTACTGGCGGGCAAAATCAACGTACACATTCTGGAAAACGTGCTGTTCGGCTCGGTACTGACTGTCAACGGCAATGACCTGCTGGTGCTGCTGATCGTCGGTTCGCTGGTCATGGGCCTGAGCCTGCCGCTTTACAACCGCATCATGCTGGCCAGTTTCAACCCGCAACTGGCTGCGGTACGTGGCGTAGCAGTGAAGACGCTGGATTACCTGTTCGTGATTCTGGTCACGCTGATCACTGTTGCCGCCGTGAAAGTCATCGGCGCGATTCTGGTCGGAGCGTTGCTGGTGATTCCGGCGGCAGCGGCACGCCTGTTGAGCCAGTCGCTGAAAGGCTTTTTCTGGATATCGGTGGCGATTGCTACCGTCAGCACCCTGTGCGGCATTCTGCTGCCTATCGTCTTCGACCTGCCTGTGCCGTCCGGCGCGGCGATCATTCTGGTGGCTGGCGTTGCCTTTGCCCTGGCCGCCATCGCCCGCGGCACGCTGCCCGGCCTGAAAGGGAATATTGGATAAATGCCTACTTTACGTACATTGACCCTGGCGCTGGCCATGACAGGCCTGTTCAGCAACAGCCTGTATGCCGCCGACGCCAAAACCGACAACGCTCAACCGGTACGGGTGCTGGCCAGCCTGCCGATTACCTACGGTCTGGGGGAAATTCTGCTCAAGGACAGCGGTGTAATGCTGGAACGCGCTGCCGCGGCCAACCTGCCCGGCTCGCGTCAGACGGCGTATTTCACAGGGCGTGGCGCCGATGCCCTGCGCGGTCTGGCGAGCAATGCCGACGCGGTAATCGGCTTGCGTTCGATCTGGGCCGATGACCCGCTTTACCCTAATGCGCGCCGCAGCAATATTCGTATTGTCGAGATTGATGCAGCGCGGCCGGTGGACGGTGGTTTGCCGGGGATTGCTGTGCAGCCGGGCCAAGGCACTGACGGGCTGAACAGTCAGCCGTGGCTGGCGAGCAACAACATGGGGCGCATGGCCGATGTGCTGGCGGCGGACCTGGTGCGCCTGGCACCGAGTGCGAAGCCAAAGATCGAGGCCAATCTGGCGGCGTTCAAGCAGCAGTTGCTCAAGCTGAGTGCCAGCAGCGAAGCGGCACTGGCCGGTGCCGACAATTTAAGTGTGGTGAGTTTGTCAGACCGCTTCGGCTACCTGATCAGCGGGCTGAATCTGGAGCTGATCGACACTCAGGTGTTGACCGACGAGCAATGGACGCCCGAGGCATTGAGCAAACTGAGCGCGACTCTGAAAGACAACGATGTGGCACTGGTGCTTGATCATCGTCAGCCGCCAGAGTCGGTAAAGGCTGCAATTGAAGCGGCAGGTAGCACGTTGCTGGTGTTGGGGATTGATGGCGCTGATCCGCTGGCGGAGTTGCAGGGGGATATTCAGGGGATTGTTGGTGTGTTGGCTGGCAAGGGGTGAGGTTATCGTTGCGCACGTTCCGGCTTGAGAATGCAGTTCATGACGCTCTGGGTCGCGAGAGGACGCGGAGCGTCCAGAACGGCATGACGACGCGGAGCGTCGCACGATAGTCAGTTATCGTTGCGCACGCTCCAGCGTGGGAATGCGGGTCGCGACGCTCTGGGTCGCGAGAGGACGTGGAGCGTTCAGAACGGCATGACGACGCGGAGCGTCGCACGATAGTCAGTTATCGTTGCGCACGCACCAGCGTGGGAATGCGGGTCGCGACGCTCTGCGTCGCACGATAGTCAGTTGCGCAGCGTCGCACGATAGTCAGTTGCGCAGCGTCGCACGGTGGTCAAGGCTGTACCGGCCTCTTCGCGAGCAAGCTCGCTCCCACAGGACTTGTGTATAACACTCAATCAGGCCGTCTGGGCTTCCATTTTCTGGCGCAGGCTCAGGGGGCGCATGTCGGTCCAGACTTCTTCGATGTAGGCCAGGCACTCTTTCTTGAAGCCGCTTTTGCCAACGGTGCGCCAGCCGTTGGGGATGGCTTTGTAGTCGGGCCAGATCGAATACTGTTCTTCGTGGTTGACCACAACTTGAAAGACGATGTCTTCCCGATCGAATACTGAAGTCATTGCTGCTCTCCGTGTTGGTTCAGTGCTGCTGTGCCAATTCATAGCAGCTATAGGGATTGAACGTATCGCTACGTCGAAAAATTAAAGCTGTGCGACAGCGGCGTTGAGTGCGCGACCAAAGATTTCGGCCACTTCGTCGACCTGCTCGGCGGTGATCACCAGCGGTGGCAGGAAGCGCACCACGCTGCCGTGTCGACCACCCAGTTCCAGAATCAGCCCGCGCTTGAGGCATTCGCGCTGGACCAGCGGGGCCAGACGGGCAAATACCGGCGGATGACCCTGCGCATCGCGCACACCGGCCGGATCGACCAGCTCGACACCCAGCATCAGCCCGCGCCCGCGAATATCGCCCAGTTGCGGGAAGTCACGCTGCAAGGCACGCAAGTGCCCGGACAGACGCGCGCCCATCGCCGTCGCGTGCTCGCAAATATTGTGTTCCTGAAGATAGCGCATTACCGCCGAACCGGTAGCCATGGCCATCTGGTTGCCACGGAAAGTTCCTGCGTGGGCGCCCGGCAGCCAGGTGTCGAGCCATGAACGATAGACCACCACCGCCAGCGGCAGGCTGCCGCCGATGGCCTTGGACATGACCACGACGTCCGGGATGATCCCGGCGTGTTCAAAGGCGAACATCTTGCCGGTGCGGGCAAAACCGCTCTGGATTTCATCGACAATCAGCGCCACACCGGCCTTTTCAGTAATACTCCGCACGCCGCGCAACCAGTCCAGGTCAGCAGGAATGACCCCGCCCTCGCCCTGCACCACTTCAAGAATGACCGCTGCAGGCAACTGCACACCGGCTTCCGGGTCGTTGAGCAGGTTCTCCAGATAATGCAGGTTGGCGCGCACGCCCTGTTCGCCGCCGAGCCCGAACGGGCAGCGGTAATCATAGGGGTACGGCAGAAACTGCACGCCTGTGCCGAGCAACGCGCCGAGCGGCTTTTTCGGCCCCAGGCTGCCCATCAGGCTCAACGCGCCCTGGCTCATGCCGTGATAACCGCCCTGAAACGACAGTACCGTGCTGCGTCCAGTGGCAGTGCGTACCAGTTTCAGCGCGGCTTCCACCGCATCGGTTCCGGTCGGGCCACAGAACTGGATCTTCGCGTCATTGGCCAGCGCTGGGGGCAACAGACCGAACAGGTCCTGAACGAACTGGTCTTTGACCGGCGTGGTCAGGTCCAGGGTGTGCAGCGGCAACTCATCGCTGATCACCTGCTGAATCGCTTCGATGATCACTGGATGGTTATGCCCCAACGCCAGTGTGCCCGCGCCTGCCAGGCAATCGATGAAGCGCCGCCCTTCGACGTCCTCGACGTGAATGCCCTTGGCCCGCTTGAGCGCCAGCGGAATGCGCCGCGGGTAACTGCGCGCATTGGATTCCTGGCGATTTTGCCGGGCCAGCAATGGCGACTCTTCGAATTGGTAGAGCGTTTCAGCCGCTGCCGGGGCAACCCGTGTCAACTGATCATCGATAAGCCTGGTAGCGACTGACATCTGTGCAACCCTCAATACGCTGGTTGAATGACCTGATGCATGACGCTTGGCCATGCCGGTTCAGGCGTTTATTCCTTCCCTTGAAAACGCGCCAGCGAGCTGCGGATTTACACCCGGTAACGAGTTTTTTATCCGCAACGCCAGCGCGCCGACGAGAGGCCGATCAGAGCCCTTCCAGCTCCGCCATCAAGTCCGCCAGACGGTCGAATTTCTGCTCGTCAACCTGCGCTCCGCCAAGGCTTTGCAGATGCTCAGCCAACGCCTGAACGGTGTTGAATTCGAACATCGCTCGCAATGGCACGTTACGTTGCAGCAGCTTCTGCGCACGGGTGACGACCTGGGTAGCGAGCAGCGAATGCCCTCCCAACTCGAAGAAGTTGTCGGTAATGCCTACCCGCTCGACCTTGAGCACATCGGCCCAGATGGTCGCCAGTTGCTGCTCCATCTCGGTCTGCGGCGCGAGGTATTCCTGCTGTGCCTGACTGACGTCCGGCGCAGGCAGGGCCTTGCGGTCGAGCTTGCCGTTCGGCGTCAGTGGCATGGCTTCCAGCAGCACCAGATGCGCAGGCACCATGTAGTCCGGCAGGCTGGCCTTGAGGTGGTTTTTCACTTCGTCTCGCAGCGCATCGTGATCCGGCGTGGCAGCGCTTGGCACCAGATAGGCCGCCAGCACTTTGCCCAGCGGACCGTCGACGTCCAGCACCACCGTCTCGCGGATCGCTGAATGCTCCAGCAAGCGGGTTTCGATTTCGCCCAGCTCGATGCGATAACCACGAATCTTCACCTGATGGTCAACCCGGCCAACGTACTCCAGCACGCCGTCCTTGCGCCGCCGCGCCAGGTCTCCGGTGCGGTATAGACGCTCGCCCGGTGCACCGAACGGATGCGGTACGAACACCGGTACGCTACGCGAAGGGTCAGCGACATAACCACGACCGACTCCGGCCCCGGCCACGCACAGCTCACCCACTGCACCCAGCGGCACGAGGTCCAGCGCATCGTCGAGCAGGTACAGGCGGTTGTTGTCGGTCGGCGAACCGATCGGCAGATAAGCGCTGCGTGTGGACGCTGCATCAACGCGGAAGAACGCCACGTCGTCGGAACACTCAGCCGGGCCATAGGCATTCACCAGACCGATCTGCGGGTAGCGTTGCAGCCACTGGCTGGCCAGCTCGGGCGGCATGGCTTCGCCGGTCGGCAGCATCCAGCGCAGGCTGTCGAGCGCTGCCTGTTGCTCGGCGAGCAGGCCGGTTATCAGCGACGGTACGCTTTCCAGCACGCTGATGCGCTGCGCCTGCACATGCGCCAACAGGGCCTGCGGGTCGCGGGCGATGTCGTTCGGCACAATGTCCACCCGCGCGCCAAACAGCGGCGCGGCGAGGAACTGCCAGACCGAGATGTCGAAACTTTGCGAAGCGGTCTGGGCGATCACATCGCTGTCGCTCAGGTTCAGGTATGGCACCTTGCTCAACTGGTTGTTGAGCATGCCGCGCTGCTCGACCATCACGCCCTTCGGCAGCCCGGTGGAGCCGGAGGTGAAAATCACGTAAGCGAGGTTGTCCGGTGCGCTGTAGCGGCCGGGGTTGTGCTGCGCTGCTTCGCTCTGCTGCACAGTTTCCCAGACCAGCAACTGCGGACGAGCGGACTCGGGCAGCGCTTCAAGTAGCGCCCTGCCCTGTTCCAGACATTGCGCGCTGCACACCAGCAGCGGCGTGCCGCTCTGGCCGATGATGCCGCTCAGTCGCGAATCGGGCAGGGCCGGGTCCAGCGGCAGGTAACCGCCACCGGCCTTGAAGCTGCCGATGATCATGCCCGGCAGTTCAACGCCACGCTCGGCAAGCAAGGCAACCGGCTGATCGAAACTGACACCGGCTTCGATCAGGGCATGGCCCAGACGGTTGCTGGCAATATTCAACTCGGCATAGCTAAGCTGGCGCTCCAGGCAACTGACCGCAATACGCTGCGGATGCGCCGCGACCTGTGCTTCGAACAGTTCGACGTAGCTTTTATCCAGCGGGTACGCGTGCTCGCTCTGGTTGCAGCCCTCAATCAGGAACGAGCGTTCCTGCTCGCTGAGCAGTGCCAGTTCGCTCATGTCGCCGTGGAAGCCTTCGATCAGCGCCAGCAGCAGGCGCTTGAACTCGCCGAGCATGTTCTGCACGGTGGATTCGTCGAAATAACGCTGGTCGTAAGACAGGTGCAGGCCCAGGTCATCACCCGGATAGCAGACGGCCGTCAGCGGATAGTTGGTGTGGGTGCGGCCGGAATCCGACGTGGCGTTGAGGCTTTGCGCACGGTCGAGCACCGAAACTTCCACCGGTGCGTTCTCGAACACGAACAGGCTGTCGAACAGCGGCTGGCCTTTGGGCAGTTCGCTGTTTTCCTGGATGGTCACCAGCGGCAGGTATTCGTACTCGCGCAGTTGCATGTTGCTGTCCAGCAACTGACTCAGCCACTGGCGCACGCTGCAACGCTGATCGTCGCCGGGCATGCCGACGCGCAGCGCGATGGTGTTGATGAACAGCCCGACGGTGCGCTGCATTTGTGGCAGCTCCACCGGACGACCGGCCACCGTGACGCCGAACACCACGTCGCGATCACCGCTCATGCGCCGCAGGGTCAAGGCCCACGCTGCCTGGGCGAAGGTGTTGACGGTCAGTTGATGCTGCTGCGCCAGCTCGCGCAGTTGTGCGCCGTCGCGTTCATCAAGGCGGGTATAGCAATCGCCCACGACCATGCCGCCGCTGTCGCCCGCATGTTCACGCAGGAACGGCCGGTCGCTGGGGATCGGCGTCGGTCGTTCGAAGCCGCGCAGGTTGTCTTGCCACCAATCCCGCGCCTGCGCCAGGCCACGACGTTGCAGCCAGCCGATGTAGTCGCGATAACGCGGTGCAGGGGTCAGTTGCGCATCGCGGCCTTCGCCCAGCGCAGTGTAGATATCGAAGAAGTCGTTCATCAGCAGCGAACGGCACCAGGCATCGATGAGGATGTGGTGGTTGCTCATCATGAACCAGTAGCGTGCCTCGTCGACGCGAATCAGGCGCAGGTGGAACGGCGGCTGATCGAGCAGATTGAAACCTGCCTCGCGCTCGGACTTGAGCAAGGTCTGCAAACGCGGCTCCTGCTGGTCCTCCGGTACATCACGCCAGTCCAGATAATCAATCGGCGTGCTGCCCGGCTTGTGGATGACCTGCAGCATGGTTTCGCCGATGTCCCAGCAGAACGAGGCGCGCAGCGCTTCATGACGGGCGATCACCGCCTGCCAGGCCTGGGCAAAACGCTCCGGGTCGAGCGCGCTGTTGATGCGGTAGCGGTCCTGCATGTAATACAGGCCGGTGCCCGGTTCCAGCAGGGTGTGCAGCAACATGCCCTCCTGCATTGGTGTCAGCGGGTAGACGTCCTCGATGTGCGTCGCAGCGACCGGCAGTGCGTCGAGTTGCGCCTGATCCAGATCGGCCAGCGGGAAGTCCGAAGGCGTCAGGCCGCCGCTTCCATCGCTCAGGCAATGGGCGATCAGCGCCTGCAAACGGGTCAGGTAGTCCTGCGCCAGCGCTTCGATAGCCGCAGGTTGATAACGCTCGGCACTGAAGGTCCAGCGCAGCAGCAGTTCGCCGCCATACACCTGGCTGTCGATGCTTAGCTCGTTGGGCAGCGGCGCATGCGGATCGTGGGCCGCGCCCGCTGACTCTTCCAGCGGACGGAACAACGCATCGCTGGCGAAGCTCTGGTCGAACTGACCGAGGTAGTTGAAGGTGATCGGTGCCACCGGCAGCGCCTGCATGGCGGCTTTGCTGGCACTGTCGGCCAGATAGCGCAGCACGCCATAGCCCAGGCCTTTGTGCGGCACCTGACGCAACTGCTCCTTGATCGCCTTGATCGACTCGCCCGGCGTTGCATCGCCAGCCACCGCTGGCGTGAGGCGCAGCGGATAAGCGCTGGTGAACCAGCCGACCGTGCGGGTCAGGTCGATGTCGTCAAACAGGGTTTCGCGGCCGTGTCCTTCCAGCTGGACCAGCGTCGATGGTTGCCCGCTCCAGCGGCAGACCACTTGCGCCAGCGCCGTCAGCAGCAGGTCGTTGACCTGAGTGCGGTAAGCGCTGGGTGCCTGTTGCAGCAGTTGTCGGGTACGTTCGGCATCCAGCCGCACGCTGACGGTTTGCGCATGACGATTCTGCTGGCCGCCCTGCGGGTTGTGGCACGGCAACTGCGCCACTGGACCGCCAAGCTGACACTGCCACACGTGCAGCTCTTCACGTAACGATTCGTTACCCGCGTAGGCCTGCAGGCGTGCGGCCCAGTCACGGAACGCACTGGTCTTGGCGGCAAAGCGCACTGGCGTTGCTTCGCTCAACTGTCGATAGACCGTTTGCAAATCGTCGAGCAGCACCCGCCACGAAACGCCATCGACCACCAGATGGTGAATGACCAGCAGCAGACGTTGCTGCCCCTGCGGACCATCGACCAGCAAGGCGCGCAACAGCGGGCCGTTTTGCAGGTCGAGGCTGCGCTGGGTGTCGGCGTACAGCGCCGCACACTCGGCCATGTCCGCAACCCGTGCCTGAATCAGCAGGGTTTCTGCCGTCACTGCACAGTGTTCAGCCTGCCATTTGCCGTTTTGCCCGGTGAAGCTCAGGCGCAGTGCGTCATGCTGTTCGAGCAGTGCACGCAACGCCTGCTCCAGCAGACGCGGGTCGAGTGCATTGAGCGGCTCCAGCACCAGCGACTGGTTCCAGTGCTGACGCTCGGGGATCGGCGTGTCGAAGAACCAGTGCTGAATCGGCGTCAAGGCGGACGCGCCTTGCAGCAGGCCCTGTTCAGCCTGAATCAGTTCGCTGGCGGTCGCCACGGCAGCCAGGGTCTGCACGGTCTGGTGCTGGAACAGATCACGCGGGCTGAAATGAATACCCACCTGACGCGCCCGGCTGACCACCTGAATCGACAGGATCGAATCGCCGCCCAGTTCAAAGAAGTTGTCGTTGAGGCCGACTTTCTCCACATTCAGCACCGCACACCAGATCGCCGCCAGCTGTTGCTCCAGTTCACTGGCCGGGGCTACGTAGTGCTGACGATTGAGTTCCGGGTCCGGTGCAGGCAACGCGCGTCGGTCAAGTTTGCCGTTGGCGGTCAGCGGCATGCTGTCGAGCAGAATCAGGTGGGTGGGCACCATGTAATCCGGCAATTGCGCCTTGAGGTGCGACTTGAGCGATTCACGCAATTGCGCCTGCTGCTCGTCGCCCTGCCCGGCCACATCAGTGACCAGATAAGCCGCCAGTTGCTTGCCCGACGGGGTGTCCAGCGCCAGCACTACGGCTTCGCGGATGGCCTCGTGCTCCAGCAAACGGGTTTCGATTTCCCCCAGTTCGATACGGAAGCCGCGGATCTTCACCTGATGGTCGATACGCCCCAGGTACTCCACCAGCCCGTCGGCGCGCTGGCGCACCAGGTCACCGGTGCGATACAGACGCCCGCCGTTGCTGGCAAACGGGTCGGCCACGAAGCGCTCGGCGCTCATGCCGGGGCGCTGATGGTAGCCCTGCGCCAGACCGGCACCGCCGATATACAGTTCGCCGCTCGCGCCCTGTGGCACCAGGGCCAGATCGGCGTCGAGAATATAGGCAACCCGCGCCCCGACCACACGACCGATCGGTACGCTGGCTTCGCCCTCTTCCAATTGCTGCGGGGCCAGGCTGGCCAACGGCATGACCACGGTTTCGGTCGGGCCATAGGCATTGAACAACAGTTCCGGCTGGAAGACTGCGCGAATACGCTGCAAGTGTTCACCGGTCAGCGCTTCACCGCCGGTGATGCACATGCGCACCGGCAAGGTCTGGCCTTGAGTGGCCAGCCACTGCGCCAACTGGCTGCCATAGCTGGGGGTGAAGCCGAGAATATTGACCTGCTGCTGGCGAATCAGCGTGCAGATTTCTTCGGCATCCCACTGGCCTTGAGCGCGCAATACCACGCGCGCGCCGCTGAGCAGAGGCACCAGCAGACGTTCGGTGGCGGCATCGAAGTTGATCGAATAGAAATGCAGTTCGCAGTCATCGGGCTGCATATCAAAGCGACGAATCACCGCCTGACAATGCATGGCTATTTCACCGTGGGACACCACCACGCCCTTGGGCTTGCCGGTCGAGCCGGAGGTGTAAATCAGGTACGCCTGATGCTGCGGCAGGCTGATAAACGGCAGTTCATCGATTGAGAAAGACGCCAGCAGCGGCTGATCGTCTTCCAGGCACCAGCGGGCCACACCGGCAGGCAGCTCGCCCAGCGCGGCAAACAGCGCACGGTCGCTCAACAGCAGGCCGACGCCGCTGTCTTCGATCATATAGTGCAGGCGTTCCAGCGGATATTCCGGGTCCAGTGGCACGTAGGCACCACCGGCCTTGAGGATTGCCAGCAGGCCGACAACCATATCCAGCGAACGCGGCAGCGCCAGGCCGACGCGAACCTGCGGGCCGACGCCGCGCTGGCGCAGCATTCCGGCCAGTTGGTTGGCGCGGGCGTCCAGCTCGGCGTAGCTCAGGGTCTCCCCGGCAAAGGTCAACGCAGGCGCATCTGCGCGCAGCCGGGCCTGCTCGGCGAACAGGCTGTGAATGCACTGATCAAGTCGTTGTTCGCCGGCTTCGACGCCGAGGCTGTCGAGCAGTTGCTGACGCTCGGCGTCCTGCAACAGCGGCAGTTCACTCAGGCGCTGTTGCGGCTCGGCGAGCAGTGCTTGCAGCAGGTTCAGCCAGTGCTCGGCCATCTGCGCGATGCGCGGCTCGTCGAACAGATCGGTGCTGTAGGTCAGGCAACAACCCAGGCGGTGATCCAGCTCGGTGACCTCCAGGTTGAGGTCGAATTTGGTGGCACGCGCATCGTTGACCAGATAGTCGACGGTCATGCCCGCCAGCTCGCGACTTTGCTGGAATTCCCAGCGCTGCACGTTGCACATCACCTGGAACAGCGGGTTGTAGGCCGCGCTGCGTGGCGGTTGCAGGGCTTCGACCAGATGATCGAACGGCAAGTCCTGATGCGACTGGCCTTCAATGACGGTGTGGCGAACCTGTTCGAACAACTGCGCAACGCTCATTTGCCCGTCAAGCTGCACGCGCAGCACCTGGGTGTTGAGGAACGCGCCGATCAGCCCTTCGCTTTCCGGACGAATGCGGTTGGCCACCGGAGCACCGATGCGCAGGTCATTCTGGCCGCTGTATCGGTAGAGCAGCACCGCCAGTGTGGCGGTCATGGTCATGAACAGGGTCAAGCCATTGCGCGCGTTGAACGCACGGACTTTAGCAGCCAGTTCGGGATTCAGGTCGAAACGGTACAGTTCGCCCTGGTGACTTTGTACCGGCGGGCGCGGCCGGTCGCTGGGCAATTCCAGCAACGGATGTTCGTTGCCCAGTTGCGCGGTCCAGTAATCCAGTTGGCGCTGGCGCTCACCGGCTTCCATCCACTGACGCTGCCAGACACTGTAATCAAGGTATTGCACCGCCAGCGGCTCCAGCGGCGACGGCTTGCCGTCAAGAAACGCCTCGTAGAGCAGGCCCAGTTCGCGGGCGAAAATGTCCATCGCCCAGCCTTCGGTGACGATGTGGTGCAGGGTCAGAACGAAGTAATGTTCAAGATCAGCCGCCTTGACCAGACAGGCACGCAGCAGCGGACCGGTCTCCAGATCAAAAGGCTGATGCGCCTCGCTGTCGGCCAAAGCCTGAAGGCGCTGCTGACGAAGCTCGGCAGGCAGCGCCGAGTAATCCTGCCATTGCACGCGCAGGCCGGTCTGTTCGCTGACCTTCTGGCAGGCTACGCCGTTGATGCTCGGAAAGGTGGTGCGCAGGGTTTCGTGGCGCAGGATCAAGGCTTGCAGCGCGGCTTCGAAACGTTCGATATCGAGCACGCCGTTCAGTCGAGCCATGCCGCCGACGTTGTACGCCGGGCTGTCCGGTTCCATCTGCCAGAGGAACCACATGCGCTGTTGCGAATAGGACAGCGGCACCGCCTGACTGCGGTCGACGCGGGCAATCGGTTGCAGGCTGCTGCGTTCGCCGGACAGCTGAATGGTTTGAACCTGTTCGACAAACGCGCCCAGCTCGCTGGCTTCGAACAGCGCACGCAACGGCAAATCGATATCGCAGGCCTGACGCACGCGGGAAATAATCTGCGTGGCCAGCAACGAGTGCCCGCCCAGCTCGAAAAAGTCGTCGCGCAGGCCGACGCGCGGCACGCCCAGCACCTGGCGCCAGACGGCGGCGATCTGCTTTTGCAGGTCGGTTTGCGGCTCGACGTGCTCGCGAGTCTGCCATTGCGGCTCGGGCAAGGCGCGTCGGTCCAGCTTGCCACTCGGACTCAGCGGCATGCTGTCGAGGCGCACCAGTTGCGCCGGGACCATGTAATCCGGCAGTTCCAGCGCCAGCGCCGATTTGATGCGCTCGGCCTGAACATCCTGTCCGGCTTCGGCAGTGTAATAACCGATCAGTTGCGGGCCCGCGGCGGTTTCGCGCACCAGCACGGCAGCATGACCGACGCCCGGCTGGGCCAGCAGACGGGCTTCGATTTCCTGCGGTTCGACGCGGAAGCCACGCAGTTTGACCTGCTGATCCAGACGCCCAAGGTATTCCAGCGCACCGTCAGCGGCCCAGCGCACCAGGTCGCCGGTGCGGTACAAGCGCTCACCTGGCTGGCCCAGCGGATCGGCGATAAAGCGTTCGGCGGTGAGCCCTGGACGGTTCAGATAACCGCGTGCCAGGCCAATGCCACCGATGCACAGTTCCCCGGCAACCCCGCGCGGCAGCGGGTTGAGCTCGCTGTCCAGCACCCGGCACAGCACGTTACCCAGCGGACGGCCAATCGGCGAACGCAAGCCGTCGCTAACCTGGCATTGCCAATGGGTGACGTTGATCGCGGTTTCGGTCGGGCCATAACGGTTGTGCAGTTGTACGCCCGGCAGTTGCTCCAGCACCCGGTTGCGCAGTTCGCTCGGCAACGCTTCGCCGCCAGAGAACAGGCGACGCAGGCTGGTGCATTGCTGCGCCAGCGGCTCGTCGACAAACAGCTGCAACAGGGGCGGCACAAAGTGCAGCGTGGTCACACCGTGCTCGTTGACCAGTTGCGCAATGCGATGCGGGTCGCGGTGTTCGCCGGGGCCTGCCAGCAGCAGGCGGCAACCGGTAATCAGCGGCCAGAAACATTCCCAGACCGACACGTCAAAGCTGATCGGCGCCTTCTGCATCAGCACGTCGCTTTCACTCAACCCATAAGTGTCCTGCATCCATTGCAGGCGCTCGGCCAGTGCACCGTGGGTGTTGCCGACGCCTTTGGGCTGACCGGTGGAGCCGGAGGTGTAAATCACGTACGCGAGATTGTCGCCGCTCAAATGCAGGCCCGGCGCGCTGACCGGCCAGCTGTCCAGGTGCAGCATGTCCATCGCAACCGTGCAGACCCCGTCTGCGCTCGGCAGGTCGCCGAGCAGATGGCTCTGGGTCAACAGCAGCTCGACGCCGCTGTCTTGCAGCATGTAGGCCAGTCGTTCAGTCGGGTAATCCGGGTCCAGCGGCACATAGGCGCCCCCGGCCTTGAGGATTGCCAGCAGACCGATCAACAGTTGCGGCGAACGCTCGGCGGCAATTGCCACTTTGATGTCCGGGCCGACGCCCTTGTCGCGCAGGTAATGCGCCAGACGGTTGGCCTGGGCATGCAGGCTGGCGAAATCGAGGCTGCCGCCCTCCCAGACCAGCGCAATGCGTTCCGGGGTTTGCAGCGCCTGACGCTCCAGCATTTCAGGCAGCCAGACGTGTGCAGGCGTGCAGGCGGCAGCGCTCCACTGCGTCTGCTCGGCCAGCTCGTCAGCGCCGAGCAATTGCACGTCGCCCAACGCAACCTGCGCCTGCTGGCTGACCTGGGTCAGCAACTGAACGTAGTGCCGCGCCAGACGCACAATGGTGTCGCGTTCGAACAGCTCGTCGGCGTAATCGAAGGACAGGTTGAGACGACCGTTACGGTCTTCCTCGCTGTGCAATTGCAGGTCGAACTTGGCCTCGCGGCTGTGCCACGGCAGTTCTTCGGCGAGCAACCCCGGCAGGCGACGCAGTGCGCCGAGGTCGCGTTGCTGGTGGTTGAACATGACTTGAAACAGCCCGTGTTCGCGGGCCTGCGGAAACGCTTCGACCAGTTGTTCGAACGGCACGTCCTGATGCGCCTGAGCTTCCAGCGCGGCCTGGCGGGTCTGGGCCAGCAGTGTGGAAAACGGCAGGCGCGGGTCAAGTTGCGCACGCAGCACCAGGGTGTTGATGAAGAAGCCGATCAGGCCCTGGGTTTCATGGCGCGGACGGTTGGCACCGGGCACGCCGATGCGAATGTCGGTCTGCCCGCTGTAGCGATGCAACAAGGCCTGGAAGCCCGCCAGCAAGAGCATGAACGACGTTGATTGCCAGGCTTGCGCGGTGTTGCGTACGGCGGCGCTCAGCTCGGCACTCAGGCGCACGCTATAACGCGAAGCGCTGTGCTGCTGACGTGCCGAGCGCGGACGATCAGTGCTCAATTCCAGGGTCGGCTGCTCATCGCCCAGTTGCTGCTTCCAGTAGTCGAGCTGGCGCTCGGCCTCGCCGTTTGCCAGCCATTCGCGCTGCCATTGGCCATAGTCGGCGTAACGCAGTGGCAGAGGTGCCAGTTCCAGTGGCTGCCCCTGAACTGCCGACGCGTAGAGGCGCGAGAATTCGTCGATCAGCACATTCAGCGACCAGCCATCGGCAATGATGTGGTGCAGCGTGACCAGCAACTGATGCTCTTCTTCGTCCAGTTGCAGCAGCGTAACGCGCAGCAGCGGACCGTTTTGCAGATCGAACGGCAGACGCGCCTGCTCTTCACGGATCGCCAGCGCACGGGTCTGGCGTTCTTCGCTCGGCAGATCGCTGATATCCACGGTATCGAAATGGAACTCACCGGGCGCGTCGATGCGCTGCAGGGCGACACCGTCATGCTCATAGAAGCGCGTGCGCAGCGATTCATGGCGCTCGATCAGGCGCTGGAAGCTGGTACGCAACGCCGTGGTGTCCAGTTCGCCACGCAGGTACAGACCACCGGGAATGTTGTAGGCGCTGCTTTGCGGGTCAAGTTGCCAAAGGAACCACAGGCGGTTCTGTGCCAGCGATTGTGGCAGATGCTCGTTGCCCGGCAGGCGGACGATAGCGTTCTGCGTCTGGCTGTCGCCTTGCGATGCGGCGATTTGAAGCGCTTCGATCTGCGCCGCAAAGGCGGCCAGCGTCGGCGCTTCGAACAGCAGGCGCAGGTTCAGGTCGATGCCCAGTGTTTCACGCAACCTTGCCACCACTTGGGTGGCGACGATGGAGTTGCCGCCCAGCAGAAAGAAATGATCGTCGGCGCTGACCTGCTCACACTGCAAATGCTCGCACCAGACGCTGGCGATCTGCGCTTGCAGGTCCGATCCTGTGCTCAGGGTCCGGTTTTGAAGCGTCGTATCGTTCGCGGGAAACACCGCGTAGCTGTCCAGGCTGCCATCGGCCAGACGCGTGCGGCAGGCCGAGCGCTGCAACTTGCCGCTGGAGGTTTTGGGCAGAGCGCCCGGATTGAGCAACACCACAACGCTCGGCGCTTCTTGAAACGCCTCGGCAACGGCCTGGCGAATGATCTTTATCAGCGCCTCGGCGGACAGCATTTTCTGCACGCTGCGGCTCACTTCGGCAGCGATCCCAATGCCTTCGCTACCGTCCTGATTGACTGCGAAGGCCGCAATACGGCCTTTGCGTACTACATCGACCTCGCGCTCGACGACTTTCTCGATGTCCTGCGGGTACAGGTTGTGGCCACGGACGATCAGCATGTCTTTCAAACGACCGGTGATGTACAACTCGCCATGCCGCTGAAAGCCCAGATCGCCGGTGCGCAGCCAGGTCTGGCCGTCATGCTTGACGAACGCCTTGGCGGTGGCTTCAGGGTTGCGCCAGTAACCGTGGGCGATGCTCGGCCCGCTGGCCCACACTTCGCCAATACGGTTTTCGTCCAGCACTTGCAGGGTGGCGGGGTCGGCGATCAATACGCCATGCCCCGGCTGGCCGGTGCCGCAGCTCATGACTGGCTGACCGTCGCCCAACTCTGCCACATTGCGCGCCAGCGCCTGAGTATTCAAACGCAGTGAAGGAATGCCTTTGCCGCGCTTGCCACCTGCCACGTAAAGCGTGGCTTCGGCCAGCCCGTAGGAGGCCATGAAGCTGTCCGGCGTGAAGCCGCAACTGGCGAACTTCTCGGCAAACGCATTCAGGCTGTCTTCGCGGATAGGCTCGGAGCCGGAATACGCCACGCGCCAGCGACTCAGGTCGAGCCGCTCCAGCGCCGAATCACTGACCCGCGCGCTGCACAGCTGGTAGGCAAAGTCGGGCCCGCCGCTGATGGTGCCGCCGTATTCGCTGATAGCTTCCAGCCAGCGCAATGGCCGCGTGAGGAAGTAGGCCGGGGCCATCAGGATGCACGGAACGCCACTGAAAATCGGCTGCAACAAGCCGCCGATCAGGCCCATGTCGTGATACAGCGGCAGCCAGCTGACGATCACGTCGTCCGGATTGACGTCGATGCCAAAACCATGACGAATCAACAGTTCGTTGGCAACCAGGTTGCCATGGCTGACCTGCACGCCCTTGGGCAAGGCGGTCGAGCCCGAGGTGTATTGCAGGAACGCGATGTCGTCGGTCTGCAATTGTGGCCCCTGCCAATTGTCGGCAGACGCACTGTCCAGCGTATCGACGCAGAGCAGTTGTGGGGCATCGGCAGCAGCCAGCTCATCCATCTGCAGCAAGGCGGGCTGCAGGTCGGAACCGGTCAGTACCAGCCGTGGCTCGGCATCGGCGATGATCGACAGCAGCCGCTCCTGATGATGACGACGGTTGGATTCCGGCGGGTAAGCCGGCACCGCAATGACCCCGGCGTACAGGCAGCCGAAAAACGCAGCGACATAGTCTGGCCCACTGTGAAACAGCAGAATCGCCCGATCCCCCGGCACGGCCTGACGTTGCAGCGCAGCGGCGATGGTCCGCGCGCGCAGGTCCAGGTCACGGTAGGTCAACACCAGTCCCTGGTCTTTCTCGTCGGTGAGGAACCGCAGCGCCAGCCGATCCGGCGTGTGCAAGGCGCGACGCTGAAGAGCCTGGGCCAGAGTGTCGGGGAGTTCAAACGCATCCATGATGGAGTTCCTGCTAGATTCGGCGTGCCAGATAAGATCTGAATTTCAAAAAGGCGCGCGCCCTGAGGTGGGCCGCGCGTGAGACAAAAAAGCCAAAAGAGGCAAAAGCGGTCAGCCGGCTGCCCGGTTCAATTGCCGTGACGCACTGTTGCGCCAACGCGCCAGATGCAGTTCGCAATAGCGCCGCAGGTGCCGGAGCAGTTGCACTTGCTCATCGACCAGATAGAAGTGATGCCCCTCGAACATGTCCAGCGAGAAACCGGTACAGGTCTCCTCCTGCCAGTCGAGCAGCTGCTCGACGCTGACACTGTCCTGCTTGCCGCCAAAAACATGGATCGGCAGGTTCAGCGGCTCGCGCTTGCCATACACGAAACTGCCGCAGAGCAGGAAATCGGCGCGCAGGATCGGCAGCATCAATTGCATCAGCTCGTCATTGGCGATGACGTTTTCGCTGGTGCCCTTGAGCGTGCGCAGTCGGTCGATCAGTTGCTCATCGGTCTTGGCCAGAGCGTATTCGCTGACATCGCGACGCACCGGACCGGCGGTAGCCGATGCAAAAAGCGCCAGCGGCTCAGGCAGACCCCGTTCACGCAACGCATGCGCCAGTTCGAAGGCCAGCAGACCACCAAGGCTGTGGCCGAACAGCGCATAGGGCGTATTCAGGTCAGCACTGATTTCGTCGGCCAGACGGTTGGCCAACTGCACGATATCGGTCTGCAACGCCTCATCCATGCGCATGCCGCGACCGGGAAGCTCCAAAGGCCGTACGTTCAGCCACTCCGGCAATTTGCGCCGCCAGGGGCTGTAGAACATCGCGCTGGCACCGGAAAAAGGCAGGCAGAACAGCGTCAGGCTCACGGGCGTGCTCATATCTGAACCGTCCGTCTGTTGGCGCGGATGTAAAAGCGGCGTTGCGCGTGATCGAAGCGCATGGGGTTCTCCTGAGGTATTCCCTGGCCGCAACCGTGGTCGGGCCTGTCACCAATGAGAACGGATGGCGTCTGCAAATAATTAGTGGAGATGCGCGTCGCGAGAGCGCGCCTCACAAGGCCGCACTTTTAAAGTGCGCTGATTGGCTTTCGCATTTGACAATAATTATCATTAAGGCTAATTTATCGCCCCATGTGACGGCGCCGCTCCTCCTGTGGCCCTCCCCCTCCATTGTTCAGGCAGCAAGGTGAATTCCATGACGGAACACGTAATCACAAGTAAGTGCGACTCACCATTACTCCAGGCATTCGTCGACAACTACTTGCTGCTGGTCAAAATCGCGGCGCGCATCGTGGGTTGCCGGTCCCGGGCCGAGGACGTAGTGCAGGACGCCTTCTTCAGACTGCGCTCGGCACCTCAAGCCACGCTGACTTTCAAGGCCCAGCTCAGTTACCTGTTTCAGATCGTGCGCAATCTGGCCATCGATCATTACCGCAAACAGGCGCTGGAACAGAAATACACCGGCCCCGAGGCCGAGGGTCTGAATGTGGTCATTCAGGGGGCATCGCCGGAAACCTCGCACATCAACTTCTCCAGCCTGGAGAAAATTGCCGACGCCCTGACCGAGCTGCCACCCCGCACCCGCTACGCGTTCGAGATGTACCGTCTGCACGGCGTGCCACAAAAGGACATCGCCAAAGAACTGGGCGTGTCGCCGACGCTGGTCAACTTCATGATCCGCGATGCGCTTGTTCATTGCCGCAAGGTCAACGGTGCCAACGCTGAAGCGTGACAATTCAGAAAGACAAAAAAATCCGGAGCACTGGCTCCGGATTTTTTGTTTCAGCCTTGAGTAGACGGTCGATCAGCGGCTGACCTGGTACTCAGGCTGTACTTCCGGCATGGCCGAAGAGTGGTGGTTGAGAATCTTCCACTCGTTGCCGATGCGGTGGTAAAGGAACGAATAACGCGCCTGTACCTTGGTTTTCTTGCCGTCTGCAGCCGTCAGAGTGAAAGTGTAGACACCGTTGTCCGCGGCGGCATCAGGCCCCAGACGACGAATCTCACGGTAGTTGATCTCGCCAACCGGCTTAAGCGCCAGGAAGTGATCGAAGTAGTCTGTGATCTCTGCCGGAGTAGCACGTACCTTGTTGGAGACCGTAGGCTGCAAGACTGCGTCCGGCGCATACAACGAGGCGACTGTCTTCGAATTACCGGTCTGCAGGGCCTTGTTCCAGCGGTCAAACAGACCGGCGATTTCCTTGTCATTCACATTGCTTGGCGTCTCGGCCACCATGCGGTAAGTGTAGCCGGACGGCTCGGCAGCAGCCTGAACCATCGGTGCACTCACAGCCAGCAACAGGGCCAGGGCGGTCAATTTAGTTTTCATCGCTACTCTCCTACGGGGGATCTGTTCAGGGATTCAGTGAGTGCCACTTTGCCCTCCCCGCCACCGCGCGCCATCGGCCAACCGGGGTTAACTGTGTATGCCAATCGGCAGATAGGCTTTACCTCCTGATAAAGTTCTAATAGCGTCACTTTCGTTATGCCCGCGCGGGCATCCACCCTCGCTGGAGCTCCCCATGCAAAGCCCCCCCCATGACCCGGCAAGCGCGCTGGCCATCCGCAACCAGTATCGCCAGTCGCAAAGCCGCGCAGCTCGCCTGCGCCTGTTAGTGGATACCGGTCAGGAGCTGACCCAATTACCTCCCGAGGCCATGCGCCAGCGAGTGCTGCAGCGCGCCTGCGCATTCGTCGCCATGGACCATGGCCTGCTGCTGGAATGGGGCACCGACAACAACGTGCACACCACCGCCAGTCATGGCAATGCGGACCGCCTGAGTACCCTTGAAACAGTCGCCGACCCGCTGGCCATCGGCCCGCAATGGCTGGAGCGCAGCGGTCCCGACTTGCCTTGTGTGCTGTTATTGCCGTTGCGTGGTGCCGACGAAGGCTGTTTCGGTACCTTGCTGCTGGCCAACAGCGTGGGCATCAATGCACCGGACAATGAGGACATCGAGTCCCTGCAACTGCTGGCAACGTTGCTGGCCGCACATCTGGAAAACAATCGGCTGCTTGAAGCACTGGTCGTCAGAGAACGCACCATGTCCGAACTGGTCCGCCAGCTGTTCACCGCTCAGGAAGACGAACGCAAACGCATGGCCTACGACCTGCACGACGGGCTGGCCCAGACACTCGCCGGTCTGCACCAGCGGCTGCAGGGTTTTGCCGGTCGCTGTCCGCAACTGCCTGAACCGCTGGACGCCGACCTGCAAGCCATTCTCAAGCTGGCGCAGCACTGCGTCGGTGAAGGACGACAGTTGATCAGCGGTCTGCGACCCAGCGTGCTGGATGATTTCGGGCTGTTGCAGGCAGTCGACAAGGAAGCCGACCGCCTGCGTGAAGCGGGCATCGCCGTGCAGTGGACGTCGCGTTCCCAGGCACGCTTGCCCAGCCACCTGGAAATTGCGTTATTCCGCATCGCTCAGGAAGGCATCAACAATGTCTTCAAACACGCCGGTGCCAGCCGCGTAGAATTGGCGCTGGAACTGAGTAACGACAATGTTTCACTAAGCCTGGAAGACAACGGCCGCGGTTTCATCACCGAAAGGCCGCGTAACGGCAGTAGCGTTCAGAAGCTGGGCCTGGTGGCCATGCAGGAACGCGCCAGCCTTCTGGGCGGCCGCCTGACCTGCGTCAGCCGCCTTGAGCGCGGCACCCGGCTGCGCGCCATCGTCCCTTTTACCGCAGACAAGGCAATAACATGACTGACACTGTGCGACTGGTTTTGGCGGACGATCATGAAGTGACCCGCACCGGGTTCGTCTCGCTGCTGGCGGGACATCCGGAATTCGAAGTGGTAGGCCAGGCCGCAGACGGCCAGCAAGCCATCGACCTGTGCCAGGAACTGCAGCCAGACATCGCGATTCTCGACATTCGCATGCCAGTGCTCAATGGGCTGGGCGCTGCGCGAATTCTCCAGCAGCGCATGCCGGACCTTAAAGTGGTGATTTTCACCATGGACGACAGCACTGATCATCTGGAAGCCGCGATCAGCGCGGGGGCGGTGGGCTATCTGCTCAAGGACGCCAGCCGCGACGAAGTAATAGCCGGCTTGCAACGTGTGGCGCGTGGCGAAGAAGCCTTGAACAGCACCGTCAGTGCGCGCCTGCTACGGCGCATGACCGAGCGCAACACCAGTGGCGCAGCCCTGCCGGAATCCCTCACACCTCGCGAACGTCAGGTACTGGGACTGGTGGCGGGCGGCTTCAGCAATCGTGAAATCGGCGAAAAACTCGGCATTACTACCGGCACCGCCAAGGCACACGTGGAAAAGGTCATCGGCAAACTGGGTGCCTCGGACCGTACTCAGGCCGCCGTGCGTGGCGTGGCGCTGGGCCTGGTGAGCCAGTCGACGAGCGAGTGGCGATGACGACACCCGGAAGCAGTCGCTGGGAAGACCTTCCGTTACGCGGCAAGGCGCTGGTGGCCATTTCTTTGCCGCTGGCGATTCTCATGTTCTCGCTGGTGCTCATCTATATCGCTGAACGCCAGACCGCACAGGCAGAGGAAGATGTACGTCGGGTGCTGCTGGTGCAAGGCGACATCCAGACACTGCATACCCAGATCGCAGAAGGTGCGGCCAGTGTGCGTGGCTACCTGCTGACTCATCAGGAAGACTTCCTGCCCGGCTACATCAGTGCACAGCCGCTGATCGGGGCGGCATTGGCGCGACTCAACGACAATGTGCGCGATGGGCAGATGCGCGAACACCTCAAAGCCATTGAGCCGCTGATCAACACCAAGGTCGACGGCCTGGAAAAGCTGCGCTCGATGAGCATGGAAGATCAACAAACCGTTGCCCGCATTCTGGTCGAAAACAAATACGTGCTCGACCAGTTGCGCGAACGGATCGGCATCATGCGCGAGCGCGAAGACGCCTTGCTCGCCGAACGGACCGAAGCGGCGGCCGCTACCCGCGAACGCCTGCTGCTCTCGACCCTGCTGGCAGCCGCCTGCGGAATATTCGGAGCCATTCTTGCCGTGCTGATGCTGTCCAAAGGCATCGTGGCCAGGGTGCATCAGGTGCAACGCAATGCTCAGCGGCTGGCGCTCGGGCACCCGTTGCTGCCCCAACCCCCGGAAAAGGACGAAATCGGCCAGCTCGGCACCCGACTGGTCGAAGCCGGTCAATTGCTGGCTGAACGCGAACGCGCGCTGCGCGACAATGAAGAACGTTTGCGGCTGATCATCGAAGGCGTGAAGGACTACGGCATCTTTGCGCTGGACCGCAACGGCTATGTCACCACCTGGAACGCAGGTGCCGAGCGCATCAAGGGCTACACAGAACAAGAGATCATCGGTAAGCACTTCTCTGTTTTTTACCTGCCGGAGGAGTGTCCGCAACACCCTGATATGGCCCTGCGTGAAGCCACGGTCAACGGCCGCTATACCGAAGAAAGCTGGCGCAGACGCAAGGACGGCAGCCGTTTCTGGGCCAGCGTGGTGATTACCGCCCAATACGATGGCAATGACGAACTGCGTGGCTTTTCCAAGATCACCCGTGACATCAGTGATCGTCGTGTCGCCGAAATTGCCTTGGGCACTGCCCGCGAGGAAGCCGAGCGGGCCAGCCGGGCGAAAAGTGAGTTTCTCTCACGCATGAGCCACGAGTTGCGCACGCCCCTGAACTCGATTCTGGGCTTTGCCCAGTTGCTGGACATGGACTCGCCTGCAAGCCAGCGACCGCAAATCGGCCATATTCTGCGAGCCGGTCAGCACCTGCTGAAACTGATCAATGAAGTGCTCGACATCGCCAGAATCGAAGCCGGGCATGTGTCCCTGAGCCTGGAACCGGTATCACTGTCGAGCGTGCTTGAAGAAGCGCTGGTGCTGGTCTCGCCGATGGCGGCTGACGCCAACATCGAATTGAAGGCGTTGCCGCAATTGTCTGACAAGCTTGGCGTGGTCGCGGATCGCCAGCGCTTGATTCAGGTGTTGCTCAACCTGCTGTCCAACGCCATCAAATACAACCGTCCCGAGGGTCAGGTGCGGATTGAAGTCGAGCAGTCAGACGAGCGAGTTACCGTGAGCGTAATCGATACCGGCTACGGAATTGCGCCAGAGCGTATCGGGCAGTTGTTCAAACCGTTCGAACGACTGGATGCCAACCCGAGCGTCGAGGGCACCGGGCTGGGGCTGGCGCTGAGCAAAAGCATGCTGGAAATGATGCACGGCACCCTGTCAGTGCAGAACACACCGGCTGAAGGCTGCCGCTTCATACTGGAGCTGCCGCTTGTTCTGGTGCACGCCCCCACGGCTCCGCAGCCACAGACTGGCATGCCCGCTGACGCCGCCCTTGCTGCCCGCCTGCCTGCTCGCCCGGCTTATCATGGCAAGCTGCTGTGCATCGAAGACAACCTGTCGAGCATGGCCTTGATCGAGACACTGATGCAGCGCAGGCCCGGTATCCAGTTGCTGTCGAGCATGCAGGGTCAGCTGGGGCTGGATCTGGCCCGCCAGCATGCGCCGCAACTGATTCTGCTGGACCTGAACCTGCCGGACATCAAAGGCCTTGAGGTGCTGCAACGCCTGCGGCGCATGCCGGCTACGGCCAATACCCCCGTCCTGATGATTACAGCCGACACCAGTGATAAAGCCAGTTGCGAACTGAAACAGGCCGGTGCAACGGCCATTCTGACCAAACCTATTCAGGTGCCGGTGTTTCTCGCCCTCCTGGACCAGTATTTACCGGAGCCAACATGACCGGAGATTTCCGCATTCTGATCATTGACGACCAGCGGCCCAACCTTGATCTGATGGAGCAACTGCTTGCCCGCGAGGGCCTGACCAATGTGCTGAGCAGCACTGAGCCGCTGCGCACGCTGGACCTGTTCAACAGCTTTGAGCCGGACCTGGTGGTGCTTGATCTGCACATGCCCGAATTCGATGGTTTTGCGGTTCTGGAACAGCTCAACCGGCGCATCCCGGCCAATGACTATCTACCAATCATGGTCCTGACCGCCGACGCGACACGCGATACCCGCCTACGCGCCCTGGCGCTGGGCGCACGGGATTTCATCAGCAAACCGCTGGATGCGCTGGAGACCATGCTGCGTATCTGGAACCTGCTGGAAACTCGCGCCCTGTATAAATCGCTGCGCAAGCTGGTGCCGCCGGAAAACATCGAGCTGTTGCGCCAGCCACGGACACTGGCGCAGCAGTGAGGCGTCTTTATTTGATGAGCGTCACCGGCACCGACACTTCATGGATCACCCGCGTGGCTACCGAGCCCAGCAGCAGGCCGCCAAAGTTGCCAAGCCCGCGGGTGCCCATGACCACAGCATCACAACCCAATCGCTGAACCTCGGCTTCTACCTGTTCGGCGACGTTGCCCAGCTCGACATGGGCCTGGAACGGCACGCCCGCGGCGGTCAGCAGTGCAATCGCGTCATCAAGCACGCGCTTGCCTTCATTGGTCAGCCCGGCCTTTACGCCCTCAATCATGTCGGGGGCCAGATAAAGGCTGTAATCAATGGGGCTGGCCTGCACATTGAGGATATGCACCTCAAGCGATTTGGTGAGGTCGCCAGACAATTCGATGACATAGCCCAAGGCACGCATGGCGTGCTCGGAGCCGTCGAAGGGAACCAAAACTTTGTGCATGTGCGCTTTCCTTGAGGGGGTATGCGATCAATATAATCCGTTGGCTGGTGGGCAACCACTGCTGAACGGCAGCTTGTTGATTCAGGGCAATGTGTGCTGGCCTACACCTCTGCGACCGCAACACACGATGGGCTGGAAGATGATTTGATTTGACGAAGGCATTTATTCTTCTAGAGTGAGTGCAGTAGTGCCAGCAACGACCGGCAGTGGCGGTATCGGTCTCATGGAACGATCAGTCAATGACTGCCCATTGGAACAAACGCCTCTCGAAACAGGCCACGCTGCTATTCATCCTGGCTGCCAACGTTTTCTATATTCTGCCGTTACTGCTCGCCAATGCGCCCTCTGCCGAAGATGACCGGATCTCAAGCAATGCTCAGGGGCAATGGGCAGAGCAAGGATATCCACTTGCCACCCTCGCCTATCGCGCGCTGACCTTTACAACCGGCGCACCCGAACTCTTCCCACTGCCACTGTTAATCGCTACAGCGCTGATTTCGTGGGCCATGTTCAAGTGGGTGCGTGACTGCTTTGCGACGCCCACAGTGATTGACTGTCTGGTGGTACTGCCGCTTTGGTACAACCCGTTCCTCCTGCAGAGCCTTTCTAGCCACTACGATGGCCCGATCATTGCGCTGGGCATCGCTTTGATCGTTTTCGCAATTGTTTATGACTCCCCCGCAATGATCAGAAAACTGGCCATTCCAGGCCTGATGATCGCCTGCGCACTGGCGTCCAGTACAACAAGCCTCAATGTTTTCCTCGGCCTCTGTTGCGTTGAATGCATGAGAGCGCTGATACAGCAGCGCATTCCGGGTTTCATTGGCAGGCTGCTGATGATCAGGCTGACGCAGTTGTTGTGCGGATTGTGCCTTTACGTGACGGTCGGCGCATACGACTTGCTGACAATGGACAGTCACTGGCTTGCGGAAATAATCAGGCGGCTGGCCCTGCTCCACCAGAACGTGGGATTTTTGTTCAACACAGGCACCACCTGGCTGGCTATCGCGCTTTTACTGGTTGCGCTACCTGGTTACGTCAGCCAAGTACTCAGCGCATTCAGGCGACCGAACGGCGTTGCCCGCAAGGCAGTCGCTGTCCTCTTTTACCTGAGCCTGCCTGTTGCACTCTTGCTGCTGATTCCCGGAACAGCCTTGTTAGCGAATGATTTCGCCGGCCGGGCCGGAACATTGACGGGATTCTCTACACTGCTGATCGCGCTTTTTTTCCTGATCAACACGCATGCCTGGAAACAGCATGATGCAGTGCGTCTGGTGCTGATCCTGCCGGTCGTTTGCATGCTGTCCTTTTCCTATGCCTACGCCAGAGTGCTGATCCTGCAGAAAGAGCTCGGCACTTATGTACTTTTCAGCCTTGCCTACGACATCGACACCCTGCCTGATCTGCAAAATATAGACACTTTTCACTTCGACAGTCAGCCACTTCAAAACTGGCTGCCAGCGGCCAGCGGAACCTTCGAAAAACTTCCTGCGATCAAGTACATCATGAATGTCGACGAGCGCGCGACACCTGCAAGACTGCAACGCGTTGGTATCACTCGCGGTGAATGGCTGACATCGCCATGCACCGCGCAGGACCTGACGTCCAGTGCACCGATAGTTGATCGCACGTTCTACAGCATTAAGGTTCATCAGCAGACCGGCTGCATCGTCATGAAAAAAATTACAACCCCCGATACTTATATCTGGGAACCGTAACCCACTTTCCGCAGCGACACTTCCCATGCCCCCTATCAGATGGCTGAGTCAAGCACTTTCCTGGCAACACTCATATTGGCTACTGCTCGGGGCAAGCCTGCTGTACATAGTTCCGTTTCTCATGGCCGACCAGACTTACGCCGATGACTACTGGAGGTCGCAACTTGCACAGGGTCGCTGGACAGAACAAGGCCGCCCCGGCGTAGACCTGCTTTATATGGTGCTCGGTTTTTCGTCAGGCGCGATCAATCTGTTCCCGCTGCCGTTATTGCTGACCACTGGCCTGCTGGCGGTATCCCTGACCCGCTTGGCGCATCATTACTTTAGCCGCCCTACCGCGCTGAACTGCCTGATTGTGTTGCCTGTTCTGTACAACCCCTTCTTCCTGCAGAACCTGTCTTACCAATACGACGGTCCAGGGATGGTACTGAGCCTGTGCCTGGCGGTGGAGGCACTGCTGCATTCGACCTACAAGCCGTTGAAAAGCAGCTGGAAAGCGGCCTTATGGATGGCTGCAGCGCTTGCACTCTATCAGCCGGCACTCAATATTTTAGTGGGCCTGTACTGTATTGAGTTTATTCGCAGCGTCGAGGCGAGAAAGACGTTCAACGCCTTGTTCTCTTCACTACTGAGCCAACTGATCATCCTGGCAATGGGGCTTCTGATTTATGCGTGCCTGGCGATACCGTTCATCAAAGGCAGCCGCACGCATCTGCTGAATATAAATCAGGGCGCGTTACAGGAGCTAGATGACCGTATACAGTTTCTGGCTCAGCAAATAGCACTGCTCGTGCACGGTGAGTTACTTGAAATGACCGCCACGATTATCACCCTTGTTGCCACTGTGAAACTCATTTCCATCGCGACAGCCCTGCTGCAATATGCCGAGCCCCTCTGGCGCAGAGTGGGCGTGTTTTTCATATTTCTGGTCACCGCCCCACTGCTGATATTTCTTGTATCGGGTACAACCCTGATGCTCAAAGACTTCATCCCGGAGGCCCGAACCCTGACCGGTTTTTCGATACTGATTGTCGCAGCGCTCTATCTTTACGAACGTTCCTGCCCGCCGGAAACGCTGTTACCCAGACTGTTTATCGTCCTGCCACTGGCGGGCATGCTCTCGCTTTCGTTTGTCTACGGGAATGTTCTGAGCGCGCAAAAAGAGCTGGGCCAGCATGTTGCACGAAGCATTGCCTACGACATCGACGCGCTATCACAGTCGAGAACGCTGGAGCGTATACATTTGCGAGGGTTCTATTTGCAAAACTGGTTGCCCGCGGCGCAGTCGGCCTCAAACGTCTTACCGGTACTGGGTTACCTACTGAATACTCATTACCTGACGCTGCCGGAAGCACTGCCGAGAACCGGCATCATCAATGTCCATAAATATACCGAGCCGCCAGTCGGTGAACATCTTCAGCCCCCGGTGCTGATCAGGCCGCTTTATCGCGTTCACCTGTCTGAAAATACGGGTTATCTGGTACTCAAAAAAATCACCGAGCCGCAGGACTATCATCCAGAGCACTGACCGCATCGGGCCTCATCCGTCAGAATGGATGGTATTGGTACAGCCAGCTCTCGGTTAACGTCTGCTCACCCAGCCGCAGATACAGACGCATGTCTACCGGTTCTGCACCTTCTACCGTCAGGTCGAATTGCGCCCGCCAATGCCCCGCCATACCGTCAGGCACCGCCTCAGTGAAAATATTGGAGAAAGTCCCTCTTGAGCTGGACAATACCGCTTCCGGAAACGTATTGAACGGCACTTTTTCCAGAGTGCGGCCCTGAAATTCGACGACAAATTTTCGCACGCCTTGCGGCCGCGTCTGTCCGGGCCGGCCACCATTACCGAAGCGCGTCGCCACGCAATGTGCCAATTCACCGGGGTACGGCTCATCCGCCAGCCAGTGCAGACGATAACGCAGCCGGTAATCTGTTCCGGGGCCTGCCGGTTTTTCAGGCACCCACATGGCGACGATATTGTCGTGGATCTCATCGTCAGTGGGAATTTCAACCAACTGTACGGCGCCTTTCCCCCAATCGCCCAAGGGCTCGACCCACAGGCTCGGCCGCCGTTCATAATGCACGCCATCCAGGTAATGGCTGAATTCGCGATCCCGCTGCAGCAGACCGAAACCTCGCGGGTTATTGTCACTGAACGCAGATGCCATGGTTCTCGGCGGGTTGTTCAACGGTCGCCATATTCGCTCGCCTGCACCGGTCCAGATCGCCAGTCCGTCGGAGTCATGCACCTCGGGCCGCCAGTCAGCAGCTGTTTTCTTGGCCTGTTCGCTGAACCAGTACATCGAACTGATCGGCGCGATGCCGAACCTTTGCACTTCGCCGCGCATGAACAGTGCGGCCTCGACCTCCATCACCACCCCTTTGCCCCGCTGTATGGCAAAGCGATACGCCCCACAGATACTCGGCCCGTAAAGCAGTGCATAGACAACGACCGAGTCGGATGTATTGCTGTCCGGCGATTCAAACCAGAAGTGAGTGAAGTCGGGAAATTCTTCCGCACGCTCGGGCTGGGCGACATCCAGCGCAATACCCCGTGCGGAAAGTCCATATTGATACAGCTCGCCAATGGCACGAAAGTAGGCAGCGCCGAGAAAAGCCGTCCAATCGTTATTACGCCAATCCAGTTTTTTCTGATCGCCTGTTCGACTTTCCTGAAAGCGAAACCCGGCAAAGCCAACACCCTGAGTCAACTGACGCGCAGGGCTGTCTTCGGGCATGTCGAAATACGCCTGATCGTAGAGAATTTCCCTGGCAGCACCCTTATCGACGACATAGAGCCGCACCGGCTTGGGGAAAAACTTCCCCGGGTGGAAAAAAGTGATCGGAAACTGGCCCGGTCCCTCCGCGAACAATGCGTACTCCGGCTTGAAGCGAATCTTGCCGTGAGCGTCATAGTCCAGTTTCGCCAGTACCTCCGCCGAAAGAGTTGACGGCACAATGTACGGCTGTGAGGCGGCCTCTTTTGCGCGCTGCACTAAAAGATCAAACGAAAAGGGCTCGCTATCGCCCATTTTCAGCGGCTCGTCAGCCTGTGAGGAAGAAGGGATACCTGATACGAACAACAGAGCAGATATCGAAGAAAACTCGAGAAAGTTTCGTCGATTCAACATGGTGGGAAGTGACCTGGTGGGGGTAGATCTGGTGGGCGGTAGACCTGAGCATAGATCAGCCCGCCAAATCCACCCGTTCAGCTCGTCCGATTAACTCAATGCCCCTCAAGGAACGCCGCTGCCTGATCCAGCAACAGCATGGGATTTTCGGCCTTGTGTATATCAACCGACAGCAACTGACGGAAACGCCGTGCGCCGGGGAAACCCAAACCAAGCCCGAGCATGTGCCGAGTGACATGGTGCATGTTGCCACCGCTGGCAATATGCGCCGCAATGTACGGCCGCATCGACTCCAACGCATCGTAACGACTGATAACCGGCGCAGAGCTGTCGAACAACTGCTGATCAACATGCGCCAACAGATACGGGTTGTGATAAGCCTCACGGCCCAGCATGACGCCGTCGAAGGTCTGCAAATGTTCGCTGCACTGCTCCAGCGTCTTGATGCCGCCGTTGAGTACAATTTCCAGATCGGGGAAATCAGACTTCAACTGCGCGACCACGTCATAACGCAGCGGCGGAATATCGCGATTTTCCTTGGGAGACAGTCCTTCGAGAATCGCGATACGCGCGTGAACCGTAAAACTCCCGCAACCCGCCTCCTGAACCTTGCCAACGAAATCACACAGCTCGGCGTAGCTGTCGCGGCCATTGATACCGATCCGGTGCTTGACCGTAACTGGAATACCAACCGCATCGCGCATCGCCTTCACGCAATCCGCCACCAACTCAGGATGCGCCATCAGGCACGCGCCGATCATGTTGTTCTGCACCCGATCGCTCGGGCAACCGACGTTCAGATTAACCTCGTCGTAGCCCGCCTCCTCAGCCAACCGGGAACAGGCAGCCAAGTCCGCCGCCGTGCTGCCGCCCAGCTGCAACGCCAACGGGTGCTCGGTCTCGTCATGACGCAAGAACCGCTCACGGTCGCCGTGCAGCAAGGCACCGGTGGTGACCATTTCGGTGTACAGCAAGGCATGCTTTGAGAGCTTGCGCATGAAGTATCGGCAATGGTGATCGGTCCAATCCATCATCGGCGCAACGGAGAAGCGGCGGGACAGTGTGGTGGCTGATTGGCTAATGGTTGTAGGGGTTTCGTGGTTTTCAGTTGTCATGTGAATTGATCTTTTATGCAGCCGCTTCTACCCGGGTTGATTCATTTTCAGCAAGCGGTCGTCACAATGTAGCAATCGACGCTGGAAATGTTGCAATTTGAGATGGGTACGATCACAGCACGTAAACGCGAAGGTAAAACCACTGGTCTCACGGCGCAGATACGGATTGTCAGGAATGCGCGGCAGTTTAACAGGAAGGCAGGCTGTGGAGTGCAGTAGGTGGCTCAGGTCAAGGGCCAGTGGGGATAGAAGTCAAATTCTGCTCGATATCTCAAATGGTAAACGCTGGCCTTCGTGCTGATGCAGATCGGCGAGCGGGCTACATTTTGACAGGCCGACACGCGCTACAGGTGTAGCCTATGACAGCTGTAAGCCTATCGGTAGTTCAAATGGTGCCGCGTCAGAGCAGTGGCAGGAAATGCACGAAACCAACGTATTGACCTGATTGGATCTGACGCCGGAGGCGTATGAGCGGTGTTACGTATTTTTAGCCAAAGGGCCAAAGCAAGCCCTCACAGGGTACGAACGAGGCGCTGAGCTCCACTTAAAGCATAGAGCAGAGGCGATGGTTGGACTTGCAAGAGTAAGCTGAGAGGACAGTGGATTGGTCGAACGCTGCGGCAATCGTCTCAGTCACCTCTTCAGCCAGTACAAACATTTGAGGCTGACAAGCCCATTCAGGAGAGTCATGAGAAAAAAAACCAACAATTTAAAAACCGAAAGTATTGCCTACGCAAAAAAGCTCCCAACAGAGCTCATCGTGGGTTTTCTGCTTGGAACCATTCCCTTTCTGGAGTATTCAAGCACGGAAAAAGAAATTGAAGATGCCTTCTCTATGCTCTTGGCGCCCGAAGTATTGATAAAGCATTATTTCATACTTTTAATCCCCTACTTTTTGGTGTGCGCTTTAAAATTCGTGCTGCGTTTTAGGTCAGACGCCGCGGTGGAAAGATTCCGATTCATCTACAAGGTTTTTGCAGAGGTTGGCGCAAGCTTTTTGACAATGCTAAGGACAGGACTGGGCGCACTCATGGGCTTTTACGCAGTCGTTTTGTTTAAAAACACCGTTCAACTTTTGCCTAACCAGCACGTCGAGGTTATTGGTTATATCATCATGACGTTAATGTTTAGCGGTGCGCTTTCCATAGTTCATGATTTTTTGGCAGCTGCGGGAAAAAATATCGACAATAAAAACCCGATCACATTGGGCAGTCGTTTGAAATACTGAGTCATGCTTGCCACGAAAGCTTCAGTGGCGCGACGAATAGGCATCTGAAAGACGCTCATTGAAAGACGACGAATAAAAAATGGCGCATTTGCATCGCCGTAGCGTGGGTCCATACAATGGCCTTCACGCACAGACGCGCCGCTGGAGTAGTAAGCACTTGGAAGGCAGCTACCATTAAGACAGTGGCACAGGAAGCAAAAAACAAGTCGGCAGAAACCATTCTTCTCATCAGCCGACGCACGTACGGCAAAGTGAATAAAAGCATTTCATATGCGCTGCCTTTTGCCTGCTCAACCTTTGTAATTCCCTTCAACTTTTTAATCCTGCTCATTGTGAAAGGTACTCACATTGCGCTCTCAGGGAGTCGCCATGAACACTACTCAAGCATTCAGAAAACCACATGAACGCGATGAGTTATTCGTCATGCCCAATGCGTGGTGTGAGGGAAGCGTGCTGCCAGTTAGGCAGTCCATGCGCCTAATGCCTATTTTATCGTCACAGCCAGGACAGACTATCTGCTTGAAGCGCATGAGTATTCGTTGAGTGAGGTTGTTACACTTATTTGGCTTGGAGAACACTTGGATTGGCAAAACTGCACAGTTGGTAACTAACACGGTAAACGCACTCCATCTGTCGGGGGCTCACTCCGCATGCAACGGAATAAACACCGCAAACGTAGTCCCAAGGTCCGCTTTTGACGTCACTTCAATACGCCCGCCGTGGGCATCGACGATCTTGGCGACGATGAACAAGCCAAGACCAAGGCTTGAGTAGGGACCGTTGTCAGTCATTTTCTCGGGCGAGTAGCGATCCATCGGGTTGAAGATGAAAGGAAGCACGTCTTCGGGAATCGGACTGCCTGTGTTATGCACGGTGAACTGAAGCGTGCCGTCAGAAGCTGCCAGCGTTACCTCGACAGGATCGCGGCTGTTGCCGTGCTGTATCGCATTGCCAATGAGGTTCGAGAAGACCTGTTCCAGGCGATCACCATCAAAATTGCCAATGACCGGATCGTTGGAAGTCAGGTGAATATCCGCCTCTGGATTGACCGTACGCGATTCGTCAACGATGCGAGCACAGATGGGCTGAATGTCTGTATGGGTCTTTTTCAACGGAATGCCGGGACCGATCTGTGACCGTGTGAAGTCGAGCAGATCGCCAACGATCTGATTGGCTCGTTTCACGCTTGAGTAGATCCTTGATGCCACCTTGGTTGGCCGCGCGCCCAGGTCATTGGTACGCAACAGCACGTCTGCACCCAGCAATATGGCACTTAACGGTGTGCGCAAGTCGTGCCCGAGGATGCCCAGAAAGATATTGCGCGAGGCTTGAACCGCACCGGTATAGCTGGAGATGGATTCCGCGAGAGCCTGATCTATTGCTTCGTTGAAGCGGATCATGTCATCCATCTGCTGCTGGGTGTCCGAGGTCGGGCGCATCATCCACTGTTTTATCACGCTCGCGCGTAACGCTCGAAACTCCGAGACCACCTGATCGATGGTGAAGCCTGACATCAAACGAGTGATCGCATGGCTTTTCGCAGCGGTGTCTTCTTGCGATACGACCTGACCCTGAGATTTTTCGACCTGTTGCTGCGACGACTGATCCGTCCTCAGATCAGTGGCAATGGCTCGAAGCATCTGCTCGGCGTGATCCCTGAGCTCCTTGGTATCCAGAGGCTCACCGAGCGTGGAAATGGTACGCGCAAAGTCGGTCCAGTCCCGCACAATAGGCTCGATGTTCTCAAGGATGAAGCCCGATAACCGCATAGCAATAAAAACCTGAAAGTGAACCCCGCGAATTGCAGATTCGTGGGGCGAGTTAAACACCAATCCCGATCAAAAAGACGGATACATTTGTTAAATGAATTTCACGCAGGCCGCGAAAATATCGAGGCCCGGATCTAATCGGACAGCGCTTGTAGACGAGCCTGAACAGCGTCGTCAAAAATGATGTAAAGCGCCTCGGCATCGGCGGGACGCAGCTTTCTGCTTGTCTCAAGACCGTGAATGTATTCGATCTGCAACGCCCCTTCGGCCTCCACGTCAGCGCGGGTGCTGGTTGCCTCGAGCGCTCTCACCAGATCACTGATAGCCCCCTGGACAGCCTTGGGGAGCCGTAACTGGTCAAGTTGTTCCTGCATTCGCTCAATTTCCGGGTTAAAACCATAGGGTCGGCAGCAGATCACGGTGAAGCGTGCAATGCAAGGCCATGAACCCGATCATCGATGAGCTGAAGAGGCGGTGCGCCCTTCAAGAAGGTTTTTCAGGCTGTAGGTCACCACCCCCAGAATGATCAGGTCGTCGTGGTCAGTGACGTGCAGCGGTGGATAATCCGGGTGTTCGGATTTGAGGATCACGACATCGCCACGCATGTGCAAACGCCGACAAATCTGCCTTGCGTTGAGTGAGGCGACGACGATGTCACCATGCTCGGCGTACTGACTGCGGTCGACAACCAGCATGTCACCGGTGCGCATGCCGCCTCCCTGCATGCCTTCATCCTCGACCCTGGCCAGATAAACGTGCGGCTCACGGACCTCACAAAGCTCTGCGATAGAGACATGCTTCTCGACCACTGGCGACCTGGGGCCGACGGATGACAAGGATAGCAAAGGTAGCTTGATGCCCCCTGCCGACAGGGGGCCAAGGAATGTGACACTCATGGGACGAGCCTTTTATGATTAACTGTATACATATACAGTTAATCGTTTATCAGGCGTCAGGTCAATCTCCACTAGCTGACCCATCGACAAATGGCGTGGCCTCAACCCGACGCGAGGTTAACGTTCACGGACTGTCAGGGCGCCTCACCTTGCGACAAACGGGTAATCAGCGCCACCGTCAGGTAAAGCCTGGGCGCGATGCTCGACAGTTCGATGTACTCATCGTCCGCATGCAAGCCGGCCCCGACAACACCCATGGTTTCCAGCACGGCAGGCTTTGCGCTACCCGGTACGTAGGCGTAGCCCGCATCGGTACCGAAGCGCATGGCGATCGGCTCGACACTGCGACCGATTTTTTCATAGAGCGTCTGCGCGGTTTTCGCCAGTTGCTCGGAACCCGGATTCCTGGCCAGTGGCGGACGGCCTTTTTCCATGCGCAAGGTCACTTCGGTGCCATCAACGAGGGTTTTCTTCACAATCCGCTGACCGTCAGCGAGCACCCTGTCGCTCTCGCTTGGATCGGAGTAGCGCATGTCCGCCTCGGCCGAAGCGCTGGACGGGATGATGTTGCGCTTCTCACCGCCTTTGACAAGCGTCCAGTTGACGGTCGTACCCTTGCCAGGATCGCCAAGGTCCTTGAGTTGCAGCAGTTGGTGCGCCAACTCGATCGCCGCATTGCGCCCGGCTTCAGGGGCCGAACCTGCGTGTGACGACTTGCCTTTGACGTCGAGGAGCAAGCCATTGATGCCATTGGTGGCGACAGTCACGGCGTCTTTGTCAGGCGGCTCATACGAAAACACGTAGTCATGCTGGCGAGCGAGTTCGGCTATGACTTTCTTCGACCCGCTGGAGCCGGTTTCCTCGTCCGGATTGAAGAGCACGGTGAGCGTGCCGAAATCCTTGAAATTCTGGTCCTGCAGCAGTTGCAGCGAATGCAGAATCATCGCCACGCCGCCCTTCGCATCTGCCACACCGGGGCCATAGGCGCGTTCGCCGTCGAGCCTGAACGGGCGTTTGGCGGCAGTGCCCGGCCCGAAGACCGTGTCGTAATGAACCATTAGCAGAAAGGACCGAGTGCCATTGCCTTTGAACCTGCCAACGATGTTGTCACCCGCAGAAGGGTCTGCCGGCGTGGTGGAAACTTCGGCACCCAATGCCTTGAGACGCTCCACCAGCATCGCGCTGACGGTTTTCAGTCCGGGTGCCTGGCCGGTACCCGTATCGATATCCACGAGTTGCCGGACGGTTTCGAGGTAGGAGTGTTGTTCAGCCTGAGCTTTTTTCAGTAACAGATCAGATGGCAGCTCAGCGGCGATGACGCCCATGGAAAACAATGAAAAGCCGATTGCGGCCGTGATGGGGAAACGTCGTGAATGCATGCTGGTTCCTTCAGATCATCGCGAGTTGAACAGCATCTTTACCCCAATGCACTGCTCGACGCCACAAGCGAGTCTCATCAGACAAATATGTATGAGAATGTAACTGATAGTGATTAGCATTTAATAAGATGTGAAAAATTTGTTAGTCTCGCCCTCCGCTGCCGCCTGTCACGACCTGCCAGCCAGCACGCCATCACCCAGGTTTCCCGCCACGTCCCAGTCCCTGCAGGAATTACCCCAATGCTTCGTCCGTTTCTACCTTCGTTGGCCAGCCTTGTGGCTCTAGGTCTGTCGGCCGCCGCTGTGGCCAGCCCCGTTCAACTCGATCTGCCTGCACAGGCGCTTTCCAGGTCGCTCGCACAACTGAGTCAGGCGAGCGGTATGCAGATATCGGTGGATGACCAATTGCTTGCAAGCAAGCAGGCTCCAGCTATCACAGGCAGCCTGGAACCGGCTCAGGCATTGAATCAGCTACTGCTGGGCAGCGGCCTTGATGCGCAGGTGCAGGGCAATGCTGCGAGGGTATTCCAGCCATCGAGCGGTGGCTCGATGATGCTGGGCAACGTGGACATCAGCGCTCAGGCGGGCATTGCAGGAATGGCCACCACAGAAGGCAGCGGTTCTTACACCTCGGGCTCGATGAGCAGCGCGACCGGGCTGCCCCTTTCGATTCGCGAGACGCCGCAGTCGGTAAGCGTGATCACCCGCCAGCGAATTGAAGATCAGGGCATGAACGATCTCAATGATGTCGTCAAATATGCACCCGGCGTGACGCTGCGCAAATTCGGCTCGGACCGTCAGCAGTTTCTGGCGCGCGGCTTTACCATCGATAACCTGATGTATGACGGTCTGCCGACCATCGTCAGCACCTTTACACTGGACACCATCTCCGGCGCTGACCTGGCCTTGTACGACCGCGTTGAAGTGGTACGCGGCGCTACGGGGCTGATGACCGGTGCAGGCAGTCCGTCGGCGACACTGAATCTGATCCGCAAGCGCCCTACTGCTACCCCGCAAGTCAGCGTGACCACCAGCGCCGGGAGCTGGGACCGCTACCGTACCGAGGTGGACGCGTCGAACAGGCTCAACGATTCCGGTACGTTACGTGGCCGGGTGGTGGCAGCCTATGAAACGGGCAACAGTTTTGTCGATGAACGCGATAAGGAGCGCCAGACGTTCTATGGCGTTCTGGAAGCCGACCTCAACGAATCGACCACCTGGACCATCGGAGCCTCGAAACAGCGCGATGACGCAACGTCGGACTGGGGCAGCCTGCCATCCGGCCCTAACGGTGAAAACCTTCACCTGCCACGTTCCACCTTCCTCAGTAACGACTGGGCGTATTGGGACAGGGAAAACGTCAGTGTTTTCACGGACCTGACTCATCGCTTCGACAACGGCTGGAGCAGCAAACTGGCGGCGACCAGAATCTGGGCTGAATCCGACATGTACTCCAACTACCTGACCGCCAGTGGCACCGGTTACGGCCAGGCGGCTGGCGAGTACGACACCACAGACGTGCAGACCAGTCTGGATGGTTCGCTGTCCGGTCCATTCCAGCTGTTTGGCCGGCAGCACGAGCTGATGCTCGGCGTCAGTCGGCGCGAAGAAAAGTTTGATCAGAAAGGCGGCTTTTACGGCTCCACACCGGTCGATATCTACACCTTCAACCCCAATCTCATTGCAAAACCGGACCCTGCCACGCGTACCGCCTATGTCAATCAGAACACCGCCACCGAGGAAGGCGTCTACGCAGCCGCGCGTTTCAACCCGATTGATCCGTTGCACGTTATCGTCGGCAGCCGGGTGAGCTGGTACGACTATCAGAATCGGTCGGCCAGCAATGGTGACTACAAAGTCATCCGAGAGGTCACGCCTTATGCCGGCATCGTCTATGACCTGAACGATACCTACTCGGCCTACGCAAGCTATACCGAGATCTTCAAGCCGCAGAACCAGCTGGATGTGGGAGGCGGCGTATTGGACCCGATGACGGGCGAAAGTTACGAAATCGGCCTGAAAGGCGAATACTTCGACGGTGGTCTGAACGCATCGCTGGCAGTCTTCGACATGACCCAGGAAAACCGCGCGTACGCCATCGTCAATCCGCCAGTCACTTGCCAGCAGCAGAATCGCGTCTGCTACGAAGCAGCCGGTGAAGTGCGCAGCCGAGGGATCGACGCAGAAATCAGCGGCCAGCTGACACCTGACTGGCAAGCCTCCGCGTCCTACACACTGGTGTTGAGCCAGTACGTCAAGGACCGCACCAATGACAAGGGCGACCTGTTTGCGCCCAATCAGCCGAAGCACCTGTTCAAGGCAGCAACGTCCTATCACCTGCCCGGCAACCTGAACAAATGGCGCGTGGGTGCCGACGTTCTGGCGCAAAGCGAGACGTACAACCGGGTCGGCACCGGTCACTCCGAGCAGGAGGCCTATGCGATTGTTGGACTGATGGCAGGCTACCGCTTCGACGAGCATTGGGACGCGCGGGTCAACCTCAACAACGTATTCGACGAAAAATACTGGCAGGGCATTCCCCTGGCGACCGGCAGCGGCGTTTACGGCGACCCGCGCAACCTGATGGTCTCGTTGAAATGGTCACTCTGAATCTCTCAGACTGCTGGCTGCTTGATAGCCGTTAAATTCACATCAAGGGAACAAGCAGTGCGTGCGAGGCTCAAAAACAGTCTCGACAAAGGTATTCACGACAATGCCGTCCCTCAGGGCCTATCATCGGCAGCAGGAAACGCTGCGGCCTTGAGTGGTCGGCAGCGCTCGGGTAATGTCATCCAACCGCACAGGACAGAGCACGCTCATGACTTCCAAGCTGGATCAACTCAAGAAATTCACTACCGTTGTTGCTGACACAGGCGACTTCGGCGCAATCAAAAGCCTCGAACCAGAGGACGCCACCACCAACCCTTCGCTGTTGCTCAAGGCCGCATCCGACGTCAACAACGCTCAGATGCTCGCCGACGCATTCAGCGGTGCCAAGGGTGACATCGGCCTGGCCTGCGACCGCTTTGCAGTCGCCATCGGTCAGGAAATTCTCAAGGTGGTTCCGGGCCGCGTATCCACTGAAGTGGACGCACGCCTATCGTTCGACACCAATGCCCTGATCGAGCGCAGCGAGCGCTTGATCGGCCTTTACGATGCCGCCGGCATCAAACGTGATCGGGTGCTGATCAAGCTGGCAGCCACGTGGGAAGGTATCCGTGCCGCTGAGAAGCTAGAGAAGGACGGTATTCAGACCAACCTGACGTTGCTGTTCTCATTCGCCCAGGCAATCGCCTGTGCCGAGGCAGGCGTGTTCCTGATTTCGCCGTTCGTGGGCCGTATCTACGACTGGTACAAGAAATCTTCAGGCACCGACTATGTAGGCGCAGAGGATCCGGGTGTGCAGTCCGTGACGCGCATCTACAACTACTACAAGGCCAACGACTTCAAAACCGTGGTCATGGGGGCAAGCTTCCGCAATCTGAACCAGATCGAACAGCTGGCGGGCTGTGATCGCCTGACCATCAGCACCGACCTGCTCAAGAAACTGGCTGAAGATACCGGTACGCTGGAACGCAAGCTTGCACCGGGCAATGCCGGTGAGGCTCGCCAGAGCCTGACCGAGAGCCAGTTCCGCTGGGCCTCCAATGAAGATGCCATGGCCACTGAAAAACTGGCTGAAGGCATTCGTCAGTTCGCTCGCGATCAGGAAAAGCTGGAAGCGCTGCTCTCCGCAAAAGCCTGATAATAAAAAAAGGGCGACACCTTGACGGGTGTCGCCCTTTTTGCTGCCTGTCGTTCGGTGATCAGAAGGACAGACGCCAATGGTGCCTAGCGCTGACCTTCCAGTGCATTGACCAGATCGTGGAAGGCTTCACGATTTGAGTCGTTGAGGCCCATAAGGATCTTGTGCGCCTCAAGTACCTTGGCCTTGACCACTTCCTCACACTGATCCTGCGACGGTAGGTCAGTCAGGCACTCAGGCCGCGGCAGAGGCCGGTCAACGATGTTGAACACCTGATCGAAGCCCATAGACTGCAACAGCCGCGTGATGTCCTCGTGAGTGGTCACGAGAGTCGGCAACAGCCCGACCTTCTGACGCGACAGGATCGAAAGTTTGGCCAGCAAGCCAAGCGTGGTGCTGTCAATGCTGCGCGTCTCGGTAAGGTCGATGACCACCGCCGAAAAATTCAACGCAGTGAAGATACGCTCGATAGTCGCATCCAGGGCCGAACACAGCGTCAACCGCACTTCACCCACGAACTTGAGAACGAAGGTGCCTTCCTGCTCGGCGAACTGGATTCTACCGGTACTCATTCAAGATTCCTGCTTAACACTAACAAGGCGATATCATCCGGCATCTCCCCTAGCGTTGCCAATTCAAAAACCCGCTGCAAGCCATCCAGGCTGCCGCCCGCCGTCTTGACCAACTCGGGAAGGACGGCTTCTTTCTCTTTGAGTGTATCACCGGGCAACAGATCCAGTATGCCATCAGACAGCATGGTCAGACTGAAGGATGCTGGCAGGTCGATTTCGTGATCCTGATAGGTCGCTTCGTTGAACAAACCGACCGGAAGCCCACGGCCTTCCAGATAACGCGCCTGCCCTTCGGAATACAACACCGGCAGCGGCAGATGACCACCCACGGCGTATGTCAGTTTACCTGACTCTTCATCAATGACACCGCCGACCATCGTAACGTGCTTGCCCAGTTTGCAACTGATAAGCCCGCGGTTGATATGCCCCAGCACATCCGACGGTTTGAATTCCGGCAGCGTTCCGCCGCGCCTGGACTCAAACAGCAGCCGCGTGGTCATGAACTTCAGCAGCACCGTGATGAATGCCGATGAAGCACCGTGACCTGAAACATCTGCCAGGTAGAAGGCAACACGCCGTTCGTCGACCCTGAAGTAATCGACAAAATCGCCGGACAGATACAACGACGGAATGATCTGATGCGCAAACTTGAACTCGTCAATCGACCACGGGGTGATCGGCAACATGTTCATCTGCACTTGCCGACCTGCGTCCTGGTCTTCCTGCAACAGGTGAAGACTGGCTTCGAGTTCGCGATTGGCCTTTTCCAGCTTTTCGCGGTAGACCTGGTTTTCAGTGAGCAGGCGAGCCCTGTCCAGCGCCCGACGCACTGAATGCTCCAGCACGGCAAGATCTTCAAGGGGCTTGATCAGATAATCGGCAGCGCCGAGGCGCAAGGCCTCTACCGCATCGCTCATCACGCCCGCACCGGATACAACGATGACAGGCGTCTGCGGAGCAATGGCGGTGACCTGACGGATCAGCTCAAGCCCGCCCATCTGAGGCATGCGCAGATCGCAGACCACCAGATCGGGGTTCTCTTGCTCGAACATCTGAATTCCCTGCAAGCCATTACTCGCTTGCAGAACGCTGAAGCCACTGTCTTCAAGGTAGGCGGCAAGGCTCGCGCGCACTACGTCGTCGTCATCGATAATCAGCAGCTTGGCACTGGTTTTTGGCATGGGGGCAAACGGCGCCAGATCAGGTTGGCGTAGGCGGCCCGGTGTTTCCGGAACCAGCTTACTGGATTCGCTTCTAGCCTCTCCGTAATAACACGCGACAACTGGATGTGCGTGGCGTGTCTCAGAGGTGCCCTTCAAGGCGCAGACGGTACTCCCATCCGACGGGTGTTTCAAGCATGCTCCTATCCTCACTTTGCGCTCTTTACATCGCAAATCACCCGGAGTTATAAGAACTCACAAATCAGCAACTAAAACGAAGGACTGTACATGAGTGGAAATGATCGCAACTACGAGGAAAAGCGGGATTACATCCGCATGCGCGTCGAAGCAGACGTCAACCTGATCCACGCGGGCCAGGTGATTCCCGCCGTATGCATTGACCTTTCCAGCTCAGGCATGCAGGTCCAGGCACCACGCTCATTCCAGGTCGGGGACAAGCTTAGCGTGAGCATCGACTCTGATCATCCTGCGCTCAAGGGACTTGAGGCCGAAACCGAGGTGGTGTGGGTGAATGACGAAGAAGGCGGCGGACAGAAACTGGGGCTTTCCATCGTCTCGATGCGCTGACTGCAGGCGGAATTACTTCACACTTTCAAAAAATAATAAAGGCGACCCAGGGTCGCCTTTATTGATTCATGCAGATGCAAAGTGTCGATTAAAAATCGTCTTCGACCTTTCCGTCCTTGACCTTGAACTCGCGGTTCTGCAGGTATGCGTTACGGATGAAGGTGTAACGATCACCGCTGACCATACGCTCGGCAGACAGCAGGCTGGCACGTGTATCGATCAGATTCACGCCCAGCGCCGTGTTACGGGTCGGCACATGATCGATGTAGCGGTATGGAGACGTGTAGGTGTCCGGGTATTTGGCGAAGGCATCACGCACGGTGCTTGGACCCAGCAGCGGAATCACCACGAACGGGCCGCTCGGCACACCCCAGTAGCCCAGTGTCTGGCCAAAATCTTCATCGTTGCGTTGCAGGCCCATGCGGGTACCCACGTCGATGAAGCCCAGCAGACCGAACGTGGTGTTCACGATCAGACGCGCAGTGTCGACACCGGCCGCTTCAGGCTTGGCTTGCAGCACGTTGTTCGCCAGGTTGCCGACATCGCCGATGTTGTTGAAGAAGTTATGGATACCGTCTTCGACAAATTGCGGCGCGATGTACTGATAACCCTTCGCCAGCGGCTTGAGCGTGTAAGCGTCGAGGGTATCGTTGAAGCTGAAAATGGAGCGGTTGATGCCTTCCCATGGGTCATCTTCGGCGGCCTGAACAGCTACCGGAACCAGCGCAATGCCGGCACAGAGGGACAATTGCAGCAAACGCTTGATAAAGCCTGCACCGGTCACGGGCATAGCTGACACTCCTGATCGAGATATCGAAATAATGACGCGGGTGCTACGCCCCACACGCTAGGACAGGGAGTATAAAGCCTTCTGTCATGAATAAGGCAGGTCTGTCAGCAAAGGGTTCCGGATAAACCCCGTCATCGCACATTCATTGAAGTGTCACAAAATACCGGTAGCGTTTCTGGATATTTCAGAGAGTTCCTCATGCTCGCGCCGGTCCTCACGCCCCTGCCAACCTTTCCCGCCCTGCTGTTCGGCCTTAGCGGCTGTCTGGTGGACTTCGGTGCACAGGCCGCGATCTCGCTTGCACCCGGCCATGAGCACACGCAGCTCACACCTGGCGCAAAGGATATTCTGCGGACTCTGCGTGATCAGGGAATGCCTTGCGCCTGGCTTGACGAGCTGCCTGAAACCGTTAGCGCTACGCTGGCTGAGCCAGTAAATGACTGGATGATTCCCGCCCCTCGCCCGACCGCCAAATGGCCCGCCCCGGATGCTTGCTGGATGGCGCTGATGGCCCTGAAGGTCAGCCAGCTGGATGGCTGCGTGCTGATCAGCGGCGACCCGCGCTTGCTACAGTCCGGGCTCAATGCCGGGCTGTGGACCATTGGCCTGGCGTCTTGCGGGCCACTGTGCGGACTTTCGCCTTCGCAGTGGCAAACACTGAGTGACGCCGAACGCGAGCAGCGACGCGCGCAGGCCACGCTCAAACTCTATTCGCTGGGGGTGCACTCGGTTATTGATCACCTTGGTGACCTGGAGTCCTGCCTGGCCGATATCGCACTGCGCCGCAGCAAAGGCGAAAAACCCTGATACACATGCAGCCAGGCACTGACTGGATTAGTCTTGAGTGATCATGGACCTTTAGCTCTTCGGCGAAGTCCATGAGACAGACTTATCAATCAAGGAGCACATCATGCCCGCCCGCGAACTGCAAGAACAACTCAATACCCTGCGCGAGCAACTGGAGCATAACCCGCCGCTTTCAGAGTCTGAGCGGGAAAACCTGCACGAACTCATGCAACAAATCGAAACTAAAATTCAGCTGGAACACGCCACCCATGAACAGGACAGCAGTCTGGCTGACGGCGTAAACCTGGCCGTCGAGCGTTTCGAGCTGGAGCATCCGACCATCGCTGGCACCTTGCGCAACATCGTGCAGACGCTGGGCAATATCGGAGTCTGATTAGGGAATGCCGCTCTGCTGGCTCTGCGTCCGGCCACTGCTGCATGGTGAGGCGTAGAGTTGTGACGCAGAGCGTCACCCAACGCATGCCGACGCGGAGCGTCGGCACGATAATCCTGAAAACCTGTCAGTCCGCACGCTAAATCCGGAAGCATCAATCAGTGGGTGCCTGCGAGTTGCACCCGCACGGATGCCCACACACCTATCGTTCCTCACGCTCCGCGTGGGAATGCCGTTCCGGACGCTCTGCGTCCATGCCCTTGGCGGCAGACGCTGCTACTGCCGCGCCAGCCTGCGATTGTCCACATTGAGCGTTTCTGTACTGCGATACGGGTTGATATCCAGCCCCCCGCGGCGCACGTAGCGTGCATACACCGTCAGTTTTTCCGGTTTGAGCAAACGCTGCAGGTCGAGGAAGATTCTTTCCACACACTGCTCGTGAAAGTCCGAATGCTGGCGGAAGCTGACGATGTACGCCAACAGGCTGCTGTGATCCAGCGCCGCCCCGCGATACTCGACCACTACACTGCCCCAGTCGGGCTGACTGGTGACCGGGCAGTTGGATTTGAGCAAATGACTGTGCACGCTCTCTTCGAAAATTCGCGACTCATCGCAGCGCAGCAGCTCAGGCTGAGGGCGATCGTAGCTACTGACCGTGATATCCAGATCGTCGATGCAGACGCCCGGCAAAGTCGCCACACCCTCCCCCTCAATGTCGCTCAGGCTGCGAATGCGCACGCCAACCGGCTTGCCGGCCGCAGCTGACAGATCCTGCTCAAGGGTTGCCTGCACCTGCTCAACGGTAGCGAAGGCGGTCTGATTCAACGAGTTTAGGTACAGCTTGAAGGACTTCGATTCGATGATGTTCGGCGAATCGGCCGGAATGCTGAACTCGGCAATGGCCACCACTGGTTTGCCGGACGGCAGCAGCCAGGACAACTCGTAACAATTCCAGAAATCGACACCCTGATAAGGCAGCGTCTGAGCCGTCAGCCCAAGCTCCGCCCACTTTGCAGCACGGGGGATCGGGAACAGCAAAGATGGCGTATAGGTGGCGATGTACTCACTGGACTTGCCCAGCGGCGAGTGTTCGGCTGCGGGATGCATGGCGATACCTGGATCATGAATTAACGCGGCGAGTTTATAGCGTTTGCGCAGGGCTTTCAGCGAAAATCCGCTTCAGCCCGCAGCCGTCGCGGGCCGCAATGCAGCCTCGACGAGGGCGACCCGGTTCTGATCACTCATAACGCAATGCATGCGCAGGCTGGATCTGCGCGGCGCGCCAGGCTGGATAGATCGTGGCCAGAAAGCTCAGGATAAAACCGGCACTGCAGATCAGCAGCACATCGCCGCCCTGCAATTGGGAAGGCAGGTTGCTGATGAAGTACACGTCGGAACTGAAGATGTGCTGACCACTGACCCGCTCGACCCAACCGACCAGACTGCTGACGTTCAGCGCGGCAATAATGCCCAGCACGCCGCCGATCAGGGTGCCTACAATACCGATCACCGTGCCCTGGACCATGAAGATCGCCATGATTTGCCGGGGCGTGGCGCCGATGGTACGCAGAATGGCGATGTCCGCGCCCTTGTCATTGACCACCATGATCAGCGTGGCAATGATGTTGAACGCCGCAACCGCAACGATCATCAACAGCAAAAGGCCGATCATGGTCTTTTCCATTTTCATGGCGCTGAACAGGCTGCCCTGAGTGTGGGTCCAGTCATCGGCGTGATACCCGGCACCCAGACCGACAGCAATGGCTGTGGACACCTGAGGCGCCTTGTAAAGGTCCTTGAGCGCCAGTCGCACGCCTTGAACCTGATTGGGTTGCCAGCGTTGCATCTGCGCGGCGTCGGCAATGTTGATCAAGCCCATCGAGCCGTCCAGCTCGGCACCGACCTTGAAAATACCCACGACGGTCAGACGTTGCAGGCGCGGCGTGATGCCGCCCGGCGCACTGCTGACTTCCGGTACGATCAGGGTCAGTTTGTCGCCGATGCTCAGGCGAAAGCGGCGCGCGGTTATATCGCCAAGTACCACACCAAATTCGCCCGGCTTCAGGTCTTCAAGACTTCCACGCGTAATGTGTTGAGTGACGATCGACACCTCATGCTCCAGCGCCGGGTCAACGCCGCTGATCTGGATCGGCTGCATCGAGCCCTTGTAGGACAGCATGCCTTCCATGTCGGTAAACGGTACAGCAGCGGTGACTTCAGAATTTTTCAACGCAGCGTCGGCCAGCGGTTTCCAGTCATCCACCGGTGTGGCACCGGCGATAACCGCATGCGGCACCATGCCCAGGATTCGCGAACTCATTTCCCGCTGGAAACCGTTCATGACCGACAGCACCACGATCATCGCCAGCACACCGAGTGCCAGCCCGATCATCGAAGTCATCGAAATGAACGAGATGAAGCTTTTGCGGCGTTTTGCGCGGGTATAGCGCATGCCGATGAAGATGGGTAACGGTCTGAACATTCGCGAAGCACCGTGGGAAAAAACACCGTATAAAAAACGTAGAGCCCGACGCGATGAGTTGCGCCGGGCCGGGTCAATCAGGCCTCGACGAGGCGGCCGTCTTCCAGACGCAGGACGCGGTCCATTTGTCTGGCGAGGCTCATGTCGTGGGTCACGATCAGAAACGCCGTGCGCGATGACGTGCTCAACTCACGCATCAGGTCCTGAATGCCCTGCGCGGTGTGGTGATCGAGGTTGCCGGTCGGCTCGTCAAGCATCACCAGGCCCGGCTGATTGATCAAGGCACGAGCAATGGCCACACGCTGCCGCTCGCCACCGGAAAGCTCCGAAGGCTTGTGCGCCAGACGATGGCCGAGGCCGACACGTTCGAGCAACGCGGTGGAGCGTTTGCGGGCCTCGGGTATCGCCGTACGGCCGATCAGCAAGGGCATGCAGACGTTTTCCAGCGCTGTGAATTCGGGCAGCAAATGGTGGAACTGGTAGACAAAACCCAACGCGCGGTTACGCAGCAGGCCACGCGCCTTTTCGCCCAGCGCCGACAATTCTTCGCCCGCCAGCCAGACACTGCCTTCGGAAGGTGTGTCCAGACCGCCCAGAAGATTGAGCAAAGTACTTTTGCCCGACCCCGAACTGCCGACAATCGCGACCCGCTCACCGGGATGCAGCTCCAGTTGCAGACCGGACAACACCACGACCGACTCCGGGCCTTCCTCGTAGGATTTACCCAGGTTGCGGCAACTCAATACTGCTTTATCAGACATGCCCGACTCACTCATAACGTAACGCCTCCGCCGGCTGGGTGCGCGCAGCACGCCAGGCGGGATACAGGGTGGCGAGGAAACTCAGGACCAACGCCGCACCGCAGACCTGGAACACGTCCTGGGCCATCAGTTGCGAAGGCAGGTAATCAATGAAATAGACGTCGGCGTTGAGAAACTTGTGGCCGATCAGCCCTTCCAGCGCAGCGATGGCTGCACTGACGTTAAGCGCTGCAAGGATGCCCAGCGCCGCGCCGATCAGCGTGCCGACCACACCGATCACCGTGCCCTGCACCATGAAGATCGCCATGATCTGCCGCGGTGTCGCGCCCAGTGTGCGCAAAATGGCGATATCGCCCTTCTTGTCATTGACCACCATCACCAGCGTGGAAATGATGTTGAATGCCGCAACGGCCACAATCAGCAGCAGCAACAGGCCAATCATGGCTTTTTCCATGCGGATGGCCTGATAGAGGTTGCCGTGAGTGCGTGTCCAGTCACGGGAATAGAAATTGTTTTCGCCCAGCTTCTGGGCGATTTCCCACGAGGTGCGCGGCGCTGCAAACAGATCGTCGAACTTGAGCCGCAAGCCCTGCACCTGATTGGGCTTCCAGCGGTGCAGACGGGCCAGGTCATCGAGGTTGGTCAGCCCCAGAAAGCCGTCGATTTCGCCAGCGCCGACATGAAAGATACCGGTCACCTCGAAACGCTTCATGCGCGGGAACATACCGGCAGGCGTGACAGTCACCTCAGGCGCGACAAAGGTCAGTTTGTCGCCGACCACGACGCCCAGTTTGGCAGCCGCCTTGTCGCCGATCATGATGCCGAAACTGCCGGGAGACAGGCTGTCGAGCTGGCCCTGCTTGATGAAGTGGTCAATGATCGAGACCTTGCGCTCCTCGGCCGGGTCGATGCCATTGAGCAGCACCTTCTGAACCTTGCCGTCGTGGGTCAGCAAACCCTGCATTTGGGTGAATGGCGCAACGGCCAGCACCTGCGGGTTTTCCTGAACCTTCGCGGCCAGGCCACGCCAGTCGGTGATCGGGTCAGCCGATTCGATGGTCGCGTGCGGCACCATGCCCAGCACGCGGGTACGCATTTCGTGATCGAAGCCATTCATCACCGATAACACGACTATCATCACTACCACGCCAAGGGCGAGGCCGATCATGGACGTCAGGGAGATGAACGAAACAAAATGGTTGCGTCGCTTGGCACGTGTGTAGCGCGTGCCGATAAATACAAAAAGAGGTCTGAACATGTAGGAATTTGTTCGCAGGAATGAGGACGTCCATGTGGCGGGCCTTGACGTGCAGCTTTACACTCGAAACTCTCAGACCACCGCCGCTAGCTTGGGTTCGCCATGTCGACATTAGATGAAGCAGGACGCCGCGAATACTACCGTATCGACGACAGCGTCGCACTGGAAATTAACCCCCTGTCTGGTGCCGACCAGGCAAGTCAGGACGCCATGCAGGACACCTCGACACTGTTCGACCTGCTCAGCGAGCTGCACGTCAGCGAGTTCGAATCACAGCATTTGATGCGCCAACTCGACGAGCGCGACCGGGTGCTGAACAGTTTTCTCAAGTCGCTGAGCAAGCGCATCGACCTGCTGGGCGAAGTGGTTGCACACACGGCACTGGGCAAACTGGGCGCTCCGCAACCGGTAAAGCTGTCCGAGGGCGGCATTCAATTCAATTCACAACAAGGTTTTGCCGTGGGCGAACAGCTGTCGATCAAGATGGTGCTGATGCCCCAGGCTGCAGGTCTGATGCTGCGCGCCAGGGTCAGCCAGTGCGATGCACGGCCAGATGGCGGTTTTGACATCAGCACCGACTTCGTCAACCTGCCGGACGCTCAACGCCAATTGCTCGCACGTCACGTGCTGCAGCGTCAGGCTCAGCATCGACGTCAGGCCCTTGAACAGGGTCAGCCATCCGGCAATTGAGTTTCCGGGATGCTTGGTTTCACCTCATCATTTCATATCAGCAGTGGGTGCCTTAACGGCCAGGAGTAAACGTGACCCTTATCTACGGCCACCGCGGCGCCAAGGGCGAAGCACCGGAAAACACCCTGGTCAGCTTCCAGGAATGCATCAAGCACGGCGTGCGCCGCTGTGAACTGGACCTGCATCTGTCACTGGACGGAGAGTTGATGGTCATTCACGACCCGACCCTCAAGCGCACCACCGACCGACGCGGCAAGGTCAATGAGCATCTGGCCGCCGACCTGGTGACCTATGACGCGCGCAAAGGTGGCCCCGGCTGGGTCTCGCCCTGCCCTATTCCGCGCCTTGAAGAGTTGTTCGAGCAATGCGATTTCGAGCACTGGCAACTGGAAGTCAAAAGCGCTTCGCGCACCCGCGCCGCCAACACCGTGTTGGCCATTCGTGAAATGGCTCAGCGTCATGGCTTGCTCGACAAGGTCACCATCACCTCCAGCTCTCGTGAAGTGCTGCGCGCCGCCCTCGACCTGACGCCGGACATTTCGCGCGGGCTGGTGGCCGAGTACGCCTGGCTCGACCCGTTGAAGGTCGCGCAAAGCTACGGCTGTGAGATTCTGGCATTGAACTGGACACTGTGTACCCCGGAGCGCCTGCAGAAAGCACAGCGTCAGGGCCTGCATGTGTCTGTGTGGACAGTCAACGAGCCTGCACTGATGCGCAGACTCGCTGATTTCGGCGTCGACAGCCTGATTACAGACTTTCCCGGTTTGGCCACCGCCACGCTCGGGAGTCGCTGAAATCGGTCTCCCCGGCCGGCTCAGGCCACCGGCCGGAGTCGCTTAAAAAAGCCGGTTGAGACCGTCGTATGCCGCTACCCGATAGGCTTCGGCCATGGTCGGGTAGTTGAACGTGGTGTTGACGAAGTACTTCATGGTGTTCGCTTCACCCGGCTGGCTCATGATCGCCTGACCGATGTGCACGATCTCGGACGCCTGGTCACCGAAGCAATGCACGCCCAGCACTTCCAGCGTCTCGCGGTGGAACAGAATCTTCAGCATCCCGACCCGCTCGCCGGAAATCTGCGCACGCGCCATGCCCTTGAAGAACGCCTTGCCCACTTCGTACGGCACCTTGGCCTGGGTCAGCTCGTGCTCGTTCTTGCCGATCGAACTGATCTCCGGAATGGTATAGATCCCGGTCGGTACGTCGTTGACATAGCGCCAGCTGCCGTTGTCGACCATGCTGCCAGCCGCCGAGCGGCCCTGATCGTAGGCAGCGCTCGCCAGACTTGGCCAGCCGATAACGTCGCCTGCGCCATAGACATTGGAAACGCTGGTGCGATAGTTCTCGTCCACCTCGATCTGGCCACGACCGTTGGCCTTGAGACCAATGTTTTCCAGCCCCAGCTTGTCGGTGTTGCCGGTACGGCCATTGCACCACAGCAAGGCATCTGCCTTGATTTTCTTTCCGGACTTGAGGTGCAGGACAACGCCGTTATCCAGACCTTCGACCTTCTCGTATTCTTCGTTGTGGCGAACCATCACGTTGTTGTTGCTGAAGTGATAACTCAATGCCTGAGAGATTTCCGAATCCAGGAAGCTCAGCAACTGGTCACGGTTATCCACCAGCTCGACCAGAACACCCAGACCACTGAAGATCGAGGCATACTCACAGCCGATCACGCCCGCGCCATAAATGATCAGCTTACGCGGGGTATGGCCCAGGCTGAGGATGGTATCGCTGTCGTAGATGCGCTTGTGACTGAAATCGATGTCGGCCGGCCGATAAGGGCGCGAACCGGTGGCGATGATGATCTGGTTGGCCACCAGCTTTTCGACTACGCCGTTGGAGCAGACCACGTTGACACTGGTCTCGTCGGCAAAACTGCCGGTGCCGAAGAACACATCGACACGGTTGCGGGCGTAGTAACTGGTGCGCGAGGCCACCTGCTTGGAAATGACCATTTCGGCGTTTTTCAACACATCCGGAAACGAAAACCAGCGCGGCTCGCCAATGGCCCGGAACATCGGATTGGTGTTGAACTGGATGATCTGCTTGACCGAGTGACGCAGAGCCTTGGACGGAATGGTGCCCAAATGGGTGCAGTTACCGCCCACTTGCCGACGGCTGTCGACCATGGCGACCTTGCGCCCCGCCTTGGCGGCGTTCATTGCCGCGCCTTCTCCGGCAGGGCCGGAACCCAGTACCACTACGTCGTAGTTGTAGACAGCCATGCGTACTCCTTTAAACAGACCGAGGCGCCACTCTGGCATCTCTGGCTAAATCACGCGGCGCAGTCTAGCGCTGCACCGAGGCGGCGAACATTAACCCTTGGTCGCGTCGAAGGCCAATTTTTGTCTGTGCCGAGTGGCAATTGACCGGAAGTTCCGGCCTCTTGACTTACCGCGGCTGCTCCACCGCCAGACGATCAAACGACGCGTTGCTGCGGATGATAAAGCGCTTATCGGCACGAATCACAAAAAAAGCAGGGATTTTATGTTCTTGCGCATAATTCCAGCCGCGCCGCGGGCCGAGAATCAACAGCAGTGAGGAGAGTCCGTCAGCCATCAGCGCCGAGGGATGAATGACCGTCACCGATGCCAGGCTGTGGCTGATCGGCTTACCGGTCAAGGCATCGAGCGTATCGGAAATGCGCCACCCGTCATGGTCGGCGTAACGACGATAGTCGCCCGACGTAGACACGGCGTAGCCCTTCAGTGGAAATACTTTTTGCGTGACATTGCCATCATCGAGTGGCGCGTCCAGCGTCACCCTCCAGGGCGAACCGTCGGGCTTGAGACCGCTGACTTTCAGTTCACCCGTGGCTTGCACCAGATAATCGTGCAACCCCAGCTTTTCCATGCGCTCGCTGATGCGATCTACCGCATAACCGGCGGCAATACTGTTGAGGTCCACTTGCACAGCGGCGCTTTTGCACAACTGCTGCCCGACGACACGCAGACCGCGATAGCCCACCGTCGCCCGAGTGCGGGCCAACTGGCGCACCAGCGGCATTTGCTCAAACAGTGCATGAGCGCCCAGCCCCCACAGGTCCATCAGCGGCTTCACCGTCAGGTCGAACGCACCATCACTGTCCCGTGACAGCTGCTCGCCAACACCGATCAGTTTCAAAACCGGTTCGGGCATGGTCTGGCAGCTATTGGCAGGCAATGCATTGAAAAGCTCGATATCCGAGTCACTGCGCCAAAGTGACATCTGTTGATCGACTTCGGCCAGAATCGATTCGATCTGCGGGCGCACGACCTCAGGTTCAGGCTGCCCGGAAGCGCGCACGTATACCACTGAATAGTGACTGCCCATGGCCGGCCCGCCAAAGCTCTCCAGCTTGCGTTCCTGACCGCAACCAGCGCACGCCAGCAGCACCAGGCACCCTGCAACCCTGCAAAACCCACGCAAACTCATGCCCCGCACTAAAAAAACCATTCAGAGTGACTTGCCTTCATTGGCAAACAAGACAGAAAACCGTCCATAGCGGCCCACTCGGACCGGGACCGGGCTTCACCCATACGAGGTCGACCAAAGTATTGAGTGGTCAGTGTCGGGCTTATGGTTCCCATACAGCATGTCTGTTCATCCGGTTTCATCTGGTTGATACGCCGTGCACGCATCGACCGGTCATACCTGTCAAGCGTCTGTTAAGTGATAGCAAATCGCCGAAACGGTTGTTTTTGAGCCCTGTTACACATACTGTTACAAATGTGCATCGCCAGTCGCACACACGTAATGGCGATGTAAACGGGATAACAACGACAACGGACTCCAAGCCGACGAGCCTGAGCGAGTAACTAAATGGCCTCCACAACAAGTAAGGGCAAAGCGATCTTTCGCGTTGTCAGCGGTAACTTCCTCGAGATGTTCGATTTCATGGTCTACGGCTTTTACGCCACGGCCATTGCCAAGACATTTTTCCCCTCCGACAGCGCATTCGCTTCGTTGATGCTGTCGCTGGCGACCTTCGGCGCAGGCTTCCTGATGCGCCCGTTGGGCGCGATCTTTCTCGGTGCCTATATCGACCGTCACGGACGTCGCAAGGGCCTGATTATCACCCTCGCGATGATGGCAATGGGCACTTTGCTGATTGCCTGTGTGCCGGGCTACGCCACTCTGGGCGTTGTTGCGCCGCTGCTGGTGCTGCTCGGTCGCCTGCTGCAAGGCTTCTCGGCTGGCGTCGAGCTGGGTGGTGTTTCGGTGTACCTCGCTGAAATCTCGACACCGGGTCGCAAAGGTTTCTTCGTCAGCTGGCAGTCCGCCAGTCAACAGGCTGCCGTGGTATTCGCCGGCTTGCTGGGCGTGGGTCTGAACCACTGGCTGAGCCCGGAGCAAATGGGCGAATGGGGCTGGCGCGTGCCGTTCCTGATCGGCTGCCTGATTGTGCCGGCGATCTTCATCATCCGCCGTTCGCTGGAAGAGTCACCGGAGTTCGAAGCCCGCACGCACCGCCCGACGCTGCGTGAAGTGGTGCGCTCCATCAGCCAGAACTTTGGCCTGGTGCTGGGCGGCATGGCTCTGGTAGTGATGACCACGGTGTCGTTCTACCTGATTACCGCCTATACCCCGACCTTCGGCAAGAACGAACTGAACCTGACCGACCTGGAAAGCTTGCTGGTGACCGTCTGCGTCGGCGTGTCCAACTTCATCTGGCTGCCGATCATGGGTTCTTTCTCGGATCGCATCGGCCGCAAGCCGCTGTTGATTGCAGCGACCGTGCTGGCCATCGCCACCGCCTACCCTGCGCTGTCGTGGCTGGTAGAGCACCCAAGCTTCAGCCATCTGCTGATGGTCGAGCTGTGGTTCTCGTTCCTGTACGGTTCCTACAACGGCGCAATGGTCGTGGCGCTGACCGAGATCATGCCGGTCGAAGTCCGCACCACCGGTTTCTCGCTGGCCTACAGCCTGGCGACCGCAACCTTTGGTGGCTTCACCCCGGCGGCCTGTACTTACCTGATTCACGAATTGGGTAACAAGGCAGCGCCCGGTATCTGGCTGACGGGTGCCGCTGTGCTGGGTCTGGTTGCTACGCTGGTGCTGTTCCGCAAAGGCGGACAGAAGCTTGAAGCGCCTGGAGCACCTGCAACCGCCTGATTCATCGCTTGATCAATCAGATGGCTGTAACGGCTAAAAGCAAAACCCCGGCACGAGTTGATCTCGGCCGGGGTTTTGCTTTTTCAGACAGCGCGCCTCCAGGGTCGAAAGCCGAGCCAGAGCAGCACCCCAGGCAATTGCAACGCAATCATTAAACCCAGCGACCACTGATAGGCCTCAAGCGGATGACCGGCACCCTGCACAACCGGCCACAGGTTGAGCACCACACCCATCAGCCACTGGAGGAAAAACGCGAGCACAAACACCACCAGATTGAAGGAAGAGCTGACCCTGCCCGCCAGCTCCGGTGCAACCGATTGCGCCACAATGGCGTAATTCATGGTGGTCGACGTGCCGAAGAAGCTGAAGCCCATCGCAACAATATAAGGTGACACCGGTAGACCACTGGCCATCAGCATCTGGAAGCCGATGAAGATCACCATGCCAGCGCCACAGACCATGATCGGCTGTACACCGAACCTGCGCAGATAATCAGTGATCGTGCCGAACGTCAGGGACCCTGCCACCATCGCGATGGCGCCGAACAGCAGTACATTGGCCATGCCTGAATCGCTCAGCCCGGCCATGTCACGCAACCACGGCCCCATCCATAGCGACAGTACCGACATATAGATGGCGTGCGCGAACACCGAGTACAACGCCAGACGCCAGAACGTCCACGACGAGTACAGCTTGCCGACCGCAGCGAACATATCGGCGTAGCGAGTATTTTTGCTCTCGTAGGCTTTGGGAACGCTGAGGTGTATGACCACGGCCACACAAAAGGTCAGCAGCGCCAGCGCCAGAAACGCTTCTCGCCAGGTCAGCCAGCTCAGCAACGCATGCAAAGGCGTGGTCGACGCCATCGCGCCCAGCCCGCCAATTGACAGCAGGCAGGCGGTACTCAGCGGCAAACGCTCGATTGGCAACCAGATGGCACACGCCTTGATGGCACTCATCAGCGAACCCGCTACCCCCAGGCCAATCAGACCTCGCCCGATCAACAACCCGGTTTCGCTGCTGGAAATACTGAAGATGACCGAACCGGCGACCGCAAACAACAGCATCGGCGCCTGCACGCTGCGCGGGCCGTAACGATCAAGCATGACGCCGAGGGGAATCTGCGCGGCAGCGAAGGTAAGGAAATACACGCCGGTCAACAACCCCAGGCTGCTCGCAGGCAAACTCAGGTCGGCCTGCAGATCGACATAGATCACCGCATTGACGGTACGAAACAGGTAGGAAACGAAATGCCCCAGACCAAAGGGGACGAAAATCGTCAGGAACAGGAAAAAGAAGCTGCTTTTGAGGTGTTGCTGCGATCCGTCCATGGCCGAACTGCTCATCCTTGGCTACTCCGTCATCCACAAGGGCTGTGCCTGACAGGTTCTCATGACACGCAACAAAACAAAACGGGCCGAAGCCTGCATGCGCAGGGTTCGGCCCGTTTATTTGCTGCCCGTTCAGACCGGGCAGTTCAAGCGTTCAACATTTACTGCGGGAAAGCTGGCGGATTGACGTCTGCCATGTCTTCCATCACGCGAACAACCTGATGGCTGTAGCCGAATTCGTTGTCGTACCAGACGTACAGCACAACGCGGTTATCGTTGACGATGGTGGCTTCGGCATCCACGACACCAGCGTGACGCGAGCCGACGAAGTCGGTGGACACCACTTCCTGCGAGTTCACAAAGTCGATCTGCTTGTGCAGGTCCGAGTGCAGCGCCATGTAGCGCAGGTACTCGTTCATTTCTTCGCGAGTGGTCGGCTTCTCGAGGTTGAGGTTGAGAATGGCCATGGACACGTTCGGCGTTGGAACGCGGATCGCGTTACCGGTCAGCTTTCCGGCCAGCTCAGGCAGCGCCTTCGCCGCAGCGGTGGCTGCGCCGGTTTCGGTGATGACCATGTTCAACGCGGCGCTGCGGCCACGGCGATCGCCCTTGTGGAAGTTGTCGATCAGGTTCTGGTCGTTGGTGTACGAGTGAACGGTTTCAACGTGACCATTGGTGATGCCGAACTTGTCGTTGACAGCCTTGAGCACCGGCACGATGGCGTTGGTGGTGCAGGATGCCGCCGAGACGATTTTGTCATCCGCGGTGATTTCACCGTGGTTGATACCGTGCACGATGTTCTTCAGCTTGCCTTTGCCCGGCGCGGTCAATACAACTCGGTCGACGCCAGGGCAGGCCAGATGCTGACCCAGACCGTCGGCATCACGCCATACACCGGTGTTGTCCACCAGCAGAGCGTCCTTGATACCGTATTGGGTGTAATCCACCTCGGACGGGTTCTTGGCGTAGATCACCTGAATCAGGTTGCCGTTGGCGGTGATGGTGCTGTTGGCTTCATCAATGGTGATGGTGCCATCGAACGGGCCATGTACCGAGTCACGACGCAGCAGGCTGGCACGCTTGACCAGATCGTTTTCCGCGCCTTTGCGGACCACGATGGCACGCAGGCGCAGACCGTCGCCACCACCGGTCTTCTCGATCAGGATCCGCGCCAGCAGGCGACCGATACGACCGAAACCGTAAAGCACGACATCGGTGCCCTTGCGCGGGCTAGTGCCCTGCTGACCCACTACACTGGCCAGTTCTTCACGTACGAACTGCTCGGGCGTGCGGCCGTTGCCTTCAGTCTTGAACTTCACGGCCAACTTGCCCAGGTCCACCGAAGCGGCACCCAGTTTGAGCTCGCTCATCGCTTTTACAAGCGGGAACGTCTCGTGTACGGACAACTCAACCGCATCGGACTGACGATGACGCGCAAAGCGGTGAGCTTTGAGAATCGCGATGACTGAACGGTTGATCAGGCTGCGGCCATAGATCGAACTCACCACATTATTATTGCGGTAGAGCTGACCGATGAGCGGGATCATCGCTTCGGCGAGAGCTTCACGATCGATCCATTCACCAAGACACTGGTCGGGCTTCTGAGTCACGGGAACCTTCCACATGTAGGGGCTGAAAAAAGGGGCTACATTATGACCGCGCCTTTGTTTATGAGCAATGCGCGACTGTCATATCAGTGGGCACTACATAATTTTCGCCCGTAAATACGCGGTAACACTCCGGAAAACTGACAGCCACCACCTTCCCCCGTTACAATCGCCGCCCCTGTTGCAACGCCTGGAGCCCGACCTTCCCGTGCCAGTTCTGCGTCTACCGCATCTTTCTGCCGCTGCAGGCAAACAACACTGGGGCAATCTTCCCGGTGCCGCACTGAGCCTGGCCATTGCCGAGGCCGCCAGCGCAGCCAAGCGCTTTACCCTGCTACTGACCGCCGACAGCCAGAGCGCCGAGCGGCTGGAGCAAGAGCTGAAGTTTTTCGCGCCCACGCTGCCGGTTCTGCACTTCCCGGACTGGGAAACCCTGCCCTACGACCTGTTTTCGCCGCACCAGGACATCATTTCCCAGCGCATCGCCAGCCTTTATCGCCTGCCGGAGCTGGAGCATGGCGTTTTGGTAGTACCGATCACGACCGCCCTACACAGACTCGCGCCGACCAAATTCCTGCTCGGCAGCAGCCTGGTGCTGGATGTCGGCCAGAAGCTTGATGTGGAGGCCATGCGCACGCGCCTGGAAGCCAGCGGCTATCGCTACGTGGACACGGTTTACGAGCACGGCGAGTTCACCGTGCGCGGCGCACTGATCGACCTGTTCCCGATGGGCAGCAAGCTGCCCTTCCGTATCGACCTGTTCGACGATGAAATCGAAACCCTGCGCACCTTCGATCCGGACACGCAACGCTCCATCGACAAGGTCGAGTCGGTGCGCTTGTTGCCTGCCCGCGAATTCCCGCTACAGAAAGAAGAAGTCACGCGCTTCAAGGCGCGTTTTCGCGAGCGCTTCGACGTGGACTTCCGGCGCAGCCCGATTTTCCAGGACTTGAGCAGCGGCATCACGCCCGCCGGTATCGAGTACTACATTCCATTGTTCTTCGAGGAAACCTCGACGCTGTTCGATTATCTGCCGCAGGACACTCAGGTGTTTTCCCTGCCGGGTATCGAGCAGGCCGCAGAGAATTTCTGGAACGACGTGCGCAACCGCTATGAAGAACGTCGCGTCGACCCTGCACGACCACTGCTGCCACCGGCCGAGCTGTTCCTGCCGGTGGAAGATTGCTTTGCACGCTTGAAAAACTGGCCGCGCGTGGTGGCCAGCCAGCAGGATGTCGATGCCGGAGCCGGGCGCGAACGCTTCCCGGCCCAGACCCTGCCGGACCTGTCCATTGAAGCCAAGGCCAGCCAGCCATTGGCGGCACTGTCGACATTTCTTGATGACTTCCCCGGTCGCGTGCTGTTTACCGCCGAGTCCGCCGGTCGCCGTGAAGTACTGCTGGAACTGCTTGAACGCCTGAAGCTGCGGCCGAAAACGGTCGACAGCTGGCAGGACTTCGTCGATGGCAAGGACAGGCTGGCAATCACCATCGCCCCGCTGGACGACGGCCTGCTGCTGGAGCAACCGGCACTGGCGCTGGTCGCTGAAAGCCCGCTGTTCGGCCAACGGGTCATGCAGCGCCGCCGCCGCGAAAAGCGCGCCGATGGCGGCAATAACGACGCCGTCATCAAGAACCTGACCGAACTGCGCGAAGGCGCGCCGGTGGTGCACATCGATCATGGCGTGGGCCGTTATCTCGGGCTCGCGACCCTGGAAGTCGAAAACCAGGTCGCCGAATTCCTGATGCTGGCCTACGCCGAGGACGCCAAGCTGTACGTCCCGGTCGCCAACCTGCACCTGATTGCCCGCTACACCGGCAGCGACGACGAGAGCGCGCCACTGCACCGCCTGGGCTCGGAAACCTGGCAGAAAGCCAAGCGCAAGGCGGCCGAACAGGTTCGCGACGTGGCTGCCGAGCTGCTGGATATCTACGCACGCCGGGCAGCCCGCGAGGGTTATGCCTTCGCCGACCCGAAAGCCGACTACGCCACTTTCAGCGCGGGCTTCCCGTTCGAAGAAACGCCGGATCAGCAGACCACCATCGAGGCCGTGCGCGCCGACATGCTGGCACCCAAACCGATGGATCGCCTGGTGTGTGGCGACGTGGGCTTCGGCAAGACCGAAGTGGCCATGCGCGCCGCCTTCATTGCCGTGCACGGCGGGCGTCAGGTGGCCATTCTGGTGCCGACCACCCTGCTCGCCCAGCAGCACTACAACAGCTTCCGCGACCGTTTCGCAGACTGGCCGGTGACCGTCGAAGTGATGAGCCGCTTCAAGTCGGCCAAGGAAGTCAGTGCCGCCGTTGCCGATCTGGCCGAGGGCAAGATCGACATCGTCATCGGTACGCACAAGCTGTTGCAGGATGACGTCAAGATCAAGAATCTCGGTCTGGTGATCATCGACGAAGAACACCGCTTCGGTGTCCGCCAGAAAGAACAGCTCAAGGCACTGCGCAGCGAGGTCGACATTCTGACCCTCACCGCAACGCCGATTCCGCGAACCCTGAACATGGCCGTGTCGGGCATGCGTGATCTGTCGATCATCGCCACGCCACCGGCGCGCAGGCTGTCGGTACGCACCTTCGTCATGGAGCAGAACAAGCCGACCATCAAGGAAGCCCTGCTGCGCGAGTTGCTGCGCGGCGGCCAGGTCTACTACCTGCACAACGACGTCAAGACCATCGAGAAATGCGCGGCGGACCTGGCCGAACTGGTGCCGGAAGCCCGTATCGGCATCGGCCACGGCCAGATGCGCGAGCGCGAACTCGAACAGGTGATGAGCGATTTCTACCACAAGCGCTTCAATGTGCTGATCGCCTCGACCATCATCGAGACCGGCATCGACGTACCAAGCGCCAACACCATCATCATCGAGCGCGCCGACAAGTTCGGCTTGGCCCAGTTGCACCAGCTGCGCGGCCGCGTCGGACGCAGTCACCACCAGGCCTATGCCTACCTGCTGACCCCGCCGCGCAAGCAAATCACCCCCGACGCCGAAAAGCGTCTGGAAGCGATTGCCAATACCCAGGACCTTGGCGCGGGCTTCGTGCTCGCGACCAATGACCTGGAGATCCGTGGCGCAGGCGAACTGCTCGGCGACGGCCAGAGCGGTCAGATCCAGGCCGTGGGTTTTACCCTGTACATGGAAATGCTCGAGCGAGCGGTCAAGTCGATTCGCAAGGGCGAACAGCCCAATCTCGATCAGCCGCTGGGCGGAGGACCGGAAATCAACCTGCGCGTACCGGCACTCATTCCGGAAGCCTACCTGCCGGATGTGCACACCCGCCTGATTCTCTACAAGCGCATCGCCAACGCAGCAGACGAAGAGGCGTTGAAAGACTTGCAGGTAGAAATGATCGACCGCTTCGGCCTGTTGCCGGAGCCGACCAAGAACCTGGTGCGCATCACGCTGCTCAAACTGCACGCCGAACAGCTGGGTATCAAGAAAATCGACGGCGGCCCGCAAGGTGGCCGCATCGAATTCGCGACCGAGACTCCGGTTGAGCCGCTGACCCTGATCAAGCTGATCCAGAGCCAGCCCAACCGTTACAAGTTCGAAGGTGCCACGCTGTTCAAATTCCTGGTCCCCATGGAGCGCCCGGAAGAGCGTTTCAATACCATCGAAGCGCTGCTTGAGCGCCTGACCCCGAAAACTGCTTGAAGGATTCACGCATGCGTCTGTTTCGTTCATTGATCCTGCTTCTGACGCTGATCGCGCCGACCGCGTTCGCCGATGGCTTGTATCAGGTCGAGATTTTACTGTTCCGGCAGAACGGCGAACCCGCCTCGACCCGTCAGCTTGTCCCGGAAAACTGGGACAAGGACGCGCAGAAGATCGCCGCGAACGATGAACGAAGCCCCGCCCTCAATGATCTGGCCAGCAAACTGCAGGGCAGCGGCAACTACCAGGTGCTGATGCAGCGCGCCTGGCAGCAGAGCATCGGCACCGAGCCGGGCAAGGTCGCCGTCACCAGTGGTGACGAGCGGCTCGGGCACTTCCCGATCGAGGGCACCGTGAGTCTGGCGATGGCACGCTTTACCGATATTGATGCACAATTCTGGGTCAATCAGCTGGACCCGCATGGCGTGGTCATCAGCAGTGAACGATTGAAGCAGACCGCCAGGGTAAAAAACGGTGAGCTGACCTATCTGGACAATGGCAACCTCGCGTTGCTGATCAAAGTTTCTCCTCTTTGATCTTTACGTACGCAAGGGACGCCAAGGCGCCCCCTTTCTTTTGAGCATCGCTGCGGCGTAGGGCCTTTTAAAACTTGTCGTCCATTCTCGAAAAAGTCCTGGCCTCGGCCTGGACAGACTTATTCAACGATCGAACGCTTGAGCGAGGGCTTGACTACGCCCGGCAAAAACGCATCGTGCTGGAAGACTCCAGCCCGCAGATCATCCGTACCGCATGCCGCGGCTCGGGTCTGGAAATCTACACCCAGACCCTGCTGTTCAAGGACCCGGATCGCTACAAGAACTACCTGACCTGCAAATGTACCTGCCCGGTCCGCAACGACTGTAAGCACTGTGTGGCCGCGCTGCATTTTCTCCAGGACCCGCAGAACCGGCCGCTGCTGCAAGCCGCGCTGGCTTCGCACCAGCAGGAAATGGAAAAGCATGTCGAGCAAAAGCCGAAGCTGCCGGAACGCCTGATCGATAACCTGCAACCGCGACCAAGACTGATTCTGGCAAGCATCGAGTTCAGCGCCTACGAGCCACGCAACGGACGCATGCAGCGGCATATTCAGCACCGTGCTGCATTGGCCTTTGCCTACGGCAAGCATTACGCGGTCGGCACCACCAACGTCAGCATTCTGGTCAGTTCGCTGGGCAGCGACCTGGTGAATCAGAAAAGCGACATCATCGAGCACACCGACACCGAAACCCTGCGCATTCGTCGTCAGGGCGAGCGGGAGCGGCAGTTGCGTCAGGAACTGGCCGACCTGGGCTTCAAGGTTGCCACCCGGCAGAGCAAGGCCCTGCCCGACAGCGCTGGCGACATGTACGAACTGCCCAACGACAAGGCCTGGCTGCATTTCGTCCTCGACGACCTGCCACGGCTGCGCGAGCAAGGCTGGGAAATCGACATTCAGGACGAGTTCGGCTTCGACGTTACCCCCGTGGAAGACTGGTATGCCGTCATTGATGAAGAGAACGAGCGCGACTGGTTCGACCTGGAACTGGGCATCATCGTCAACGGCGAACGCCTGAGCCTGCTGCCGATCCTGATCAACCTGATCCGCAGCCATCCCGAACTGATGAGCCCCTCGGCCGTGGCCAAGCGGGGCGACGAAGAACAACTGCTGGTGCAGCTCAACCACTTCACCCAGAGCGGCGGCAGCCCGGTGCAGATCGCCCTGCCCTACGGCAGGCTCAAGCCGGTACTGGCGACGCTGGGCGATTTCTACTGGCGGCAGGAGGGCAACAACGCGCTGCGCATGAGCAAGGCCGATGCAGCACGCCTGACCCAGCTTGAAGACCTGCCGCTGACCTGGCAGGGTGGCGACCGTCTGCGCCACTTCGCCGAACGCCTGATCAACATCAAGGACGCGCCGGTCAGCCTGCCCGATGGCCTTAATGCCACACTGCGCCCTTATCAGCTGGAAGGCCTGAGCTGGATGCAGTCGTTGCGCGAGCTGGAAGTCGGCGGCGTGCTGGCCGACGACATGGGGCTGGGCAAAACGCTGCAGACCCTGGCTCACCTGTTGATGGAAAAACAGGCCGGACGCCTCGACCGCCCTGCACTGGCTGTCATGCCCACCAGCCTGATCCCCAACTGGCTGGACGAGTCCGAGCACTTCACTCCGGACCTGAAGGTACTGGCCCTGTATGGCGCCAATCGTCATCAGGACGCTGGCAACCTGCAGGATTACGACCTGATCCTGACCACTTACGCATTGCTGCCAAGAGATCTGGAACTGCTCGAAAAACAGCCCTTCCACGTGCTGATTCTCGATGAAGCGCAGTACATCAAGAACCCCAACAGCAAGGCCGCCCAGGCCGCACGCAACCTCAACGCACGTCAGCGGCTGTGCCTGAGCGGTACGCCACTGGAAAACCACCTGGGCGAGCTGTGGTCACTGTTCCACTTCCTGATGCCCGGCTGGCTGGGCAACAGCAAGGAATTCAACAGCAATTACCGCACCGCCATCGAAAAGCATGGCAACCAGGATCGCCTGCACCACCTCAATGCGCGTATCAAGCCGTTTCTGCTGCGCCGCACCAAGGAGCAAGTGGCCACCGAGCTGCCACCCAAGACCGAGATCATCCACTGGGTCGACCTTAACGACGCGCAGCGCGACGTGTACGAAACCGTACGCCTGGCGATGGACAAGAAGGTCAGGGACGAAATCACCCGCAAGGGCGTGGCGCGTAGCCAGATCATCATTCTTGAAGCGCTGCTCAAGCTGCGTCAGGTGTGCTGCGACCTGCGGCTGGTCAATCAGGACATGCCGGTCAACAGCAAACAAGGCACTTCAGGCAAGCTCAACAGCCTGATGGAGATGTTCGAAGAACTGCTGGCTGAAGGCCGCAAGATTCTGTTGTTCTCGCAGTTCACGTCGATGCTGAGCCTGATCGAAGAAGAGCTCAAGCAACGCGGCATCGCTTACGCGCTGCTGACCGGATCGACCCGCGATCGACGCACGCCGATTCATGACTTCCAGAGCGGCAAGCTGCCGATCTTCCTGATCAGCCTGAAAGCCGGCGGCACCGGCCTCAACCTGACTGCCGCCGATACCGTGATCCACTATGACCCGTGGTGGAACCCGGCAGCCGAAAACCAGGCGACCGACCGTGCTTATCGTATCGGTCAGGACAAGCCGGTATTCGTCTACAAGATGATCGCGCGCGGCACTGTGGAAGAGAAAATCCAGCGCCTGCAACGGGAAAAGTCAGCGCTGGCAGCCGGTGTGCTTGATGGCCGTACAACCGGCGACTGGAAACTGCGCGACGAAGACCTGCAGGCCCTGTTCGCCCCGCTTCCCGCAGCCCCGAAGAAAACCCGCAAGTAAACCCGTCCGGCGCTATTCGGCAGCAATATGCTGAAGGATCTGCGCCGTGGACAGGACCGTCGCGTATTCACCGTGCAGGTTGGCCAGCGACATCGCGTGCACGTCTTCGGCACTGCGCGGCGTGCCGAAGAAGTCTGCTTGATCAAAGGTAAAGCAGGCGTCATGCGCGACCATCACGTTAAAGCCAAGATTGCCGCCACTGCGCGCTGTGGACTCGACGGAATTGTTGGTGATCACGCCGACAATCACCACCTGCCCGATCCCGTCCGAGCGTAACCACATCTCCAGAAACGACCCGCAAAACGCGTCAGGCACCTGCTTGCTCAACTCCCGCTCATCGGCGTGCGGCAAGAACGCTGGCTGGTACTCGACCCCCGACTGCTCGGGCCAGAACACTGATTGCGGCGACGTCGAGAAATGCCGGACGTGGATCACCGGACGCCCGGATTGTCGCCAGGCACTCAGCAGCGCGCCTATATTCGCCTCGGCCTGCGGATTGTTACGCCGCCCCAGCTTGGGGTGATTGATGCCCTGCTGCATGTCGATCAGGATCAGCGCGCTGTTGCCTTGAATATCCATGATGAATCAGTCCGAACTTTTGGTTCAGCAAGACTATCGCAATCAAGGTCTATTCTGGTCGCAATCGTCAACAGGCTCAGGCCTGTCCGAGACCTGCCCCCAAGGAGAACATCATGATCGAACACCTTAAACTCGCCGGCAAAGTAGCGCTTGTGCAGGGCGGCTCACGTGGTATCGGCGCAGCCATTGTCCAGCGATTGGCCAAAGAAGGCGCTGCCGTGGCGTTTACCTACGTCAGCTCCGAGGTCAACGCCCTGGAGATTCAAGACAGCATCGTCGCCAATGGCGGTCGGGCACTGGCCATTCGCGCAGACAGCGCCGATGAGAAAGCCATTCGCCAGGCCGTGCAGACCACCGCTGAAACCCTCGGCAGGCTGGACATTCTGGTCAACAACGCCGGCATTCTGGCCATTGCGCCGCTCAATGAATTCAGCATGCAGGACTTCGACAAAACCCTGGCGATCAACGTGCGTAGCGTGTTCATCGCCAGCCAGGAAGCCGCTCGGCACATGGAAGAAGGCGGCCGCATCATCAACATTGGCAGCACCAACGCCGACCGCATGCCTTTTGCAGGCGGAGCAACCTACGCCATGAGCAAATCGGCGCTGATTGGCCTCACCAAAGGCATGGCCCGCGACCTCGGCCCGCAAGGTATCACCGTCAACAACGTCCAGCCCGGCCCGGTGGATACCGACATGAACCCGGCACAGGGCGAATTCGCCGAAACCCTGAAAGCACTGATGGCCTTGCCCCGCTACGGCACAAGCGAAGAAATTGCCAGCTTCGTTGCCTACCTGGCAGGCCCGGAAGCCGGCTACATAACCGGTGCCAGCCTGACCATCGACGGCGGCTTCAGCGCCTGAACTTAACGAGACGAGCGGCGCTGCGCCTCAGCGCCGCACCGCCTTCTCGGGCTTTTCAGTGGCGCATAAGCGTTTATTTGCTTAACCGCATGAAAAATCTGAAAAAAAGTTTTGCGTTAGGAAAAGGTTTCGACTACATTAGCGCGCCTCGACAGACACAACGTTGTCGTCGAGATACGGTGAGGTGTCCGAGTGGCTTAAGGAGCACGCCTGGAAAGTGTGTATACAAGAAATTGTATCGAGGGTTCGAATCCCTCCTTCACCGCCATATTAAGAAAACCCTGTGAATTCAGTTGCTTAGAATTCATGGGGTTTTTTGTTTGTACTACTCACAGTGCTGCAAGTTCTCGCCGGTCAGCGCTTCCCCTCCCCCGATGGCTGGGGATGTGCATACATTCTCGACGCCCGCACACCCTTCTCCAAGCCCGCCAGCTTCTCAGCCTGACTACTCGCCAGCCCGTCGCACTTTCTGCACAGGACAAGATTCTGTGGGTGCTCATGAAAGATCGGCACGACTACTTCACCGGCGAAGGCAAGCTGTGGTTCGACAATCAGAACCACATCGCCAGCGCGTGTGCTTGCAGCCTTACTGTTGCAAAGGCGTTCATCAAGAAATTGCGTGAGCATGGATACCTGACCATCGAGAAGCGCCGTATTCATGGCAGCGCATATTCCAACTCGATGACGATCACTCGCGACCTTATTCTGGCGTCCATGTCGCCGCTGGAGGCCATCCCTAAGCCTGTAGCGGTCACGCCAAACCCAAGAGGCAAACGTGTGCCTGAGTACACCCCTGCTCCCTTGCCAAAAGCGGCGCAGATTGCACCGGCGCCCAGCGTTATCGCGTACGACGAACACTTCGAAGATCAGCCGGAATGGATGAGAAACGTAGCCTAAATTCGATCTCGCCATGGTCGGAAATCGTCTATCCGGGGTAGACGGAATTCGACCGGTAGTAAGACCGATATTCAATAAGACAGATGTAGAAAGACAAAAGCATTAGAGGATTTGCACTCAGCGTCGCTCATCTTGCTGATTCAAGCTGACGCGGTAACTTTTAAATTTTTCGCCGTCGGTGTATTGCTTGCTGTAATAATTGTAAACAGCGCCTTTTACATCAATACCCACTCCACTCTGAGTATCGCGAATTACGACATCCTGCACATTACTGTCCGTAATCATAAAAGAAGCCTGTTTGTTTAACTGCTTTAAAATCTCCTGATCGGTTCCTTGAATCTGATTGTCGATGTAGAATCTCAGAGTATCCAAATCAGTAGCAGGTGCACCGTAGCGAGTTACGTATACCCACGCCCCGCCCTTAACCTCCTGCTTAATAACAAGCTCATCAGCATCTGCAATGCCACCGACCACCGAGTCAAGAAAGTAATCAATAACTAAAAGACCTAACAGGCACCAGAACAGAATTTTGTACACATTGCGCGACTTAGTATCCTTTTGACTTTGCATATTCAATACCTTGTTCTATCCAATATTGGTCAGTTGGATCATCGCCATACGGCGCACGCCAGTACCACTTCCCCCAATCCACCTTGGTGCTCTGCGTCCCTGAACGTTTCTGAGCAAACCCCGCAGCCCTCAGCAGAATCTGATCAGGCAGCTGACCAGCTCTGCCCACGGCGCCGTAGTGAAAATTGCCGAAATCTTCCCACGCATGATTCTGCTGCTTATAGTCCCATGGACCATGATTACGTACTTTGTAATAAAACCAACTCATGAATGCACCGACAGCGGGGTCCTTCTTCCACTGATCGTTCGCAAGCTTCATGTGCACATCGACACTAACGCCGGGAGGTATCGCTTCTGGAATTTCATAGTTCATGGCTTGCTCTCTTCCAAACGCGCACAGGATCAGGCGTAAATTTTATTGCTGATGGCATCCCAGCCACCCGCAATTTGCCCTGCGCTTTGCCCAGTCTTCCGACTTTGCTTGGAGTAGATTAATTTGATGCGGCCATAATTTAACGCAATCAGCTCACTCGGAAACGCATTAGACTGATCGCCATTGCCCGTTAAAGCGAAAGAGCTAATTATAACTTCCTCAAGCACTATCTCAAGGTATTTAACTTTCGGATCGCCAGCCCTAAATATATGAACCGACACCTGCTTAAAATGTTTTCCACTACAGCAAGCCTCATGAAGTTTGGGGGTAGCGTTATCTACAGGTTTGCGGACAAGCAAATCACTTAAGTAAGCGCGACCAGAAGTTGCACCGCCAGCGGACGTAGCTGTAGCGGACGCTGTCTGACTGGCCGAGAGGTCGAAATCCTGTAGCTCAATCCAGTTTTCGTAACCTTCGGAGAGCGTTTCTCCGGGAATACCTTCGATTTGTAGGTAGGCTTCAAATGACATACTTAATTCCTTTTAAGGTTTTCGCAAGGGCTAGCATGATACTAAGATTCCCACGCTGACGGAACAGGGAGGTCGTTTTCCCTGTTTTCCAATTCCCATGCTGCATGCTCGCGCTACATTCGACGGCGATTGACTGCGCTGACTGGAAATATCGTTGGGGTCGGGTCAGCTTCAGCGCTGCTAAACCGAGCGCACGGGGGGGGGGCCAGTCGAGCACAGCTTAATGATAGTGCGGTGCTTCCGATCCCGATTCAGATTCAGATTGTTCAGCGTACGAACTGGCAGTCTTCAGAAATAGGCGTCTTGGCAATGTCGCCCCTGCCGGTGCAGGCCAGAGTAATGCGACTACCCTTTTGCAACTGAGCTATAGTAGGGTCTTTTGCATCTTCAAATGAAAACTGGGGTTCCATGAATTGATTGACTCCACCTTGCAGCGTTACGTAAGGACGACCCCGGAAATCTGTTGGGACAGAGCAGAAATTAAGGGTGGCAATGCCAAGGACGTAGGCTACGGCTCTCCAGCCGGTGGCATTTAGCCTCCCAAGGAGAGTTCGATGGGCGTTTTTTTAATCGGTTATGACTTGATATCTCCAGAAAATGACTACTCGGCAATTATTTCTAATATTAAGAGATCCACAACGACAGCCACTTCCCTTGAGCCCAGATGTAGGTGATGTCACCAGACCCGATTCGGCACCGGCACATCAAACTCTCGACTCAAGATGTTCGGAATATAAGACCGCTCAACCGTCGCTGGTTTGTAGGCGTGTGATTCAGGCTGTTCGCTGACCAACTCCAGTTCCCGCATCAGGCCTCGCACCTTGAACCGTCCAATTTGCTCGCCGTCTTCCAGCATCATCGACACGATGATGCGGCGTGAAGATGCGGTCGTGTGACCGCATCTTCACCGGCATGTAAGGCTTGAAGCACATGTTATTTTTACCGCATATAGCGTGTATCGTAAAAAACTCAACCTTCGCCGCCACCGCCGCACGAAATCAGTTCAATAAGTCCCATTTGATACCATTTATTCTGGCAACTCCACCCGTGTTCAAATGTAAACGCACTTGCAGTGCCGCTGAATGCAACGCCCAATGCGAGCGCCAAGGCGATTCCAATATTTCGCGAACGCACTTTCTTCATGTTGTCTTTCATAAATGCTCCATAGTTTTAGCAGGTAATGCGAGCCTGTAAAGGCCGCATGAACGTCACAATACCCTACCGCTTTAACGCTTTATTATCGGCACTCAAGGTACACTGCCGCGGCCCTAAACCGTGACCAGGCAAACAGCGACCCTAAGTCAGCTGCATGATTTTTGATTTAGAGATGCGCTTCTCTATGGCACATTTGAGTACTGAAACCTAATACGATCAATAGCACAAATGGGCTAATAGCCTCATGCCACAAGGTCAGGCAGCACACGCGTCCACAAGCTTTTCTGATTGTCAGATCCTGTTCCTGCCGTCCTGGCTGCACCGCTTGCGGATCTGGAAGATGACGTACTACGGCCCCGATGGATCGTTTATTTGCAGGGAGTATGCCCAATTTCGTAGCCCCTTGTTCTGGCTCACTTTGCACTTCGGTGAATCAGACCAAGGATCAATGCTGACAGCTGCTTGGGCAGCCGATAACGGATCGGACAGAACGTGCGTGGTCGCTGGCTGATCGGATCAATAATCGGTTCACCAGCAGAATGTTTCTCCGCGCTGTATTTGCGCGAAAAGCAGTGATATGAAAACGTGACGTGCACCGCCAAAGTTTCCTGGCCAGCCTACTGACGATTTCGAAGAAAAACGACATGTTCAGAAGAGTCGACCAAAAGCTGTCGGTCAGATGTATCCAAGAAATTGTTGACGACTTAAAAAGCGCTCAGGTGCATCCGACTAAAACGTCCAAGATTGCACTAATTTAGACAACCTTTTCCTTCCGAGTCCTATATCGGACAGGTTCGAACCCCTGCTTCACCGCCATACTTGAAACACACCCCCCCTTTCTCCGATCCGGAACGACCACCGAAACGCCCTGCAGGCGTTTTGATAGCGCACGCTCACATCAAAAAATAAAGATTGAATCCTCACAGAAAATGTTATTTAAATAACAAAAATAAAAGCCGCCGAAGCTTCCGTCGGCGCTGTTGAGGTCAAAATAACAATGAGCAAGATTGCAGTCATCGGCAGCAACATGGTCGACCTGATCACTTACATCGAACGCATGCCCGCCCAGGGCGAAACGCTCGAAGCACCGCGTTTTGCCATGGGCTGCGGCGGCAAGGGTGCCAATCAGGCCGCTGCTGCGGCGCTGCTGGGCGCCGACGTGCTGATGCTCAGCAAGGTCGGCGACGATGCTTTTGCCGATACCACCCTCGCCAATTTTCAACGGCTGGGCATTGATACACGCTTCGTCGAACGGGTGCCGGGCGTGTCCAGCGGCGTGGCGCCGATCTTCGTCCAGGAGGACTCTCACAACAGCATCCTCATCGTCAAAGGTGCCAATGCCCACCTGAGCCCGGCTGATATCGACCGTGCCGAGGCGCAGCTGCGCGATTGCGCTTTGATTGTGCTGCAACTGGAAGTCGAGCTGGCGACCGTTTACCACGCCATCGCCTTCGCTCACCGGCATGCCATCCCGGTGCTGCTCAACCCCGCCCCAGCCTTGGCCGGCCTGAGCCGCGAGCACCTGGCGCAGCTGGATTTCCTGATCCCCAACGAGAGCGAACTGGCACTGATCAGCGGCCAGCCGGTCACGTGCGCCGAGGAAGCGGCTCAGGCTGCGCGCCAATTGGTCGCGCAGGGCGTACGCCACGTCATCGTTACCCTGGGCGAACAAGGGGCGCTGTACGTCGGCGCCGAAGGCGAGTGGCAGGTGCCAGGGGTCAAGGTTCAGGCGCGTGACACCACCGGTGCCGGTGACGCCTTCATTGGCTGCTTCGCCCGACACTGGAGCCAGGGCGGCAATATTCGCCAGGCCATGCAGCAGGCGGTGGCCTACTCCGCCTGCTCGGTCACCGGCCTTGGCACGCAATCTTCTTACCCCGATGCGTCCACGTTTGCGCGATTCCTCGATGCATCGGCCAACTGACACTCACCAGCATCTCGCGGAGAACAATAATGAATAAGCCTGCGCTGCAACAAACCCCGGACGGGTTCTACCTGAACCGCACGCCGTGGTTCGCCTTCCTCCTGCTCTGCAGTATCTTCGCCCTTTGGGCGGCGGCCGCGAGCATGAACGACGTGCTGATCGCGCACTTCAAGAAAGCCTTCATGCTCAGCGATTTCCAGACCGCTTTCGTTCAGTCGGCGTTCTACCTGGGCTACTTTTTCGTCGCCATTCCGGCGGCACTGGTGGTGCGCCGCTTCAGCTACAAGACCACCATCCTCATCGGCCTGATGCTGTACCTGTTCGGCTGCGCCCTGTTCTTTCCGGCGGCGTCGACCGCCAAGTACGGCATGTTCCTGATGGCGCTGTTCGTCATCGCCGCCGGCCTGTCGTTTCTCGAGACCGCGTGCAACACCTATTCGACACTGATGGGGCCGCGGGAAACCGGCACACGGCGCCTGAACATCTCGCAAACCTTCCACCCATTCGGCGCCATGACCGGGGTGTACGTCGGCAGCTTCGTGATGTTCAAGGATACCGACGCCACGCGGGAACAGTTGGCCCAGATGAGCGCCAGCGAGGCGGCTGTACAGCAATTGCAAATGATCCAGTCGACCCTGCTGCCATACAAATGGATGATTGCGGTACTCATATTGATGTTCATTCTGATCGCCATCACCCGCTTTCCCGCGTGCAAGGGCAACAGCACCGTCAGCGAACCGCGGACGAGCATCGGTCAGAGCCTGGGCCGCCTGCGGCGCAATCCGCGCTTCTGCTTCGGTGTACTGGCGCAGTTCCTCTACGTCGGCGCGCAGGTCGGGGTGTGGAGCTTCACTATTCGCCTGGCCATGCAAATGGGCGGCATGAACGAGCGCAGTGCCTCGTGGTTCCTGCTGACCACCTTTGCCGCCTATTTTATCGGCAAGATGATCGCCAACCTGCTGATGCGCAAAATGCACCCCGCCAAAGTCCTCGCGGTGTATGGCGTGCTGTGCATCGTGCTGCTGGCCTACACCATTCTGGTGCCGAACATCACCGCGGTGTATGCCGCCGTGGGGGTCAGTGTGTTTCTCGGGCCTTGCTGGCCGACCATCTATGGTCTGACCATTGATGGGCTCGGCGAGGACACCGGTGTCGGCGGCTCGTTGCTGGTGATGAGCATCGTCGGCGGTGGCGTGATGCCGATCTTCCAGGGCCTGCTCAGCGATGCCAATGGCGGCAACATGCAGATTGCCTATAGCGTGCCGCTGCTGTGCTTCGTGGTCATCGTGATGTACGCGGTGCACTGCATGCGTCAGCCGCAACCGGTGCTGGGTGGCTCGGCCACGGCGGTGGTGCAATGAGTAGCGAAACGTTGCGCCTGCCGCTCTACCCACAGCTCTGGGACCAGACCAGCAGGCTGCTGCTCGAATCAGCGAATTTCAGCGTGCGTGCCTGGACCTACCCCAGCGGCGTCAAGGCGCTGTCACTGGAAAACAGCCGCGGCAAACTGGTGATCCTGCCCTGGCAAGGGCAAATGATCTGGTCGGCCGAATTCGACGGCGTTGATTTGACCATGCTCAATATGTTCACCCAGCCGCGGCCCAGTGCCAGCGTGATCGGCACCTACGGCTGCTTCATGTTTCACAGCGGCCTGTTGCGCAACGGTTGCCCGGGGCCCGAGGATGATCACGCGCTGCACGGCGAAATGCCCTGCGCACCGATGGACGATGCCTGGCTGCAAACAGGCGAAGACGAGCACGGCGCTTATCTGCGCCTCGGCGGCACCTGTGAATACGTCCAGGGCTTCGGCGACCATTACCGGGCCAGCCCGAGCGTGACCCTGCGCCCGGCCAGCGGGCTGTTCGAGATCGGCATGCAGGTGGTCAATCTGGCCGGCAAGGCCATGGACCTGATGTACATGGCGCACATGAACTACGCCTACGTCGACGACGCCCTCCTCACCCAGCCGCTGGGCTGCGAGCGCACAAGGGTGCGCGCCAGCGTGCCGGCCCATGTGCGGCCGACGCCGGCCTGGAGCGCCTACATCGCCGAACTCAGCCAGGACCCGACTCGCCTTAAGGTGCTCGACTCGCCTGCGCTGTATGACCCGGAGATCGTCTGCTTCTTCGACGATGTGCGCAGCGACGCCCAGGGACAGGCGCACTTCTTCCTTGATCATCCCGACGGCGCGGCGTTCTACACCCGCTACAGCCCCCGGCAATTTGAACATGCCGCGCGCTGGATCCTGCATAACACCGATCAGCAGGTGGCGGCCTTCATCTTGCCGGCCACCTGTGAACCGGAGGGCTACCGCGCCGAACTCGCCAAAGGCAACGTGCGCAGCCTCGCGCCCGGTGCCAGCGCCGAGTTCAGCGTGACCACCGGTTACCTGAACGCAGCCGAACGCCGGGCGCTGCAACCGTGATGCCTCTAGATTACAAGCTGCGCCCCGCCAGCCTCGATGGCCTCGCGGTAGCTACGCGGGATTTTCTTATCGCTGACCACGCAATGGAAATCGCTCAAGGCACCGAAATGCGCAGTGCGTACGGCATCGAATTTGGAATGATCGGCCAGCAACAGACTTTGCCGAGCCTGGCGCATGACCTTCTGCTTGACCTCCACCTCGTGAAAATTGAAGCAGGTGACGCCGCAATCCAGGCTGACCCCGGCCGCCGAGACAAAGGCCCAGGTCAGGCGCACACCATCGAGAATGCTGGTTTCGGCGTGGCTCTCGAACACCTGGTTCTTGCGGTGGAATACACCGCCGCACAGGACGATGCTGCAGTTGGGTTTCTGCTGCAGCTTGAGCAGCACGTTGAGCGAGTTGCACACCGCGGTGAACTCCAGCTCGTCGGGGATGAAGTCGACCACGAAAGGGATCGTCGTGCCACAGTCGAAAAAAACCGTGTCGCCAGGACTGATGAAAGCGGCGGCCAGCTTGCCGATGCGGCGCTTCTCCTCGACATGGCGGGTGTCCTGCTCGCTGACCCGGTAATCCCCCGGTTCAGGATCATCGTGGGCGCGGGTGATGTAGCCGCCCAGCAGCCTTAACTGCCCGGGGTGCCGGCTGAGGTCGCGACGCAAGGTCATTTCGGACACCTCGAGCAGCGCCGCCATCTCCCGCAGATGGATGGCTTTCTGATCCTGAAGGGCCTGTTGAATCTGTTTGATGCGGTCGGTTTTCTTGACGTCCACGGGCATCCCGGCAATCCGTTGTTGGTGTCGCTAGAGTAACACCAAGTGTTAATTTTATAACTTACGGGTATCCACCCAAGTGTTTTTAATGATGACAGGAATACTTTGATGAATTCACTCGAACCCGCTGCACTGGCCCAAGCCATCGATCACACCTTGCTGGCCGCGGATGCCAGCCGAGAGCAGATTGCCACACTTTGCGCCGAAGCCCGAGAACACGGTTTCTACTCGGTGTGCGTGAACTCCAGCCAGGTGCCTTTTGCCGCTCGACAACTGGCCGGGTCTGCCGTAAAGGTCTGCGCGGTGGTGGGCTTTCCGCTGGGCGCCGGGCTGAGTGCCAGCAAAGCGTCGGAAGCAGCCCTGACGATCGCCGCCGGAGCGCAGGAAATCGACATGGTACTGAACATCGGCTGGCTCAAGGACGGCCTGTTCGATGAGGTCCGCGACGATATCGCCGCGGTGTTGCAGGCCTGTGGCAAGGTGCCGCTCAAGGTGATCCTGGAAACCTGCCTGCTCGATGAAGCGCAGAAGGTGCGCGCCTGCGAGATCTGCCGCGAATTGGGCGTGGCATTCGTCAAGACCTCCACCGGCTTCAGCCGCAGTGGCGCGACGCTTGAGGATGTGGCACTGATGCGCCGCGTGGTAGGCCCCGACATCGGCGTCAAGGCGTCTGGCGGAGTGCGTGACGTGGCCACGGCCAGAGCGATGATCGAAGCTGGCGCAACACGCCTGGGCACCAGTTCCGGGATTGCGATCGTGACAGGCGCGGGTACGGGGGCGGGCTATTGAGTCTGCGGGCTTTGAGCATCAAAGCCCGCTGCACTTAGCTCAGATCAATCACGCCAGTCATGGCCGTGAAATGGCTTTGCTTGTGCTGAACCTTGTCGAGAATCTGCGCAGGGGTCGACTCGCGAAAGACCACCATGTGCCCGACGTCCTTACCGCCCTCGGTCACGCGCTCGATATCGTTGATCATCCAGGTGGTCAACTCTTCGGCAGTAATGCCCAGTTCAGTCGCCACTCGCTGGTGAAGGCGCTCGGCGTCGTGTTGATTGAGTTGATCGCTGTTCATGGGGCTGGCTCCTTCAAGGGGTGTTAAGTTCAGTCCCCGTGAGGGCTTCACAGTTCAGTCGGGTTTGAACGGGCTGGGAATGCCTATCCGTTGGGCTGCATCTTCATGCAAGCGAAATAGGCAGAGACGGCTAAAGCGGTAAGGAGTGTGTGATGACCCGATCGTAGCGCCCACCAAGTTGCACGAATAGGATACAGCAGGATTGTATTTGCTCTGACGACCTTGAGATTGTCGACCGCAATAGTCGTGGTTTTTCAGAGGAATTAGCACTACCTCGAATCTGAGTGATGTCTTGATCAGAATCAGGGCGATGGCATAATGACACCTCTCTCAGCCCTTCATAACCACTGCTTTTTATTTCGTGGCATGTAAGCATTCAACCAGGAAGACAAATGCAATCGTCGCGTCTCATTTCGTATTTCAAACTATCCGCTGTCTTGCTGGCCGCCGCTCTCTCCACCGCTTGCTCCAACTATCACTATAAGGATTATCAGGGCGAGTGGGTCCCGGAGACGATGACTCCTTACGACCTTTCAGATAATGCCGCCGACGCCCCTGTCGTGTACTTCGCGACCACCCAATTTCGCTCCATCGGGGTGCCGTTCCACAGGCTGTTGCTGGCAACGCAAGTGGATAACACTCCGTTGCCTGGTGCTGGACGCAGGTCAATTCTCGACATTTCCGGAATGCAGGCGCTTCGTCTGACACCGGGCAAGCACACGCTGGACTGGTGTTGGGTATCGATGAACGCGCTGGGTACCGGCGGCGCCAAGTGCGGTTTCGGTGCTCGCGATGTCGAGTTCCGCGCGGGCCAGCGTTACGTCGTGGACTTCTCTACCAGAGACGACATCATCGGACCTCCGGGGCGCGAGATGTTGAGCATCACCATCAAGTCCGAAATTCGCAATCTAGATACTAGGGAGGTCATCTATCCGACTAAAGATATTGCGCAGCTGAAAAAGTGAGCGGCCTGAACCTGTCGCATCCGCCTTTAGGTCCGTTGGCAGAACCGAAGGCGTTGCGAGGAACGTCCCGTCGTCTGCCCACAAGCAGGAACCCAAGCTGAAAAGATCGAGACTGCACTAGACGGATAGGTTGGCTCAAGAGTTCTATCGAGGGGCGGTAATGACCGCTTCTGGCCGACGGCTGTCGTTGGACACTGGCCGTTTTCCGCCCAAGCGGTCATGCGGTGTCGACCAACCTTCGCAGTATCTCCGCCAGGTACGGTCGTATGTGTCGTTCAGATGGGGCTATGTGTTCCGATTACCCCAAGTGCTGATACTCTCCCTCATCAAAAGCCAGATAGATGTTGAATGCTGGCTGCGGCATCGCCTCCTCCATACCTACATCGAAAATGGCAGTGAACAGACCGTTCATCATGTCATCGCCAACCTCATACGGCATTTCCCCCAGAACAAATCGTCGGGCAACTTCGATCGAGAGAGCATTCAGAAGTTCGGCAGGGCGCAGCCCTAGATCCCGGCAGTAAACCGATAACCCGGTTAGTTCCAGCCCGGCCTCTTGTGCCATGCTCAACAGGGCCTCAACTTCAGAGTGGTGGATTACTTTGATCATCGGCACCCTCGCCTTGGCTGATTTTAGTGAGCAGTTGCGTGACATTGTCGTCGACTGCGCCGCCACGCAGGTATGCCTATAACAATGCTCAGGGAGAAATTCCATGGGCGTTAAGGCTAGCCCTTGAGGTAGGGCGCCACGGTGTCTTCCAAGATGGAGATCAGTTCAGAGTCCATGTAGCGGTAGTCGTCGGGAATATCCAGGACGTACAGCCGCTTGTGTTCAAGCAGACGTGAATACTCCGCCTGGAGGCGCTGCTGGTGCTTACGTTCCATGACGAATATGACATCAGCCCAGCGTATATCCGCCGGGCCGACCGGCCTGCGTGCATTTGAGCTGGTGCCTGCCGAGCGGGCTTCGAAGCCCGGTCGGCGGCGCCACAGAATTTCCGCAGTAGGACTGCGCCATTGATTACGACTACAAATGAACAGAAGGTTGGTCATTATTGGTCCAGTAATTGGCGGGTGGTGCGAACGGGATAGCACATGCCGAGCTGGCGCGCCCTCTTCAACTTTTGAGCACGTCTGTACAGCAGCTTCCAATTTTTTTCTGGCTTGAGCACAAGTGGTTGTGCTGCCTGGTTCTTGCCGTGTTTGCGGACTTGCTGGCGTCTCCAGGCTCTGGTTCTTTCCATGATGATTTCCTCGTGGGTACCGGGGTCAGCAGCCGCGGTAATACGAGTCCGAGACAGGATAAGAGGAATAGGGAAACGTTGCGAGGCCTGTTTGTGTCAGTAGGCTGATTTCGACTCAAAGCGGGCATTTGACCGTAAGTACTCGATAACTAACTTTTCACTGTGGCTCCAAGTCTGACCATAAACAACTGCAGCCAATGCCGACCATTAACGTTCCGTAATCTTCAAATTTACAGACATTTACCTTAGCCTGACTCGTCCACGTCGCTTCGCATTCTTCGCACACCCACAGCAAAATTTTTGTAGAGCGAACCCGCATTGCTCGAACGTAACCTTGACCGCACCTTTGGCACTCAATCAGCATGTAAGTAATCTCTGACAGGACTTCGGTGTAGCTTATCCGATTGACCGCTTCTGGCCGTTAGCGGTCGGTCTGTAAGCATCGGCCTAAGGACCATGCTTTACCCCTGGATATCCTCGCTGAGCGGTCTCACCTTTGTTGAACCCGCAACGCGGAAGGAGCCCAAGGGGTGCTGTTGGTCGGTGGCTGCCTTTGGCAAAGGGCTGCTATCGACCCGGGTTGTGTGAAAACGAGCTGGAAGCAGTTAACCAAACGTGATGCAGACTGGTTCCATCTCTACCACCGAATTTTCACAGGCACCTACGAGATCTCGCACACAGTGAAGCCTCCATCCCTTACCTGATCCCCACTTTGCCGCGACAGGTTCAAGCGAAGACTCTTCCTCCTGCGTTGCGCGAGCCCAATCATCATGCCCGATCTCAGCGATCAATTGAGCCTGATAGACCTGTAAGAATGGAAGCAAGCCTTTCGCCTGTTCAACCTCTATGAGGACAAATTCTGCTGTATCGAGTTGCTGTTTAACGTTTTCGACCAGTTCGTGAGCCTGCAACGGGAGTGCCTCTAACACAGCCTCCAAGGCTGATCCGGATTTGTCAGCACTTTGGAAGGTGCCGCAGATGATGTTCCCTCCTGCCATATCTTTCCCCTATCGTGGCTTCGAAGCTTGGATTAGGCAGCTCGCGATTACGTGTCTAATGTCGATTTTTTTGCTGGTCTACGCCCGTTGCGAGCGGCCAATTAATCCAAGGCTTGATGAAAAACCCTGCGATTCTCTGACCTTCTGGTGGTCGAGATCGTGACGGGACCTTTCAATCATTTCTTACCTGTTTGAGCCAGTTCCAGAAAGGATCACTGGATTCATGAGCGTCCATGCTTGTTGTGCTTGAGATGAGATCTGATGCGCGCGCCGGGACGCTGAGGCCAAGCGTGCGTTCCACGTACGCCCGCAATGCCCTAGGTGGTGCTGGGTAGTAATCATCCGCGTATTGCTGCTCCCGCAGTTCGGCCGGTGTTCTCGTAAACTCCTCTGGCCAGCAGTGCTCGTTGTAACCGATGGCCAGTAAGCGAATCAGGTCTTGCGTACTATTGGTCAGGACGCAGAGCATGTCTGATCCCGAGCCCGAGCCAAGATGGACGATTCGCTGCTGATCGTGGTCGTCCAGCCACAACCCTGCCCACGATCCATCGCCACCAGTCCTGAGGAATATTGATAGTCGCTCGTTTACTCTAGGATCTTCGCAGGCCGTCCATCGAGCAGTATCGGCGGAGTCAGGAACGTGAAAGGCAGTGATAGCGCTGTTGTTGTATTCAGGTTCGGGATGCAAAGTCATGTAGCGGCCCCCGGTCCTATAGTGACGGACGCAGCCTAGTGCTTCCAGAAATTCCATGGTTTGTCGTAATACTGGAGGTACCGGATTGCTTGCCGGGAAGGCGGCTACTAATTCGTCGGTGAAGTTCATGTCTTTCCTGACCATTGTCTTTAGCGAGTATCGTGAAGGAAGGTGGACTGCTATGCCCGGAATATATCGCCATGTGCCACCCAAGGCACGCTTCTGGCCGATTTCTGTCTATCGCCACCGGCTGCTTTGGGTCGAAAGCTGCCCATGCGGTGGTAGCTATTGACACCGGCCCAAGATCGACCCAAGCCGTCACACTCTAGGAAAAAGTATTTGGACCCAGTTCCGGGCAGCAATTTCTATTGAAACGCCTCGACGATTCGATATGATCGGACTTTGAGTACCCACAGCATGGAGGCTTGATGCAGGCGCTTATCGAAATGTCTGAAGGGTTGGAGAACCTAAAACGAATCCTTGCGGAGCTCCCAGCTGACAGCCCTCACTGGAACGAAGCACAGAACAGATTTCAGTTCATAGATAGGTTGATCTTCGAGTGCCTCGGATGGGCACACCCCAACGTGACCGTAGAGAAGACTGACGAGCTGGGCGGTCGTGCAGACTACATTTTTGGAAAACCAGCGAAAGCCATACTAGAGGCTAAACGCGAATCGGCTTATTTCGATTTCCCTTCGATTGGCGGTAATCTGCTACGCAAGATGCCCTCCTTGATTCTTTCTTCAAAAATATTCGAAGCCGCTGTCAAACAAGTAATTCCCTACTGTGCGATCAGTGGTGCTTCCATCGCAATCGTCTGCAATGGGCCGCAGTTGGCTATCTTTCAAGCGATATCCCCTGGTTACCAACCTTTGGATGGCGAGTGCTACATCTTCAACGGCTTCGATTCCTATGTAGCGAATTTTGCGATGCTCTGGAAACTGATGTCTCCAGAAGGCATTTCCGAAAATCGAGCCTATCGTGAATTGGACCATCATCGTCATCCCCGCATCCCGCCAAAAGCATCGACGGTAATACCTGAACCACTCAAATACAGGTACCGAAACCAGTTTCAGGAAAACTTGCGATCCTTATCGTCGCTCTTGCTGGAAGAGATCGAGGACAACCCAGAGCTCAAGACAGACTTTTACAAGGAATGCTACATCAAGCTGGAAGCGAATAACCGCCACCTGCTGCTGAGCAGGAAGGTTATCCAGGCCCGTTACCGGCGTGCTGGAGAAGTCGGGGTGGCGCCTTCCGCCTTTGACGAAATAGCGGTGGTGGATGGGGGCAATTTGCAATTTAGCGACCCATCAGTAGCCGCGGCTGGATCAAGACCGATTGTGATCATCGGTGATGTTGGGGTCGGCAAAACCTCATTTTTTGAAAACCTTTACGAAAGCCTGAGCATATCAGAACGGGCTCAGACGTATTTTCTGAACCTCAATCTAGGGAACAAGGCGACACTCAGCACTTCAGTCAAAGACTTTTTATTATCAGAAATACCGCGCGCCCTGAAAGAAAGTTACGCATTAGATATCTACGAAGCCTCTTTTGTTGAGTCCATTTATCATCGTGACTTGCTCGATTTCGATAAAACAACGCCTGGTCGATTTAAGGAAACCAATCGCGCCAAATATGACGATGAACGCGCCAGTTTTTTAATCGACTTGACCAAGAAAACGGATATGCACCTGCGAGCATCGTTAGGTCACTTATCAAGAGGGCGAGGAAAACAGATAATTTTAGTCCTCGACAATGCTGATCAGCGGTCGTTCGAAGTACAGCAGGAAACCTTCTTAATCGCGCAGGAATTCGCTTCGACGCGCAATCTGCTTGTTTTTGTGGCCTTACGTCCGAGCACATTCTTTCTCTCGAAGACGACGGGTGCGCTGTCCGGGTATCAAAACAAAGTGTTGACGATCTCTCCGCCCCCTGCTGATGAGGTAGTGCAGAAACGTCTGATATTTGCTGGCCGTGTCGCGGAAGGCAGCGTTGCTCCGGCGACCTTGACTGACATCAGGGTGCACCTCACAAGCGTTGTGGCCTTCTTAAACGCGACGCTCCGCTCGATACGGGCAAACGATCAGATCAAAACATTTCTCAGCAACATCACTGGTGGCAATACCCGCTCGGTGATTGAGTTGATCACTGGCTTTTTTGGGAGCCCTAACGTCGACTCGCAGAAGATCGTCAACATTGAGGAAGAACGAGGAAACTATCGAATACCGTTGCACGAGTTCACCAAACACGCTTTGCTGGGTGAATACGCATATTTCAACGCACAGTCGTCTTTTGTCGCCTGCAACCTTTTTGATATTCAGAGCATGGCAGACCCCCGTGAGCACTTTCTAGCATCGCTGATTGTCGCCTATCTAGCTTCGAGCCAAGGGGTGGCTGACAATGACGGCTTCGTAAGCGGGAGGATAATCGGTGCTGAAGTCGCAACTCAAGGTTTCGTCAGCGATCAAATCGCGAAGTCGCTGAAAGGACTGGCGAAGCGCAGACTCATTGAAACACCGCATGGTCACTACAGAGAAATTCACGTCCAGGACAGCGAAGACCCTGAAGATTTCTATTTTAGGGCTACATCCATCGGGATCTATCACATCAGGTATTGGGCAGGTTCGTTCGCTTTCCTTGACGCCATGTCCACCGACACTCCGATTTTTGATGAGGCTACCCGGGAAGAGGTTTCAAAATTTGCAGCCTCTTTTGCTATATCCGACAGGTACAAGAAGACAGCGGCTTTTAAGGACTACCTTGAAGGCCAATGGCATGCCGGGAACTTCACGGTAAACTATTTTGACTTCGCTGCATTGCTAAAAAGTCAGGAAGAAACCTTCCAAACGGTTGCGAGGCATCTTGCACGAGGATTGCCACCTGATAGCAGGCGAGGCAGGTGATTATTAGGCCAACCCTATAATAGACAGCGTGCGATTATACCTCCTTTCTGCCATAACTTAGGGCGGGGACAGTCAGCCTCCGCTCAGCGCTATTTCCGGGCTTTGGTCGTTTTCTGCGTCCCAGACGAGACCGCTATCGGCCAAAAGCGGACAGTTTCACTGGGGCTGGGCTGGCGAGCTGAAAGCGCCTCCCAGCGAGCGTGCTTGAATGCCTTGCTACGTATTCTTTCGCCGAGTAAGCGGGAAGACAAATGGCTTTTCTTGAGTTAAATTTATTTCGTTTAGCTTGTATTTAAACCTAATATCACTGCAGCTAAATCGTCGAATTAGATCTTCCACCTCGATGTCACTTAGCTCGCAATTCCAAGAATGAATTATGGAACCACCCCTAACTTTATCGAAACCATACTTTTGCCCCAAGGCTACGGTGATAGTATTTTCAATCTCTGTAACCCAGAAACAATCGCCAACTGATCGAAAAGCCGCATGTAAATGAGTTGCTTTTCTCTTTCCCGTGAGGCCGCTCTCCATATATTTGAAAACGCCCTTTTTCTTTAATGTAGAATAAGGACTTTTCTTACCATGGCTTCGCAGCCTTGATCTCAACCCCTTAGCTGTGCCAACGTACCATGAGTTCAGTTCAAGCTTCAAAATATAGATATACCAATTTCTAGTCTCTTCACTCATTTTCCGGAATCAAATTGTGCATAACGATTAAGCTAATTCGTCTGAGACACTACTCGATTCGCACTGAGCGTGTCTATTGCAAGTGAGTTACGCCGCACGGCAGGAATAGGTCTACTGAGGTCGAAGCGTCTCATGCAGGTGTCTACCGGAGCGAGGGGTAGCCCAAAAAGTCCGTTCTTGGCCGATTGCAGCCCTTCGCGGGAGGCAGCAATCGTCCCAGGCTGTGTGAAAACACCGCCGAGCAGTTCAAGACCTGCGGTTTAAAACAGTATGAGTCGATAGTGGACTTTTCACTACCGCCAGCCTTCGTTCGGTCGTGGTCCTTCGAACAGCAATAGCTGGGCTCATTCATAAAATTTACCGGCCAGCAAAATTGCCGCACAGCGTTGCCATACATTTGGTCTATTTGGACTCAGAGGGGAACTGCGTGAGCTGGCAGTCCCCCACGCTGCGGCAGCATCAAGAAAGGTATTAATAGAGCCGTTTTCCCACCCCAGCGCCCCCGGTCCATAGGGAGACGGCGGAGAGGTCTCCCGCAGCAAACGCTCCTCGGCAAAATCCATACCTAGAGCTTCAATGAAGCCGATGAATGATTGTTCGTCGTCTACGGTTTTCAGTAGCTCATCAAGATTTATGGACATGTTTGCCTTGGAGGCGCGTGATAGATGATAGCGAGGGAGTAAATTCTCACTATGCTGCTATGCCACGCGATGAGGGGCGATCTTACGCCCTCTTTGGGGCTAGGCTGTGAGAAAGGGCCAGTAATCGTCTAACCTTTTCATCGTCGAGATCGAAGCAGGGGCGGTCATGAAGCGATTCATTGAAGGCGAGGCCCGGGCGCAAGTGACTGTGCTGAGGACGTTGTGAATGCAATCAAATAACCACAATCAAAATCCGAGCCCAGACCCTAAGCCATGCGCCTCATGGACAAATCCATCAGCCCCATCAGATCTCTCTGTTCTCTCAGCGAAAGCACCAGCCGCGCGATGGATCGGCTGCTCTCTACCTCGGACAAGGACAGCCCCTTTACATACAGCTGGATATCACCTGACTCGGGGTGGAGAAGCTTCACTGAAAAGGTTTCATCCAGCGCGACGACGCACTCGCACTTTGACGGCAGAAAGGCCGTTTCAAGAACGCGTTGAATATCGGTTTTTGAAAACATGGTGCGTCCTCTGCAAAGGGCTGGATCGTGATGTAAAGAGTAGACGAGTTTCAGGTGAATAGGTTTCCGACCTGCGCAACTGCTGCACACGGCGCGGCGGGCTTTTTGTGGCGACTGCCCAAGACCGTTTTTTCCTGATCAAGGTAACTGCCTGCAACGCATCACGCCGTCTGGTCTAAAGTATCCTCTTCTGAACTCCCCGAGCCTCGACTGACATGAATGAACGCGCACGTGAACTGGCGTCTCGTCTGATTCGCAATTTCAATGAGGCCCCACTCCAACATGAGGTTCGTGAACCTCTCTATGAAAGCTCGGCAGCCCGCCTGGGCACAGGCACGGCGGCACAAAAGCTCGGTGCCTCTATTGATGTCGTCGCGCCGGGCAAGCGCTCCTGCCCTTATCATTTTCATCATGTGCAGGAAGAGATGTTCGTGATCGTCGAGGGCGAAGGCAGTTTGCGTGTCGCAGGCGAGATGCTGCCGATCCGGACGGGTGACATCGTGTTTATCCCGGCGGGCTCCGAATACCCTCATCAGATAATCAACACCTCGCAGGCGCCGCTGAAGTACCTGTCGATCAGCACCCGGGAAACGCCGGAGGTCTGTGAATACCCGGACTCGGGGAAGTATCAGGCGATGGTTTCAGTGCAGGGAACCCGGGTGTTTACCGCCAACCAGCGGACCACTGAAAACCTCGATTACTGGGAAGGCGAGCCCTGATTTCAATTGTTCATAAATTGTATCCGGCAGTTCACGCTTTTTTCACGTTCGCGGGTTTATTGTTAACTCAATTCCCAGCAAGACCTTAAGCCCGCTACCCCCCATCGCGGGCTTTTCTTTGTCTGCGATTTGAGCACATGGCACCCCACATGCGCCCAGAGACATCAGGAACACGACTGCTTTCACAGGCGTCGGGCAGATAGGGAACATCATGCAGAAAATGGTTTCCAAGCCCTACTTCCCGGAAGAAAACCTCCCACATGAAATACACCCTGAAAAAACTGGTCCTCACCGTTGCGTGTCTGACGGCGGCTCCGGCCTTCGCTGCATGCCAGATGGCACCCGTTTCCTATGACATGCCTTCACAACGCCTGGATGAGGCGCTGCAACAACTGGCGCATAGATCCGGCTGCCCGGTTACCGTCGACCTGGGCGCTGACAGCAGCAGAAAGGTCAAGAAATTCAAGGGTACGTTCACGCCGGATCAGGCGCTTTGGCTGGTGTTGAAGAAAACCGGGCTGGAGGGCTATGTCGAAAACGACGGGCTTACCGTTGATCGTCGAGGCCAGGATTTTGTAAACCAGCGAGCAAATGAGCTACGCACGGCTATCGATGAGGCTGGCACACGGATGGAGGCCAGAAAGAAGAAGCGCTTCCTTCATCAACTGGACACCATCGAGTCCGGAGCGAAGAAAGTGGTCCTTGAACAGAGCTTCGTCAGTGCCGCAGAGATGGCGAGTTACAAGCGCGACTTCGACGAGTTGTCGAGCCAGATACCTGCCAGCAAGTGAACCTCCGATAATTGCGCTAACATTCGTCGCTTTTGACCAGACGGCCGCACGTGCTGTGGGATATCGATGAGAAAAACTGCCTTATTCATAGTGGCGCTGGCACTGCAACCGCTGGCTTACGGCGCAGGTGATGCAGAGGCCGGAAAAGCAGTCTTTACCCGCCTCTGCTCCGGCTGTCACAAGATCGGCCCTTCTGCACGCAACGCATTTGGCCCACCCCTCAACGGCATTATTGGCCGTCAGGCAGGGCAACAGGAAGGCTACGTCTATACCGACGCAATGAAAAACTCGGGGCTGGTCTGGACGCGTGAAGAGTTGCGCACGTATATCAAGGACCCAGGCGAAGTCGTGCCTGGCACGCGGATGAAACTGTGGTGGATGGGCAACGATGAGCGAATGGAAGACCTGCTCGAATACCTGGACGCAAACAAATAATACGGACAGGTAAATAAACCGCCCTCGGTGTTTACCGAGGGCAGTCGCTCAGTTACTTGTCCGGGGTGTACGGCGGGTAATCATCCTTGCTGCCCTTGTCAGTGGCTGGAGTCTTGGCGGGCCCGATCGGATCGATTTGCGGGTCCTGGGTTTTCGGTGACTCTTCGTCAAAACCCGGATCATTCTTGTCTTCGTTGCTGCTGCCTGGCTTGGTGCCGGTCATATGCGCCTCCACTGGTTAAATTCAGAACCTGATAGTCAGAAAGCGGATCAACATAGCCGTGCGATATGTCTGACGAACGGGGCCTTGCAGCAAGAGGATATGGCGGCGTTCAGAGGCAAATGGTAGCCTTGCGCCATGCAAGGAGAGAACCATGAAAAGGCTTTCAATCACGCTGGCAGTGGCAGCGCTGCTGGGCGCAGGCACGGCATACGGTGAGATCTTCAAATGCACATCAGCGCAGGGACAGGTGAGCTATGCATCTATCCCCTGTGACAACGCTGCACAGAGCGCGCTGCAGCGCCAGGGCCCGCCGAACATGCGGCGCGAGGGTGAGCCTCTCGATTATGTTCACCAGACCAATCTCAAGGCCACTGAATACCTGAAGATCAGCGGCCGCACCCACGTGACGGTTTACGAGACGGAACGCTACAAGGCGTATCAACGAAACCGCCCGCCACCGCCGAACATCCCTTCGCAGTGCCAGAGCCCACGTTACGACAGCCAGTGTTTTGATCCGTCGGGTGGGATGTCTTCAAAAAAACAAGCGGCTCGCCAGGACGCCGCTCGATAAGCTATGGCGCGGTTTTCACATCGGCACGCACTTCGCTGATCTGTATCTCCGGGATCAGGTCGGTGTAGTTGGTGATGTCGGCATTGATCTGCTTTGAATGCGGCCCCATGCCGGCTTCAAAGTCTTCAATGGAATCGCAATAGATGTGGCACATGCCGATATACCGAGGCTCCGAGCCCGGCGTTGCTCCGCCTATGCCTCTGTCGACGCTGTAGCCCTTGCAGTAACTGCCCATCAGCTCTTGCACCAGCGGCAAGTGTTTGTCGCGATAGTAATCGTGGTCGAAACGGGCACCCTCTTCATACGCATACAGCACACTGACTTTGATCATCTCGATAGGCTCCTGAGTGAAGGATCAATACATTCGTCTGAGCACTCTAGCGATTATTGCGGCCGGGTGCTGACATCAATGACGTGCTCCCTCACAATCACGCCGTCTTGCCCGCTGCCGTGAAAAGCGGCCGGGCTATCGAAACGTTTTGAGGAACCCCGCATGAATACGCTTGAGTGGAACGAGGCCGCGCTGGCGAAATACCTCGCTACCCATCCGACCTTGAAGGACGAAATCAGCGCGTTGAGCCCGAAAGAGCAAAAGCAGCAATTACAGTGGGCTTTTGAAGATGAGGCCGAGAGCCAGGGCATCGAGACCTGGGAACTGGCGCTGGAACTGATTGCCGAGTCGCCCGAACAGTTGCAGAGCATGCGCCTTGAAGCACACCGCCAGGTGGCCGAGGCGCTGGGCATGGACTGGGAAGAATATTGCGGCTTCAATGATATCCAGCCATGACCCGAGCCGCCGTTGAGGGTAAATCGGCCATTGATTGGCGATCTACCGAGTGACTCATCAGTCAGCGCTTTACCTGTTCCTTATGGGTGAGTAACGTCTGCTCACTTCAATAAAGGAATCACGTCATGAGTGATCTGGTCTCGTACCATCTGGACGACGGTGTCGCCACGCTGACCCTGAACAACGGCAAGGTCAATGCCATTTCCCCGGACGTAATCATCGCGTTCAATGCTGCGCTGGATCAGGCCGAACAGGACCGGGCAATCGTGATCGTCACTGGACAGCCCGGCATTCTCTCGGGCGGCTACGACCTCAAGGTGATGACCTCGAGCGCCGAAGCGGCGATCAATCTGGTTGCTCAGGGTTCCACCCTGGCGCGCAGAATGCTGTCGCACCCCTTCCCGATCATCGTCGCCTGCCCCGGCCACGCCGTTGCCAAGGGTGCCTTTTTGCTGCTGTCCGCCGATTATCGAATCGGTGTCGCAGGGCCATTCAGTATCGGATTGAACGAAGTACAGATCGGCATGCCCATGCACCACGTCGGCATCGAACTGGCGCGTGACCGGTTACGTAAATCAGCCTTTAATCGCTCGGTGATCAACGCCGAAATGTTCGACCCTGAAGGCGCGATGGCCGCCGGCTTCCTGGACAAGGTGGTCAGCGTCGATGAACTGCAAAGTACCGCACTTGCGGTCGCCGCACAGCTGAAGAAGATCAACATGAGCGCGCACAAGAAGACCAAACTCAAGGTCAGAAAGGCCTTGCTCGATACACTGGATGCAGCTATCGAGCAGGATCGGCAACACATGCTGTGATACCCAACCTAAGCCCGCGCGTGCGGGCTTTTGTTTACCGGCGAACTCATACGCATTTGATCAATCTGATCAGCTACCGCGCATGTTTTTTGCGCCACTGACATATTGAAGAAGCGATAGCGCCATGGGTCGAGTTGTTGCAGCAGCGGTGTACAGCAAAGGCAAGAAGGTCCGCGATATTACCCTTGATGAGGGTGCCGCCTGGGCCGCCAAACCCAATCATTTCGTCTGGATCGGCCTGGAGCAGCCCAGCAACGAGGAACTGACCAGCCTGAAAGAGCAGTTCAACCTGCATGAACTGGCCCTTGAAGATGCCATGGAGGTTCACAGCCGTCCGAAGCTGGAAACCTTTGGCGATGCGCTGTTCATCGTGACCTACGCGCCAGTACGCGAAAACGGCAAGCTGCTGTTCATCGAAACCCATATCTTCGCGGGCAAGGGCTACATCATCACCTCACGCAACGGCCACTCCAAGTCCTACGGGCTGGTGCGTCAGCGCTGCGAAGCACGGCCACTGCTGCTGGAGCACGGCGAAGACTTCGTGCTTTACGCCCTTCTGGACTTCGTGACCGAGAACTATCAACCGGTGACCGAAGCCATCCATACCGAACTTGAGCTGTTGGAGCAAAGTGTCATCGGCGGCTCACTGCGCGAGTCCGACATCCAGCACATTCATGCACTGCGCCGTGACCTTTTGCGCATGCGCCGTTATGTAGCGCCGATGGTGGAAGTGGGTGAAGAACTGCAGAGACTCAGTTTCCCGTTCATCGACAAGAACATGCGCCCCTACTTTCGCGACGTGGAAATTCACGTCAAGCGGCAGATGGAAGACCTGGGCAACCTGTGTGACATCGCCAGCCAGACAATCGAAATCGGCCTGTTGCTGGAGTCCTCGCGGCAAAGCATCGTGCAGCGCAAGTTCGCTGGCTGGGCAGCGATTCTGGCCTTTCCAACCGCAATTGCCGGCATCTATGGCATGAACTTCGAGAACATGCCGGAGCTCAAGTGGGAATACGGCTACTTCATCGTGCTGGGCGTCATTCTGGGCGGGTGTACGGCGCTGTTCGCCAGCTTCAAGCGCTCTGGCTGGCTATAGCACCGCCACCGCATTCCCGTTCAGACGGCCATGCGCCGGGTCAGACGGACTGTTTTTCCGGCTTGTGCGCCACAAAGCGCATCATCCATTCTGCCACCGTCGCCCCGTGATGCTCGTGATCCAGGCTGGCAACACCCTGCCGGTAAACCTGCTCGCCCAGCGCTTCCTGACGAAGATCAAGCAAGGTCCGGGAAAACTCGTGAATGAACTCGGGATGGCCTTGGAAACACAGCACCTGATCATTGATATGGTAGGCCGCAAATGGACAGAACTCGCTGGACGCAATCACCGTTGCGTTCTCGGGCAGCGCGGTCACCTGATCCTGATGGCTGATCAGCAACGTGAGCTTGTCCATTGCTGGCGTCATCCACGGTCTGGCGGGTGCCAATTGATAGTGATGAATACCGACGCCCCAACCCTGTACGGCACGCTCGGTCCTGCCGCCCAGCAGCAAGGCCAGCAACTGGTGACCGAAGCAGATACCAAGCAGTTTTTCGCCGCGCTGATACAGCTCCAGCAGGTAGGCTTTCAGGGTCTGAATCCACGGGTCGGTGCCAAATGAGTCTGCCTTGCTGCCGGTCACCAGATAAGCATCGAACTGCTCGTCTGCAGGTGGATAGTCCCCTTGCACCACGTTGTAAACGGTCAATTCTGCAGCAATCGGCTGGCGAGCGAAGAGCAATTCGAACATCCGCCCGTACCCCTGATATTGCTCGACCAGTTCCGGTCGCAGGTTGTCGGTTTCCAGAATACAGATGCGTAAAGACATAAAAGAGGCCCTGAAGCAATGATGAGGCAATAGCGCACGGGCAGAGCCTGCCTTGAAGGCTTCGGCAAATCAAGCAGCACCCCCGCGCCTTGTCGGAGGTTTAATGCGCGTAGGAAAAGTCTGGCCCAGACGAACGGTGCAAAGCTGAGCGATGTGAATGAAGCGTCTAGCAAAGGCCTGTGCCTCTGGCGAGCGGTTGATTGATAACGTTAAGTTGGATAAGTAGACGTTTAAATTCCCAACCGTTCTAAGGCGTGGGGCACCTCGGCTCTATTGTTAAATCTGTAACAGGAAGCGCGCAAAATCCTTTCAGCGCACTGGCCAGCGGTCAAATGACCGGGCCCACCTGTTCAACGCGCAACCTTGCCAGCAGTCGACTCTCTACGTTGCAGAATCGACCTGCTTCTGTCGCACAGGAATAACAACAAAAGGCGGTCAGCCATGTTCAAGTTCAAGCACTCCAAAGTACGTCAGGCGGGATTAATCCTCTTTACCACTGCGCTGTTATTGATCGTGCCTAACCTGAACAGGTTGTTCGGCTGATCTGACACGCTTTCGGTCAGTGTGTAACTGTGCCACTCTTTCCACTCGACTGAAGGAGATGCGCCTATGCGCCAATGGATTGCTGTTTTTGCACTTTTCAGCAGCTTCGCAGCCCACGCGGGCATGGTAGATCAGGCTGCAGCGGTGGCTGCGCTCAAGGAAGGCAAACTGGCGATGGATGTACGCAGCCAGACCGACTATGACGCCGGCACAGTATTGAATGCAGTGCGGGTCGATGACCGACGGCTGGTCAATCAGATGAAGCAGGTGCTCAACGACCGCAATGCGGTGTTCGTCATTTTCAGCAGCACCGATAGCAAAGCCGACAAGGCTCAGGAAAAGCTCAGGGCGGCGGGCTATTTCAGCGTCATCAATGGCGGTAATTACGAAGAGCTGCACAACGCGCTCTACAGCACCACCGACGACCCCGCTGAATAAGCAACGGCCGGAGATTCAATTCCGGCCATTTCAGCGACGCGCAGATCAGTGCATACGCGCTACTGATGCTGCGCCTGGACCTGCACTCGGGTTTTCACTTTTGGCGTACCGGTCATGGGTGAAACCACGACCTTGGCGTGCATCTGTTCAGACCCGCCACCACGGCGCATGCCGCGCACCGGACAAGCATCCAGATAGTCCAGCCCTACCGCCAGCTTCAAATGACGTTCGGGAATGGCCAGCTGGTTAGTGACATCGAAGCTGTACCAAGCGTCGTCTATCCACGCTTCGGCCCAGGCGTGACTGGACAAATGTTCGCTGTCTTCGCTGCACAGATAACCGGACACATAACGCGCCGGAACCCCAAGACTGCGGGCGCAGGCCAGAAAGGCGTGGGTATGGTCCTGACAGACTCCCGAGCGTCCGGCGAAGGCTTGAGCGGCACTGGTGTCGACTTCGGTCGCCCCCTGCGTGTAGGTCATGTGCTGGTTGAGCGCCTGCATCAAGTCGATCAATGCGCTGCGGTCAGCGCGCTTGCGACACTCCCTGGCCGCGAAACTGCGAATCGCTTCGTCAGGCTCGGTCAGCCGGGTAACGCGCAAAAACGGCAACGCCGACTGGCTTTCGTGCTCGGCTTCGCGGGTTTCGTCGATTTCCACCTGCCCGCGAGCGCCGATGATGATCGCCTCGTGCGGCTCTTCCAGGCTCAGGACATGCAGGATATTGCCGAAAGGATCAATCTGCGCGCGCACCGGGCGCGGCAACGTCAATTGCCAGCTGAGCACCTGCTGGCGCTCACTGTCGTGAGGCGTCAGGCGCAGATACTGGATACTTGAACGCACCTGATCATCGTAGTGATAGGTGGTCTCATGGCTTATGGAAAGTCTCATGCAGCCTCCAGGTACGAAGTGTGGATGGCATCACCCAGTTGGGCCAGCATTGGAATGAATTCGTTCAACCACTCATGCAGGCCCTCATCCAGAATCTCGTCGATACTGGTGTAGCGCAATCTTGCATCCATCTCGGCGGCCATGCGCTGCGCAGGTCGGCCATTGACGCCGGGCAGACTGGCCAGAATGACGTCCATCTCTTCCAGACAGGCGCGCAACGAGCGCGGAATGTCTGCACGCAGCAGCAACAGTTCGGCAACCTGACGCGCGCCTGGCGCATCCCGATAGACTTCAGTGTAAGCCTCGAACGAAGACAATGCGCGCAACAAGGCGCTCCACTGGTAGTACCCGGCAGCCGAGTTGTCCGCCGCAGCATTGGCCTGTGGCCCACGCAGTTCGAGCATCTCATAGCGGGCGTCGAGCATGCGCATGGTGTTGTCAGCGCGCTCGATGAACGTTCCCAGACGAATGAAACGGAACGCATCGTTACGCATGATGGTGCCGTAGGTCGCACCACGGAACAGGTGCGAACGCTCCTTGACCCACTCGCAAAAGCGACTCATGCCGTAACGGGTCAGGCCCTGTTGAGCAATGCCGCGAATTTCCAGCCAGGTGGAGTTGATGTTCTCCCACATGTCGGCAGTGATACGCCCGCGCACGGCATGCGCGCTGGCCCTTGCGGCACCCAGGCAGCTATAGATGCTGGCCGGGTTGGTCGCGTCCAGCGCAAAGAAATGCAGCATGCGCTCGGCATGCAGTTCACCATGACGCTCGATGTAGGTTTCCAGCGTTCCGGTAATCAGCAACGGCATGGCTATTTCATCCAGCCCGTCGCCCCGCCCGTCCTGCGGCATCAACGACAGTGAATAGCTCACGTCCAGCATTCGGGCGAGGTTCTCCGCTCGCTCCAGGTAACGCGACATCCAGAAAAGATCAGAGGCAGTTCTACTTAACATTGGCAGGCATCCTTAATCCTCGACCACCCAGGTGTCTTTGGTTCCGCCACCCTGTGACGAATTGACCACCAGTGAGCCTTCACGCAAGGCCACTCGGGTTAGCCCGCCAGGTACGACGCGGGTTTCGCGACCGGACAGAACAAAGGGGCGCAGATCGATATGTCGCGGGGCTATGCCATTTTCGACAAAGGTCGGACAAGTCGACAGGCACAAGGTGGGTTGGGCGATGTACGCATGCGGCTTGGCTTTGAGGCGCGCCCGGAAGGCTTCGATCTCGGCGGCGGTCGCTGCAGGGCCGACCAGCATGCCGTAGCCACCAGAGCCCTGGGTTTCCTTGACGACCAGGTCGCCCAGGTTGGCCAGCACATGTGACAGCTCTTCCGGCTTACGGCACTGCCAGGTCGGCACGTTCTTGAGAATCGGCTCTTCGTCCAGATAGAAGCGAATCATGTCGGTGACATACGGATAAACCGACTTGTCATCGGCAACGCCGGTACCAATAGCATTGGCCAGAACCACATTGCCGGAGCGATACGCTGCCAGAAGCCCGGGAACGCCCAGCATGGAATCAGGGTTGAACGCCAGCGGATCAAGGAATGCATCGTCAAGCCGACGGTAGATAACATCGACAGCCTTGGGACCGTCGGTGGTACGCATGAACACGCGGTCGTCGCGAACAAACAGATCGGCACCTTCAACCAGCTCGACCCCCATCTCGCGAGCCAGAAACGCATGCTCGAAAAAGGCGCTGTTGAAACGCCCGGGCGTCAGCACCACGACACTCGGGTTGTCCAGATGGCTGGAACTCTTGAGCGTGTCGAGCAACAGATTCGGGTAGTGATCGATCGGTGCAATGCGCTGGGCCGAGAACAGCTCCGGGAACAAACGCATCATCATCTTGCGGTCTTCGAGCATGTAGCTCACGCCGCTCGGGGTTCGCAGGTTGTCCTCCAGCACGTAATACGTGCCATCACCGTCGCGCACCAGATCGACGCCGGAAATGTGCGAATACAAATCGCGGTGCAGGTTCAGGCCCTGCATCGCCAACTGATATTGCTCGTTGGCCAGCACCTGTTCGGCAGGAATGATTCCGGCCTTGATAATCCGCTGGTCGTGATAAAGATCCGCCAGAAACATGTTCAGCGCCTTGACGCGCTGAATACAGCCACGCTCGACAACACGCCATTCGCTGGCGGGAATGCTGCGCGGGATGGTGTCGAAAGGAATAAGCCGCTCGGTGCCCTGCTCATCGCCATAGAGCGTGAACGTGATACCGGCGCGATGAAACAGCAGATCGGCTTCGCGCCTGCGTTGAGCCAAAAGCTCGGGAGGCGTATCACCCAGCCAGCGGGCAAACTCCCGATAGTGCGGACGGACTACGCCGCCCGCATCGTACATCTCGTCATAAAAGGTGCGGATCATGCCGTACTCCTTGTCACCATGGACACCAAGACCATCGCAAAGCCCGTGCCACCGGCATAAACGCTTTAATTTCAAAAGGTTAGGTAAACACTCGACGTTCTACGCACCATTCCTGTGCACTAAACGCCCAAGCCGATTATTTCGCGCCTCATTCGGAAGCGTCATTCAACCGTGAAATCTATGATCAGCATAGTCAGAGTTGATTTCCGCCAACAACATTAGTTCGCCACACTCCACAGCAACCGAGCAAACAGGGCACCAAACTCCGTTTTTGCGCTAACCGTTATTTTGTCCAGCAGGCGAAGAACGCGTGCGGATTCTAAACAGACTTCCCTTTGCGCCACTCATTTGAGTGGCTTTTTTTTGACCACTGTTTATGAGCGCGAAGCAAAAACAGAACCGGCCGATCCAGAACGTATCCCGAATCAGCCGGTAATGTGTTGCCTGACAATCAAAAGCCATCAAGCGTGCAGTCTTCTGATCTCCTGAGTGACGCCCCAACCTTCGACCTCACCGCCCATGGGTGAAATCACCATCTGAAAGTCCTGCTCGAAATCACCGATACCGTCATAAGTGGCATACATCACTTTGCTCAATTGCAAGTGCCAGTTACCGTCATCACGTACGTTTACCTGAGTATTGAGGGATTCGCCGCGAAATTGCTCTGCGGCCTGCCGTGCCCGCTCCTCGTCCGGGAAGATGGCGTAAAACTCGATGGGATAGATTCGCGCGAAATCAAAACCGCCTTCTTTCATGCGGCGCAGTACGTTACTGCTGATGTCCTCTTGATAGGCTGTGCTCATGAAACGTCCTCCTATGCAACGATAGATAGAGTTTCAACTCTTCCAGAGCGACCGCCGGATCATCGGGGGCCGCCGCACGACAGATAATCCGGCGTGGGGAATCAAGCATGTAGCTGACCAGACCAGGCTTGGCACAGGTCGGTATCGAGATGTCAGAGGCCGTTTGAACAGCCTCGTCTGCAGAGTAGACCCATCGTGGGTCGAATGCCAAGTGGTTGCCACGAAAAGCTTTTTGAATCACCGCAGGTCAGGCAACTTCTGTAATGGAAATGATCCGCACACTGTTATGGTCTTTGAGCGTTTTCACCGTAGGCTCGTCGGTGCGCCCGTCAAGATCATTGAGATCCAGCTCATCGGTGACTGGATACAGGTCCTTGCGCAGGAGACGTGCAACTTGCTCGTCACTGGGATGCTGTTCAAAATCGGCCTCGAGGTGCTGCTGCATGCCGTCCTTGTCCAGATACGAAATGACCCACTTTTTCATCAATGCCTCCAGAACGAAGCCAGGCACTCTGGCTTATGTGATAAGGACCTTTTGGCCCACGCATTCGTTCCAACAAATTAAGCCGGAAAGCCCGCGATGACGGGCAAAACAAAAGGCCCTCGCAATGGATGCCGAGGGCCTTTTGTGTGCTGCTGATCCGACTTGCCGGTTACCCGGACAAGTCAGTCACGGTCAGTTACGGTTCTTGCTGGCCTCGACACCGGCCGTGTTGTCCAGAAGGCTCTTGGTGGCGGTCTGCAGGAAGCTTTCCAGCTTGCGCTTGAGTTCCTGCGTGTCAGGTGCGTCAGGCACTTCTTCGGCAGAAGGCTTGGCACCCAGCGTGTAGGTCAACAGCTTGGCCGGCATTTCTGTCGGTTCGATCAGAATGCGGTTGCCGCTGATGATCGCGACCACCTGCTCACTGCCCGACGGCTTGATCACGCCAAAACCCTTGTCGCCTTCCGGCAGGTTCAGCAGATCGCGGCCCCAGCACTGGTTGCGGTTCAGACCACCCAGACGGCCCATGATGGTTGGCACGACGTCAACCTGTGTGCCGACAATGCTGCTGCGCTGGCCGAATTTCTCTTGTACACCAGGCCCGATCAGCAGCAATGGCACGTTGAAACGCCCCAGATCCATTTCAGTCAACTGCTTGTCATTGCCGAAACCGTGGTCGCCCAGCACCACGAACAGGGTGTTCTTGTAGTAAGGCTCTTTTTTGGCCTTCTCGAAGAACTGTCCCAGCGCCCAGTCGGCATAACGCATGGCAGTCAAATGCTCATCCAGCGAGCCGTGTCCGGTCACGCGCTCGACCGGCAGCGGGTCCGGCAACGCGTACGGCGTGTGGTTGGACAGGGTCTGCAGCAGCGCATAGAACGGCTTGCCGTCCTGACGGGCTTTGAGCTCCTGAGCGCCACGGTCGAACATGTCCTGGTCGGAAACGCCCCAGGTCGGATCGGAGAACACCGGATTGACGAAGTCCTCGCGACCGACAAAATTGGTCATGCCCTGGTTGCTGAAGAAACCCGACTGGTTGTCCCAGGCGAAGTTGCCGTTATAGACATAGACGTCATCGTAGTTGCGACCCGCGCTCAGCAATTGCGGAAGGCCCGACAGCTTATGGCTGCCCTCTGGCGTCTGCATCAGGTACTCAAAGCCCGGCAGGTTCGGGAAGCACGCCATGGTGGCGAACATGCCCTGATGGGTGTGGGTACCGTTGGAGAAAAAGTGATCGAACAGCAGGCCTTCCTTGGACAGCTTGTCAAAGTAAGGCGTGATGTTGGCATCGTTGCCCAGCGCCCCTACCGAGTGACCGGCGAAGCTTTCCATCAGGATCACGACCACGTTGCGGATCGGCAAGGTGTTCTCTGCCGGTGGCGTGAAGTCACGACGCACAGCCGCAATATCCGGTTCGACCAGCTTGTCATGCGAGGTCAGCAGCATGTCGCGCACAGTCTGTTGCGCTTCGGCCTGTGGCAGCGTGGCTTTCCAGATGTTGTCGCGATCTTCGGACATACGGCTCTTGGCCGCCGTAATCAGGGTCAGTGTGCCGTTCAGGCCCAGCTGATTGGCGAAGTTGGAATCGGTGGTGTAAGCGTCACCCCAACGCAGCGGCGGGCCCTGGCGCAGGGTGCCACGGATGCACACCACCATAACCAGCAATACCAGCACGAAAACGCCAATGCGCATGTACCACGGCGCAACTGTACTGACCGTCTGGGTGCCCTTAGTCGTTACGAGGCGTGGCCGCGTCAGGCGGTCGATGCCCTTGAACACCAGGCTCAACAGCCAGGTCACGATTGCCCAGGCGAGCAGGTAGCGAACCACCGGAAAACCGTACCAGAGCATGCTCAGGACAGTCTTTGGGTCTTCCTTGACGTATTGAAACACCAGGCCGTTCAGGCGCTGGTGAAACTCGCGGTAGAAGTCCATTTCCATCAAGCCGAAGAACAGCGTGATGCTGCCGACCAGGGTCAGCCAGAACCGGAAGAACCCGCGTGCCGCCATGGCCCGGGCGCTGAACAGCGACAGCACCAACGGAATGAGCAGATACATGGTCAGGCGCAGGTCGAAACGCGTGCCGTTGAAGAGTGCTTCAAGGAATGTCGAGGCTGGCGTGTCGCCAATCATCTCGCGGTTGTAGACCAGCAGACCGATACGCAGCAGCGTGTACATCACCATCAAAGCGAAACCGCTGAGCAGGATGTAAGCCAGATGCGATTTGACAGTCGGGTTTAGCAGGCGGGCTTGCCGATGAATCTGGGCGTCCGTTTTAGCCATGGTTGTCAGGATCCGGTGGATTCAGGGGTAGGTTCAGGGTGCAGCACCGCCCTCCCCGAGGGCGGGCGGCGTACGACAGGGCGCAGATATTACTTGATTGCAGGTCGCTAGGGGCCGGGGCGGCCCATGAATAAGCGTGCCTGTTCAGCTTCGCGCGCAATTCTGGGACAAAAAGTGTGAAATTTCTGTCGCCAGTTGCGCGCTTGAACGCCTCTCAGGCGGCGTTCAGGGCGACCCGGCCGGTGAACGTCAGATCGATTGATCAGTCGTTGCTGGCCTTGCCCACGGCCTGCAGAACGTACTGCGGCAAGGCGAACGCACCAATGTGGACTTCTGGATTGTAATAACGCGTAACAATACCGCTGCCCGAGAAACGCTGACGCAGGGTTTCCAGCGGCAGTTTGCGATAGCTCTTGTCGGTCGAGCCCCAGGCAAAGGTCATTGCACCGCCGATGTAGGTCGGGATGGCTGCGTGATAGAAATGCCAGTCGGCAAACAGACCGTTCATACGCCCGGCCGTAGTCTGCACACCGCTCAACTGCATGAAAGGCGTACCGTTCTGGGTCACCAGAATGCCACCTTCGTTCAGGCAGCGATGGCAGGCCTGATAAAAGTTCTCCGAAAACAGCACTTCACCCGGACCGATAGGATCAGTGGAGTCGGAGATGATCACGTCGAACTTCTCTTCGGTGGTCGCGACAAAGCGCATGCCGTCGTCGATGACCAGGTTCAAGCGCGAATCGTCAAAAGCGCCACTGGAGTGATTGGGCAGGAACTCCTTGCACATCTCGACCACCGTGGCGTCGATCTCGACCATGGTGATATGTTCCACCGTCAGGTGCTTGGCCACTTCACGCAGCATGCCGCCATCGCCGCCGCCGATGATCAGTACACGCTTGGCTGCGCCGTGAGCCAGAATCGGCACGTGAGTGAGCATTTCGTGATAGATGAACTCATCCGCCTCGGTGGTCTGGATGACGCCGTCCAGAGCCATGACGCGGCCCATGCGCGGATTCTGGAAGATCACCAGATGCTGGTGCTCGGTACGCACTTCGTGAAGCATTTTTTCCATACGAAAGCGCTGGCCGTAGCCTTCGTATAACGTTTCCTGATAATCGCTCATGGGTAAGCTCCCGCTGGGTACTGATGACAGGACGGCCGACCGCCCACAACAAAGGCGCGCATTCTACGTCGAGGAACATGACAGGTCGAACCTCTGTGCAGCGTCTTGCTTGCAAATGCCTTGGCCCATGAACGAAAAACGCCTGATTACCCAAGGTAATCAAGCGTTCGCTACCAACCTGCCGGCGTGTCAGATTCGCACGTTGCCGCGCGGTCCGAGGATTGCCCAGATGATCAGGCCCACAACAGGCAACAGCACGATCAACAATACCCAGAGAATTTTCTTGCCGGTCTCGGCGCCGCTTTTCAAGACATTGATGATGGCCCAGATATCGAGCGCCAGAATGATCAAGCCGACTAGGCCGTTGAAGCTAGAACCCATGGTGTTGCCCCTAATTGAATGCTTACCTTCCTAGGATAGTTGCGCCGTTCGGGGGTTCCGTTGAACCAACCTTATATTCTCGGGCTCCCAACCGGGGTCGACTTTGCTTTTCATTCATTATCGCGTTCAACCCTTATACAGGTAGCCTTCTTCATGCCAACGCCCGCACAACCCCGAACGCCCTGGGCGACATGGTTCAACCATCTTCAGGGCAGCCCGCTGGTGAGCCTGGGTTTCGCCCTTGCTCTGCTGATCGTCGTCGGCCTCGGCGGCATCAGTCTTTACAATGCCTTCTATGGCACCAGCCAGGTCAACTTCAATCATGCATTGCTGGGCGGCACGGCCGGTTTCCTGGCGACGGCGCTGGGTGCAGTCATGGCGGTCGCCCTGCGCAACGTTTCGCAACGCGCTCAGGACATCATGCTCGGTTTTGCCGCTGGCATGATGCTGGCTGCCAGCTCGTTCTCGCTGATACTGCCGGGGCTGGAGGCCGCCCGGGGCATAACCGACAGCGGCCCCTGGGCAGCTGCGACGGTAGTGACCGGTCTGGGCCTTGGTGTGCTGTTGATGCTCGGGCTGGACAAGTTCACCCCGCACGAGCATGAAAGCGTGGGCCGTCAGGGCCCTCATTCAGAGCGAATCAGCCGGGTCTGGCTGTTCGTGCTGGCGATCACCCTGCATAACCTGCCCGAGGGCATGGCGATAGGCGTGAGCTTCGCCAGCGGCGACATGAATGTCGGCCTGCCATTGACCACCGCCATCGCCATTCAGGACATTCCTGAAGGCCTGGCCATTGCGCTGGCCCTGCGCGCAACCGGCCTGTCAGCCTTCAAAGCGATGCTAGTGGCCATCGGTTCCGGACTCATGGAGCCGCTGGGCGCGCTGGTGGGCCTGGGTATTTCCAGCGGGTTTGCCATCGCCTACCCGCTGAGCATGGGGCTGGCGGCAGGTGCGATGATCTTCGTGGTGTCCCATGAAGTCATCCCGGAAACCCACCGCAACGGCCATCAGACCTCGGCAACGCTCGGCCTGATGGGCGGCTTCGCGGTAATGATGTTTCTCGATACGGCGCTGGGTTAACCGCGCAATGCCTTTAGCGCGGGTGCGGCATGGATGCCGGCCAACGCTGCCAGTTCAAGCACCCGCTCCTCGTCACGGCCATACACCAGCACCGCTTGCAGTTCGTCATCCAGCGGCTGGCTGAAGTTCATCAGCACATAGCCGCCCATGTCCTTGTTCATGCTGCTCAATTGAATCTGAATCCGGTTGAGCGCTACCAGTGGTTCGACCTTGGCCAGTTGTTTCGGCTTGATATTGAACGTGACGTCCTTGCCGAATGACTGCACGATCTGCTCGAACAGGTCCATATAGCTGTCGGCCTGGAACAGCACGGTTTCCGGCAGACTGCCCACCATCACCCATTCGCCCAGCGGAATCGGAAAGGTGTCGTCGTAGTTGATATCAGGGTTGGCGGCCAGAAACGCCTGCGGGTCGGCATACGCCTGCGCGGCTTCATCGGCAATACGCACGATTTCATCATCGCCCATGCAGCCAGAGCTGACTTTGCTGATTAATTCGACCAGTGAGTCTTTCATGGGAGCGATCCTGATAGCGGGCAAAAAAAGAGGCGCGAAGGATAACGGTAAATCCATCGCGCCTCTATGTGTTCATGCCCTGAAAGCACTCGGCATCAGGACCGGGCCGGCTGTACGCCCAGTTTGATCAGTTGATCAATGGTGACGGTCGCGCCCATTGCCTGAGCGGCGCCCAGTGCGGTGATGCCCTTGGCATCAGTGGCATGCGGGTCCGCGCCCTGACTGATCAGGTAATCGACTATTTCGTTGCGATTGAACATCGCCGCCATCATCAACGCAGTACGACCATCGGCAGAGGCACCATCGACGTCGGCACCGGCCTCGACCAGCAGCCTCACCACCGCCAGATCGCCCTTGAACGCAGCACCGGCGATAGGGCTTTGACCATTGTCGTTGCGAATTTCCGGATCGGCCTTGTGATCAAGCAGCACCCGGACCGCATCCGCATGACAGTGATAACTGGCCAGCATCAACAGCGTATCGCCCTTGTGGTTGCGCAAGTCTGCAGGCAGGCCCTTTTCAAGCAGACGCTCCAACATGACTGCATTTCCCTGGCGAGCCACATCGAATACCTGCTCGGCGAACTCGGCGGCTTCGTCTTCAGTCATGGTTTGCGAAGCGCTGATATTTGTATCGGTCATTAACTACTCCTTGGCGCACGGTACTCCGGGCATGCGTTGACCCGGCGTCGATACACACACTGACCTCAAGTCTCGCCAGCTGTTCGATCAGCATCGATACGGATGCGCAATGCCTACTCCTGATCACCGCAATCGATGCAATCCCCCTTCTGCCCGATACCCATCGTGCAGGAAACGGCAAAATGCAGGGCGCACGAAGGGGGTTCATGCAAAATGCACGAAGCCTTAAAATAGAGGATATTTCAAGTTGTTGATTTTAAAGGATTTATTTTAAGTCAAAGACTGGCACAGACACTGCAATAGTACTTCCAAGCTTATTATCCCATGAGCAATGGAGCCGCCTGACATGACTTTTATTCAAGAAAAATTCGCTTCCGTATTCTCCGACTACACCGTTACCACCCAGCCACGTCCTGATGGTGGTGTTCTGTTGTCACTGCGTACTCACGATGGCAAGCAGATCCGTCGCTCCGTGTCTTATGCTCAGTTGCACACTCCGGTCCAGCTGGAATGGGTAATCAGTGCTATCCGCCGCGACCTGGCTGCACAAGCCAGCGAGTTGCCAGCTATTTCGATGCTGCAAAGTCAGCACCGCTTCGACCTGCCGACTTACCACACCCGTTGATTTTCCCGCCGCCTTGACAGGCGGCACCCGCTGTACGCTCTCATCCCTTGTTTGCCGCGATTACACCTTGTTCTCGTGGCTTTTTTTTGCCCGCGTTTTTTGCCCGCGTTTTCAGGTGTCTATTACCTGATCAGCCCCCGGCACAGCGCTTCGCCTACCGCCTGCGCCCTATTGGCGACACCGAGCTTGGAATAGATGGTCTTGAGGTGATACTTCACCGTCGACTCCGACACGTCGCGGATCATTGAGATCTCCCAGGCAGTTTTTCCATCCCTGGCCCACTGCAGTACCTCCAGTTCCCGATGGGTCAAACCGCGAGAGCAGAACTTCAAACCCCGCGCAACGCTGTGCAGCACCGGCATGAGACTGCTCATGAGGTATTTTTGTTCAGCGGAGATCGCTCGCCCCACTTCACCCAGCGTACAAACCGACGTCACGCTGTCGGCACCACGGCAATGGTTCATGTAACCGTAGGAAATGGCCGGAAGCAGTTCGCACGTATCGACGATTTCTTCGTAACACGCTGACACCGGATACTGTCTGAATGCATCCTGCCAGTTTACAAACCCCAGCTGGTTGCGATAACAACGGATGACCGGGTCCTGGGTGATCAACCCGCGCTGGCGGTAAGCCTGGCCCCAGGCATCATCGATATTGCAGGTAATGAACGTCAGCAGCACCGGGCCCTTGAACTGATAGAACATCGCCCGCTCACTGTTACATTCGCGCCTTAGCCATTCGAGGGCATTCTCGATAGCGGTCTGGCCATCGAGTTCGCTGATCGTGCTCACCATCTGCTGTATCAATAAGTCCCTGCTTGCGCTTTCTGTAATGGCACTGCACATCGCTGCCGCTCCTTATGCGCCCGTGAATCGGTACAGGTGTTGTCCGTGACTCAGGGGACGATGGGCGCAGAACTTACACGAATAATCGCGTTGAAGAATGACGAGCAGAACAAACAGATTCAACGCACTTTCAGGTAGGCAACGTCCCACTCAAAAGCAGGACGCTCCTTACAGAAAATAGCGTGCAAGCCTTGCGGCGGGCAGATTTTCATACCGCGGCATCAGGACAATGCCGCGCACGACAGGCTGACTTCGTTTAGAAAGAAGCAGGGTCGATGAGCGCGAAACTGCCCACATGTTTGTGACCCGCAAGCACCCCGCCGTCACGCGCCAGACCGCAGGTGATCATGCCAGCGGCCTTCGCTGCGTCGAGCTCTTCGACGATATCCGAGAGGAACAGAATGTCCTCGGCAGGACACTCGATTGCCTGCGCAATCGTCCGGTAGGACTGCGCTTCGCGCTTGGGGCCGGACGTCGTATCGAAGTAACCACTGAACAGACCGGACAGATCGCCCGCCTCGGAACAGCCGAAAATCAATTGCTGAGCCTGAATTGAGCCCGAGGAATAAACGTAAAGCCTGTAGCCCTGTTGATGCCAGTGTTTCAAGGCATCGACAGCATCCGGATAAACATGGCCCTTGAGCTGTCCGGCGTTATAGCCCTGCTCCCAGACCATGCCCTGCAACGCCTTGAGCGGCGTGGCCTTACGGTCTTCGGCAATCCATTCCAGCAGTATCGCAATAACCCGCTCGACATCGGCATCAGGCTCGCCGGCCTCGGTGCGTACTGCTTGCAGCTGCGACGCCACTGCCGGTTGTCCGGCGTTTTGCCGAACGAACCCGGGCAGGTGCTTTTTGGCAAACGGAAACAGCACGTCGAAAACGAAACTCACTGCGCTGGTGGTGCCTTCAATATCCGTGAGGATAGCTTTGATGGGCATCAGAATCGGGCTCCTGTCAGTCTTCCAGCCGTGGAAAACGGCCAGCAATGTCTTCACCGGTAAAATTCGCCACCCAGCCTTCCGGATTGTTGAACAGGCGGATGGCAACGAAATGCGGGTTTTCGCCCATATCGAACCAGTGCCGGGTGCCGGCCGGTACGGAAATCAGATCGTTCTTTTCACACAGCACGGCGTACACATAGTCGTCGATGTGCAATGTGAACAAGCCCCGCCCGGCTACGAAAAAGCGCACTTCGTCCTCACCATGCCGATGCTCTTCAAGAAATTTGGCGCGCAATTCGGCTTTTTGCGGGTGGTCACTGTTGAGGCTGATGACGTCCACGGTGACATAACCATGCTCGGTCATCAGCTTGTCGATCTGGGTACGATAGGCGCTGATCACTTCTTCCTGGCTGGCACCGGGGGTAATCGGCGCTGCCGCTTCCCAGCGGTCGAATGCCACGCCGTGCTCGGCCAGCGTCGAAGCAATATCTTCCAGATGGGTCAGCACCTTGTTGGGCGTGTCAGGGCTTGAAACGTGATAAACGGACAGGCTGCTCATGGCATGAATCCTCGGTTTGGGGCACCACCTTCCGGCTTTTACAGGCAGGTCAGGCTTACAGGCTGGTTTTAATACGACGTTTTCAACAGTTCAATACCGCGCGCATTTTAAGTTCGCATTCAAACAGAAACTCGAACGCTTCGATCTGGCGCAAGGCGTCGCTCATTTTTGCCCCCCAGGTGTAGAGACCGTGACCGCGGATCAGGTAACCAGCGCACTCGGGATGGGCGTCCAGCCAAGGCTGCACCTTTGCGGCGAGACGGGCAATATCCTGATCGTTGTCGAAAATCGGTACCACGACCTGCGACTGATGAGTGACCACGCCGTGAAAGGCCTTTTGCAGCTCGTAATCCTCGAACACCAGATGATCGGCGGTAGTCAGCCTCGACAGCACCGTCGCATTCACCGAGTGGGTGTGCAGCACCGCGCCGACCTGCGGCCTGCTGCTGTACAACTGGGTATGCAGCAAAGTTTCGGCAGACGGTTTTTTGCCGGGCTCCAGGCTGTTGCCTGCCATATCGGTAGCCAGCACATCGTCAGGACCCAACTGGCCCTTGTGCTTGCCGGATACGGTCAGCAGCGCCTCGGTGGCTGAAAGACGCGCGGAGTAATTGCTGCTGGTGGCAGGCGACCAGCCGCGGCCATACAGGAAGCGTCCGGCCTCGATTATTTCCACGCTAAGTTGTTCGCGGCTCATACACCTTCCTCTTTCTTGGGTGTGATAATCATGATGGCTGCGGCAAAGGCGACAAGGCTGGCAATGGCAAACGTCCAGGCTGGCCCCAGCGCGTTCCAGCTGTAACCGGAATACAGAGCGCCCAACGCGCCACCCACGCCTGACAGTGCGGCATACAGCGCCTGTCCCTGTCCTTGCTGACGCGGGCCAAAGCTACTTTGCACGAAATGAATGGCAGCGGCGTGAAAGCTGCCGAATGTGGCGGCGTGCATCACCTGGGCAATCAGCAGCGCGGTCAGGTAATCGGCAAACAGTCCCAACAGCAGCCAGCGCAATGCGGCCAGCAGAAAGCTGACGAACAGCACCTGGCGCACGGAGAAACGCTGCAGAATCCGGCTCATGACCATGAACATCAGCACTTCAGCCACCACGCCGACCGCCCATAGCAGGCCGATCAGGCCACGGCTGTAACCGAGCGCTTCGAGGTGCAGGGTCAAAAAGGTGTAATACGGCCCATGGCTGAGCACCATCAGCGCGACACTGAGGTAGAACGCCAAGACACCGGGACGCGCCAGCTGCCTGAGAAAGCCGCCCGACACGGTTTCACGGCTCGACGGCGAGGGATGCGCATTCGGCACCCACCAGCTGCTGACGACGATACCGGCCATGATCGCCAGCGCGATGTAAGGAAACAGATCCAGACTGAACCATTCGAACACCCGTCCCAGCACCACGACCGCCAGAATGAAACCGATCGAGCCCCACAGGCGGATCTGGCTGTAGCGCGAGGTCTGGCCTTGGAGGTGCGCGAGGGTGATGACTTCGAACTGCGGAAGGACGGCGTGCCAGAAGAACGCATAGAGCGCCATGACCATCGCCAGCCAGGCATAGCTTTTTTCGACCAGAATCAGCGAAAACGCCAACAACGTGCAGATGGCGCCAGAACGCACAATGGTCAGACGCCAACCGGTGTGATCACCCAGCCACCCCCAGAGATTGGGCGCAACGCAGCGCATCAGCATGGGGATGGCGATCAGTTCGCCTATGCGTGAGCTGGAAAAACCCAGGTGATGAAGATAGAGGGCCATGAACGGCGCAGACAGGCCGAGCAAGGCGAAATAGCACACGTAAAAGCCGGACAGCCGCCAGTAAGGAAGCTGTCCGCCGGATGTTTGCGTCACGCTAGCAGTCCGCGACCGTGACAGTGTGCATTACAACTGCCCCAGCACAGGCGTATTGACGCTGACATCGGCGTTCTGACCGCGATGACGCAGCAGATGATCGAGCAACACGATGGCCATCATCGCCTCGGCAATCGGTGTGGCGCGAATGCCGACACACGGGTCGTGCCGACCTTTGGTGATGACGTCGGCCGCGTTGCCATCGGTATCGATCGAACGCCCCGGCGTGGTGATGCTGGAGGTTGGCTTGAGCGCCAGATGCGCAATGATCGGCTGGCCCGAGGAAATGCCGCCAAGAATGCCGCCCGCCTGATTGGACAGGAAACCCTGTGGGGTCATCTCGTCGCGGTGCTCGGTGCCGCGTTGTGCAACGCAGTCGAAACCGGCACCGATCTCCACGCCCTTGACCGCGTTGATGCTCATCAGCGCGTGGGCCAGTTCGGCGTCCAGACGATCAAAGATCGGCTCGCCAAGGCCGGGCATTACGCCTTCGGCCACCACCGTTATTTTCGCACCGACCGAGTCCTGATCACGACGCAACTGATCCATGTAGGCCTCCAGTTCCGGCACCTTGTCAGGGTCGGGGCAGAAAAACGCGTTGTCTTCTACCGAATCCCAGGTCTTGAACGGAATCTGGATCGGGCCCAACTGGCTCATGTAGCCGCGAATGACGATGCCCTGGGTTGCCAGGTATTTCTTGGCAATCGCCCCCGCTGCCACGCGCATGGCGGTTTCCCGTGCCGAACTGCGACCGCCACCGCGGTAATCGCGGATACCGTACTTGTGGTGGTAGGTGTAATCGGCATGGGCCGGACGGAACAGGTCCTTGATGGCCGAGTAGTCCTTGGACTTCTGGTCAGTGTTGCGGATCAGCAGGCCTATGGAGGCACCGGTGGTTTTGCCCTCGAAGACGCCGGAGAGGATCTCGACCTCATCGGCCTCCTGACGCTGCGTGGTGTGACGGCTGGTGCCCGGCTTGCGCCGGTCCAGATCGCGCTGCAGGTCTTGCAGGTCCAGCTCCAGCCCCGGCGGGCAGCCGTCGACGATAGCGACCAGCGCCGGGCCGTGGCTTTCGCCGGCGGTGGTAACAGTGAACAGCTTGCCGAAAGTGTTGCCGGACATGCGGGCGCTCCGAAAAATCAGCCAAAAAACCAGATCGTTAAACCAAGCGCGCCAGTATACGCAGGCTCGCGGTTCAGTTCATCCTCGAACCTTCTGTCACGCCGTGCGTCCAAGCGAGACCCTCCCTATGATGGCCTTGCGATGTTATCCGGTAATTCCCTGCTTCGAGTATCAAACGCGCTGCGTCTGCTGGCCCTGCCGATAACATTGACCCTGAGCCTTATCGCCGGAACAGCCAGTGCTGCGGCGCCCAGCGTGGTGCAGCGGCCGATCACGGTGGATACCGAAAACGGCAAACTGTACGGCACCCTGCTGATGCCCCGTTCGGACAAACCGGTCCCGGTGGTGCTGATCATCGCCGGTTCCGGCCCCACCGACCGCGACGGCAACAACCCAGAGGGTGGACGCAACGACAGCATGAAACGCCTGGCGGTGATTCTGGCCAAAAACAATATCGCCAGCGTGCGCTACGACAAACGCGGCGTCGCAGCCAGCAAGGCCGTCACGCCGGATGAACGCAATCTGAGCGTCGAGCGCTACGTGGCCGACGTTCAACTCTGGGCCAGAGCGCTCAAAGCCAACCCGCGCCTTGGCCAGCTGATCCTTCTGGGCCACAGCGAGGGTGCGCTGGTGGCGACGCTGGCGGCTGAAAAAGTGGGGGCAGCGGCGCTGATTTCCGTGGCCGGCACCGGACGGCCTGTCGATCAGGTGCTGCGCGAACAGTTTCAGGAGCGCTTGCCACCGGACCTGCTGCAACGCAGCAATCAGTTGCTCGATGAACTCAAGGCGGGCAAGACCGATGACAACGTGCCCGCCGAGCTGGAAGTGGTATTTCGCCCCAGTGTCCAGCCGTATCTGATCTCGCTGTTTCGCCAGGACCCCGCCGCAGCCTTCGCTGCAGTGCACATTCCGGCGCTGATCGTTCAGGGGCGCAACGACATTCAGGTGGGCGTGGGCGATGCCCTGCTGCTGCAAAAAGCCAGACCGGATGCCGAGCTGGCCCTGATCGACGGGATGAATCATGTGCTGCGTATCGTGCCTGACGATCTGCAGCAACAGTTGTTGTCCTACCGCAACCCGACCCAGCCGCTGGCCAGTGAAGTGACCAAGCGGATCCTGGCCTTCATCAAGGCCCTGCCCCACCCGGAAAAAAAATCTGACGCCAGATAATTGCAGGCCCTTCAGTCTTGGGATATCTGGCCGATAGCGGTTTGCTGGCTTCTTGTTCCGTTGCAAGTATTCCGGTGCAAGGCCCAGGAAAGGACACCATTATGACTGACGCGAATATCATGACTGAAACCACTGCAGCACCCGAAAGCGCCGAAGCCGAGGTTCAGGCACCGCCGCAGCCGTGGGAAGACGTTCTGCCCGAGAACTTTCAGATGTTGCGTCTGGCACCACAGCCCACCGACCGCGCCACGGGTGGGCGACCCTTGCGTTTTGTGCAGTTTGGCCGTGCCGAGCGGCACAGCAAGGAATTGAGCCTGTTGCGCATCAATGTGCAGCTGCCAGGCCAACGGGTTCGCAAGGAACAGAACAATCTGGATGTCTGGGCCGACCACGAAAAGCGCACTGTGCGCTTCGGTCCCGAATCAGGCTTGCAGATCGAGCCGTGGAACCGCGGCATCGGTCGTTTCATGATTGCCCATGCCGTGCATTGGGCGCAGAAAAGATGGTCATCCTACAAGATTGAAGGCGTAGCGCTGGCGAGCAAGGACGGCCTGAACGAAGACACCCGCCTGCGCCGTGACCACTTTCTGCGCACCCTGGGTTTTGAAGTGGCTTACGCCGATGCCCAACACATGAAAGGCACCATCAAGGACGTACACGTCGGCAACCTGCACAGCACCTGGAACAACGACAAGGTGCAGATCATCGAAATTCTCGAAGCCTCGCAAATGCTGGAGAAGGCCGAGAAGAACCTGATCGAACAGGAAGTGACCATTCGCCAGCACGAGGACCGGGTCGGCAAGTACAAGCGCGAGGACGCCGGTCTGCGCTTCACGATTGCCTGCCTGGTGACCTTCGCGGTATTTCAGGCGGGACTGCTGATCTGGATCGCGACCCACCGATGAAAAAAGGAGCTGATCTCAGCTCCCCCTTCTCTCAGTCGTCCCTATCAAACCTTCGACTGGAACAACGCCTGATGGTTGCGGCATTGTTCTGTAGTCAGCATGAACACCCCGTGACCACCGCGCTGGAAATCCAGCCAGGCAAAATCGACTTCCGGGTACAGCGCCTGCACGTGCACCTGACTGTTGCCTACTTCGACGATCAGCAAGCCTTTCTCATTCAGGTGATCGGCTGCCTGGGCAAGCATACGACGTATCAGGTTCAGACCATCGCTGCCACAGGCCAGCGCCAACTCCGGCTCGTGCTGATACTCGTCGGGCATGTCGGCAAAGTCTTCGGCGTCCACATAGGGCGGGTTGGACACGATCAGGTCGAAGCGCTGCCCCGGCAAACCGTCGAACCCGTCGCCCTGCACGGTATAGACGCGGTCCTCCATGCCGTGACGCTCGATGTTCTGGTTAGCCACCTCGAGCGCGTCATAAGACAGGTCAGCCAGCGCCACTTCAGCTTGCGGAAACTCATCGGCACAGGCGATACCGATGCAACCGGAGCCGGTGCATAGGTCCAGAATCCGTGCCGGCTCATCGGCCAGCCAGGGGGCGAAACGCTCTTCGATCAGCTCGGCGATAGGCGAGCGCGGGATCAATACGCGGTCATCGACAATGAACGACATGCCACAGAACCAGGCTTCGCCCAGCAGATATGGCGTTGGCACACGGTCATCGATTCGGCGTTTGATCAGGCGTTGCAGTTCGGATATTTCGTCGACTTCCAGGCGGCAATCGAGGTAGCTGTCGGCGATTTCCCAAGGCAGGTGCAGTGCGCCCAGCACCAACTGCCGCGCTTCATCCCAGGCATTGTCGGTGCCATGACCAAAAAATACGTCTTCCTCGTGAAAGCGGCTGACGGCCCACCGTATATGGTCGCGCACGGTACGCAAACGGGAAGTGATCATGGACAAACTCCTTGAAAAGGCGACGAGCTGCTGTAAGACGAGCCACGGTGAAAAGTCTGGTTCCGAACAATGCACATTCTTCGTACCCGATAGGCGTGGAAGTTTCCATGATTCGCGTACTGCCATCAAGGCAAACCGCCAGCCACACCCTCCCCCAACTGCCCTGCAGGCCATAAAAACCGTGGCCTGCGATGGTTGCCATTCCCAGAACGCCTCAGCCAGAGGACAATGTCACAAAAGCCCCACACCAAGGAGCCCGTGAATGTCCGATTTAAAGACCATGTTCCAACTCAGCGGCCGGGTGCATGCGCCCGCCAATTTGAGCAATGCGACGCTGATCATCATCGATGCCCAGAAAGAATACCTCAGCGGCCCACTGGCCCTGACCGGCGTCGACGAAGCCCTGGCCAATATCTGCCAATTGGTCGAGAAGGCACGTGCGGTCAAGTGCCCGATTGTTCATATTCGCCATCTGGGCACTGTGGGCGGCCTGTTCGACCCACAGGGCGAGCGCGGTCAACTGGTGCCGGAGCTGTTACCAAAAGACGACGAACATCTGGTCGAAAAACGCCTGCCCAACGCTTTCAATGGCACCGGCCTGCATGATCTTCTGCAAAAGCTGGGTCATCTGGACCTGATCGTCTGCGGCTTCATGAGCCACTCGAGCATCAGCACCACGGTTCGCGCTACCAAGGACTACGGTTATCGCTGCACACTGGTCGACGATGCCTGCGCAACCCGCGACTTGCCGAGCCCGCACGGCGTCGTCAGCGCACAAGTGGTGCACAGAACCGAGATGGCGATCATGGCCGACAACTTCGCCACACTGGCGCTGACCAAAGACCTGATCTGATCTGATCTGATCTGCGCCGGAACGAGTGGTTGTGTGGGCGTATTCACATAACCGCCCATCCCTTGCCAGCCCGTATCATCCCGGAGGCGGGAACCACCCCTTCTTCTCCGGGTCAGAGCGCCGATACTCCATTGAGCCGATACCTATTGAGGAAAAGGCATGAAAACGTCAGATGGTTTCGATGCACGTCGCCTGCGCCCCAGGGGTCAGGGCAACTGGGGCAAACGCATCGGCACGCTGATTGCGCTGCTTCTTGTGGCGTCAGGCGTGTTGCTGACCGTTGCCGGTGTATCCAGCCTGACCATTCACCCGCAGATGCTCGGCGAGCTGAATGCCAGCCCGGGAGGCGCCGCATTTGTCGCTGTCGGCGGGTTGCTGGTGCTGTACGTGGGCGTCTGGCTATGGCGCCGCTGCCGTCGTCAGCGCAGTGCCAGCGGCTTGAGTATCTCTGCGCACCTGATGAAAAAACACAACTGACCCTCGCGCATGAACGGTTAGAATGGCTTCCTTCGCGGAGGCCCCATGCAAGACGACGATTTTTCCCTGTTCAGAAGCGAAACGCGCGGCGTAAAGCCGCTCAAGCATGAACACGCCGATGTCGGCAAACCCAAGACCGATCGAAAAATGCTGGCCCGCCTGCGTCAGTCGGCGACCGTGCGCACCGATTCGGTGACCGTCGACGGTTTGTCGGATCAATTCGTAATCGATGTCGGTCCGGAAGATGTCCTGAGCTGGTCGCGCGACGGCGTGCAGGAAGGCCAGATGCGCAAGCTCAAACTCGGGCAGATCAGCTTCGAAGGCAGCCTGGACTTACACGGCATGAGCGTCGAAGTGGCGCGTGAGACGCTGTGGGAGTTTCTGGCGGAAGCGACCCGACTGGAAATACGCTGCGTACGTGTTACCCACGGCAAGGCGGTACGCCTGGACGGCAAGCGCCCCATGATCAAAAGCCACGTCAACACCTGGCTGCGTCAGCATTCGCAGGTACTGGGCTTTTGTTCATGCCTGGCCAAGCATGGCGGTGCGGGTGCGGTGTACGTGATACTCAGACGCACCATGATGGAAGGGCGCGACGAGTAATCCTCCTCGCGCCCCTTTTGCCGGACAGCAATATGCTGCCCGGCGTGTTACTTAGCGCGGACCAGGACCGCCGGGGCCACCAGGCCCACCAGGTCCACCCCCTTCATGATGCCCACCGCCGCCGCCATGTCCGCCCGGACCAGGCCAAAACGGCCAGCAGCCGGAAACCGACGACAGTACGATGGCGAACAACGCTATTTTTGCTACTCGACCCAACATCCGGATTCACTCTCTCGACAGGCAATTGATTAATAACCTGCACATTCAGACAGCGCGGTGCCGGGGAAGTGGGTAGCGATCTGGTCGCCAACGTGTAAGCGCTACGATACAAAACGCATAACGCCCGGTTGATTTGCAGCGCTGCCGTGCACCCGCACTCTTGCGTAAGTTACTATGTGCGCCGTCGGCGACGGGCCTGCCCTCGCACCCATCGAAACCCACACGGAAACACACCCCTGTGACACTGGAACAGAATTACACCGCCATACTCGGGCAACTGGGCGAGGACGTCTCGCGCGAAGGTCTGCTGGACACCCCCAAGCGCGCCGCCAAGGCCATGCAGTACCTGTGTCGCGGTTACGCGCAAACGCTGGAAGAAGTCACCAACGGCGCGCTGTTCAGCTCCGATGCCAGTGAAATGGTCATGGTCAAGGACATCGAGCTGTACTCGCTGTGCGAGCATCATCTGCTGCCGTTCATTGGCAAGGCACATGTCGCCTACATTCCCAACGGCAAGGTGCTGGGCCTGTCGAAGGTGGCGCGGATCGTTGATATGTACGCCCGCCGCCTGCAGATCCAGGAAAACCTCAGCCGTCAGATCGCCGAGGCCATCCAGCAGGTTACCGGTGCACTGGGTGTGGCGGTGGTGATCGAAGCCAAGCACATGTGCATGATGATGCGCGGTGTCGAGAAGCAGAACTCGGCCATGATCACTTCGGTGATGCTCGGCGAATTCCGTGAAAACGCTGCCACTCGCAGTGAGTTTCTCAGCCTGATCAAGTGACCCGTTCAGCCCGCGTTCACGTGCCCTGGCGCACGCTGAACGTCCGGCCGATTTCCGCCACTGTCCGCAAGAGGTATGACCGTGTTCATGAAAGCGTTAAGAGTCGGCCTTGGCCAGCTCGTCATCGGTATCGACTTCCTGACCCGCCCGAGCAAGAAGAAGCGCGATCCGCAGGCACAGGCGGCTGTCGCTGAGGCGGCTCAAGACCTGACGCTGTACCAGTTCCACGCCTGCCCGTTCTGCGTGAAAACCCGTCGCACCCTGCACCGTCTCAATGTTCCTGTTGCTTTGCGCGATGCGAAGAACAACGAGCTTGACCGTCAGACGCTGCTAAACGAGGGCGGTAAAATCAAGGTGCCTTGCCTGCGAATCGAAGAAGGCGACAAAACTGTGTGGATGTACGAATCCAAAGTCATTATCGACTACCTGAACCAACGGTTCGGCGCGATCTGAACACTACATGCCCGAAGTGCCTCAACGCGGGCAAACTTCCTCGCGGCAGGCGACATAGGCTTGCAACTGCTTGAGGCGCACGCGGGTCTGGTCAGCCAGGCATTGCGACTGCAGCAACGGCCAGATGGAGCCTGAATCCTCGGGCTTGCCAGCCTGATACAGACAATCGGCGTCACGCAGGGCTATCCACTTCAGTTGTGCATCCTTGAACGCCTGCTTTTTGGCCGGCGTCTTCAGCCACGTCATCTGCGCCTTGTACTGCTTGTTGAGATCGGCATCGAGCGCCGCCAGCTCATTGGCTGCACATTGATTCATGCTGGCCTGATTGGCGTCACAATCCTGAGCCTGTGCCGAGCAGCCGATACCCAGCGCGATAAAAGCGGCCAGAAGTGCTATTGAAACGCGCATAAATTTCCTTTTATTCAGCCAATGGGGGCATCAATCCAGCATACCGACATAACCGGGCTGCGCCTTGACCCGATCCAGCCAGCGCCGAATTCCGGTGTAAGGTGCCAGATCGAAACCGCCCTGATGAGCGACGTGGGTGTAGGCGTACAAGGCGATATCGGCGATGGAGAAATTCTCACCGACCAGAAACGGTGTGCGATCAAGCTGCTGCTCCATGACCGCCAGCGCTCGATAACCGGACTTCTGCATGGCGCGATACTCGGTCATGCGTTCAGCCGGCAAGCCCAGATAGAACTGGATGAAACGGGCAACCGCCACCGACGGCTCATGGCTGTACTGCTCGAAAAACTGCCATTGCAGTACCTGGGTACGCAGCCGCGGTTCGCTCGGAAGATACCTGGAACCATCAGCCAGAAAATTGAGAATCGCATTGGACTCCCATAGACAGGTGCCGTCTTCCAGCTCCAGCACCGGGATCTTGCCGTTGGGGTTCTTTTCCAGAAAAGCCGGGGTCTGGGTTTCGCCATTGAGAATATCGACCGGTACCCACTCGTACTCGCAGCCCAACAGGTTAAGCATCAGCTTGACCTTGTAGCAGTTGCCCGAGTTGTAATCGCCATAAACCTTGTACATCGCCCTGCTCCCTCGATATGCCTGTATTGCCGGCTATGATCAGGCGGCTTTCAGATTCTGTGCCGCACGGACCACAGACGCCAGTCGTTTTATGCCTTCATTCAGACGCGCCGGGTCGATATGACTGAAATTGAGGCGCAGATGGCCGTGATTGGCGTCCGGGTCAGCAAAAAAAGGTTCGCCCGGCATGAACGCGACGTCCTGCGCCAACGCGGCATCCAGCAAGGTACGGGTGTCCAGCGGCTGTTTCAGGGTCAGCTAGAAGAACAATCCGCCTTGCGGGCTATTCCACTCGGCCAGGTCTGAAAAATGCGTCTGCAAGGCATCCTCGAATGCATCCCGGCGACCGCGGTAGAACTCGCACAGCGTCAGTAGATGTTCACGATAGTGCTCAGTGCCAATCCACTGCAAGGCCTGCCATTGGCCGAGGCGATTGGTATGCAGATCGGCGGACTGCTTCAGGCGCAACAAGTGCGGAAACAGATCAGGACTGGCGATCAGATAACCCACACGCAGGCCGGGCAACAGCGTTTTGGAGACCGTGCCGGTGTAGATCCAGCTGGCTTTCTTCAGGCCGCTGACAATCGGCCTGGCACTGCCACCGTCAAAGCTCAACTCGCGGTACGGCTCATCCTCGATCAACGTGACGCCGAACTCGTCAAGCAACGCCGCAACTGCATCGCGGCTGGCCTGGCTATAGCGCACTGCCGAGGGGTTCTGGAAGGTCGGGATCAGGTAGGCGAAAGCGGGCCTGTGCTGCTCCAGGCGCTGACGCATGGCGACCAGGTCCGGGCCTTCGGCCTGCAGAGGCACGGTGATGCAGTCGGCACCAAACAGCTGAAATATCTGCAGCGCCGCCAGGTAGGTGGGTGCTTCAAGCAGAATCTCGGTGCCTTTGTCGATGTGGAGCTTGGCTGCCAGGTCCAGGGTCTGTTGAGAACCAGTGACCACCATGACCTGACTGGCATCGCAAGCAATACCCAGGGCGCGGGCGTCGGCAGCCAGCGCTTCGCGCAGCGCAGGTTCGCCCTCGCTCATGCCGTACTGGCCCAGAGAAACAGGCATGTCAGCCCACTCGACTTTGGGCAGCATCGACTCGGCAGGCAGGCCACCAGCGAACGACATCACTTGCGGACGCTGAGCGGCGGCGAGGATCTCGCGAATCAGAGAACTTTTCAGACGGGAAACGCGTTCGGAAAAAGCCATGGCACTTACCTGTAGCCGAGACGAAGGAAAATAAGTCAAACTTGTTGACTCAAATTACGACGCCCAGCCCGGATACGTCAACATGCTTGACTTAAAAAAACCTGCCAATCAACAAATGGCCATGGAGGCCTTCTTCTTCGGCTATCAGGCGTTCACCGCCAAGGCTGATGAAATGCTGGCCAAGCGCGGCTTCAGTCGCGTGCATCAGCGCATTGTATTTTTTATCGCTCGCTATCCCGAACTGAGCGTCAAGGAACTGCTCACGGTATTGGGCGTGAGCAAGCAGGCGCTCAATGCCCCGCTGCGCCAATTGATCGGCATGGACCTGGTGCACAGCACCGCCCCGGAAACCGACAAGCGTAAACGACTGCTCGGGCTCACCGATGAAGGCGCCCGTTTCGAGCAGGCGTTGCGGCGTGAACAGGTCAAGCTGCTGCAACGCGTGTTCGCCGAAGCGGGTCAGGAAGCGGTGGATGGCTGGATGACAGTCAACCTCGCGCTGGGCCAGACACTGCAATCCGGTGCGTGTCCAATCGGGACTGACGTCGAATAAATACCACTGGCGCAACTGTGCTGGCATTTACTCATATCGCTGTATCGTAAAGCCGAGCGGTCATGCGTTTAGGCTTGGCGTCCTTTGCTACCTGCCCGCTTCAAGGAACGCCCTGCATGAACGAAACCCTCAAGGCACCATTGCGCCCGCTGACCGACTCATCGCCGTCTGCGGTGGTTGCCGGCTTCATTGCCATGATGACTGGCTGCACCAGCTCACTGGTGCTGATGTTTCAGGCCGGACAGGCGGCCGGTCTGAGCAGCGTGCAGATTTCGTCCTGGCTGTGGGCGTTGTTCATGGGCATGGCGGTGTGCAGCATCGGCCTTTCGTTGCGCTACCGCATGCCGATTACTGTCGCGTGGTCCACACCCGGTGCCGCACTGCTGATCACCAGTCTGGGTGGTGTGGCATACCCGCAGGCGATTGGCGCGTTCATGACCAGCGCGCTGCTGGTTATTCTGTGCGGCGTAACGGGCAGCTTCGAACGTATCGTGCGGCGTTTGCCAGCCTCGCTGGCTGCGGCCTTGCTGGCGGGAATCCTGTTCAGAATCGGCAGTGAAATATTCATCGCCGCCCAGCACCGCACCATCCTGGTATTGGGCATGTTTTTTACGTATCTGGTGGTGAAGCGTCTTTCGCCACGTTATTCGGTGCTGCTCGCACTGCTGGTCGGCATCGGGATATCGGGCGCGCTGGGCTTGCTGAACTTCAGCGGCCTGGCGCTGCAAGTCGCCATGCCGGTCTGGACCACTCCCGAGTTTTCCTGGGCTGCGACGGTCAGCATCGGCATTCCGCTCTTTGTGGTGGCTATGACCTCGCAGAACATGCCCGGTGTGGCGGTGTTGCGAGCCGACGGTTACTACCCGCCTACCTCACCGCTGATATCGGTAACAGGCTTTGCCTCTCTGCTTACCGCACCGTTCGGCTGCCACGGGATCAACCTGGCCGCCATCAGCGCCGCCATCTGTACCAGCCCTCATGCGCACGAAGACAAGTCCAAACGCTACACAGCGGCGATCTGGGCCGGGATTTTCTACGCAATCGCCGGGATCTTCGGCGCCACGCTGGCAGGTCTGTTCAGTGCGTTCCCCAAGGAACTGATGCTCTCGATTGCCGCACTGGCGCTGCTCGGCTCGATCACCAATGGCCTGACCGTGGCCATGGCCGAGCCCCGCGAGCGCGAACCCGCTCTTATCACCTTTATGGTGACGGCCTCAGGGCTGACGCTGTTTTCCATAGGTTCGGCATTCTGGGGCATTGTTGCGGGCCTGCTGACCATACTGATCCTCAATGCACGCAAGCCCGGATAAGCCTGCCTCAAGCGTACGGCAAAACAGCAATCAACTGCGGGCAGCGGCCGATACCAGCAAGGTTCCGGCATCTGCATCAAGTATTGCCTGCGTTCCGAGTGGCACGGCCTGATTGAGATCTCCATGCCCTACCGGCAAGCCGCCCAGCACCGGAATGCCCAGGCTGCCCAGCCGTTCCAGCAGCACATCGGCGGGGCTAATGGTGCCGCCGGTGTTAGCGGCCGGGGTGAACTCGCCCACCGCAATACCCGCCAGACGCGCAAGGATGCCGCAGTTACCCAGATGGGTCAGCATGCGATCAACCCGATAGGCCGGTTCGTTGACCTCTTCGATGAGCAAAATCGCACCGGTCATGTCGGGCATGAACGGCGTGCCCACCGAGGTATCGAGGATGCACAGATTGCCGCCCAGCAACAGGCCCTGCGCGCTGCCGCCGGTTCTGACCTTCGCCGTTGGTGAGCCAGGATCAGCCTTGAGCAATACCGGCTCGGTACTCATCAGCACGTGGTGCATGCCGCTGACGAACAGGCCACCGCGTTCCAGCTGCGAGGCGACCGGCCCATGAACAGTGACCAGACGCGCATGGTTCCACAGCGCACCATGTAGCGCGGTAATATCGGAAAAGCCGGTTACCAGCTTGGGGTCACGACGCACGGCGTCCATATTTACCTGCTGGACAATTCGCTGCACGCCATAGCCACCGCGGTTGCAGATGACCGCACGAATCTCCGGATCAGCCAGTGCGGCGTTGAGGTCAGCAAGCCGCTCCTCGTCGGTCCCCGAATAGAATGAGTATTTACCCAGCGCATGCGGATAGACGCGCGGCCGCAGCCCCCACCCCTTGAGTACTTCGACCGCAGCGTCGATGTTGCCAGGGTCAACCGGCCCGGCAGGCGACACCAACGCCACGGCGTCGCCAGCGCGCAGAACCTGAGGGTAAAGCGTCGGTTTGGATATAGCTGGCATTACGGTCACCCTGGCGTTTGTCGAGCGACGAATCTAGAGCACCGCCGCAACTGACTCAAGCCCTATCGGCCTTCAGCATGCGTCGTCTGCAGATCCGTCTGAACGCCAAAGCCGCAACGGACTCCTATCAATCACATGGATCAAACAGCATTCGCTTGATGATCGCTTCTTGCCTGAGCAACGCGGCGAGCGTTTGAATCCACCTTTGAACCATTTTCTGGAGACCCTGCCATGACTGATCTTTCCAACCGCCAGTTCCTGCTCGCCAAGCGTCCGTCGGGCGATGTGCGCCGTGAAGACTTCACCTATCAAGAGGCTCCGGTCACCGCACTTGCCGAAGGCCAGATACTGGTCAGGAACAAATACCTGTCGCTGGACCCGGCGATGCGTGGCTGGATGAATGACGGAAAATCCTACATTCCGGCCGTAAAGCTGGGCGAAGTGATGCGCGCCCTGGGCGTGGGCGAAGTGCTTGAATCGAAAAACCCGAAATTTTCCGTAGGCGACCATCTGCAAGGCGCACTTGGCGTTCAGGATTACTTTGTGGGCGAGCCAAAAGGCTTTTACAAGGTTGATACCAGCCTTGCCCCGCTACCGCTTTATCTATCTGCTCTGGGCATGACCGGCATGACTGCCTACCTGGCGCTGCTGGATGTCGGCCAGCCAAAAAGCGGTGACACCGTAGTGATCTCCGGCGCAGCGGGTGCTGTGGGCAGCGTCGCCGGGCAAATTGCCAAGCTCAAGGGCTGCCGGGTTGTCGGCATCGCAGGAGGCGCAGAAAAATGCCGTTTACTGACCGAAGAACTGGGCTTCGATGCAGCCATCGACTATAAGTCCGAAGACGTTATGGATGGTTTGAAGCGCCACTGTCCGGATGGCGTGAACGTGTACTTCGACAACGTTGGCGGCGACATTCTGGACGCGGCGCTCAGCCAGTTGGCGGTCGGCGCGCGTGTGGTGATCTGCGGTGCCATCAGTCAGTACAACAACACCACGGCGATCAAAGGCCCGGCCAACTACATGTCACTGCTGGTCAACCGTGCACGCATGGAAGGCTTCATCGTACTCGACCACCCCGAGCGCTTCGCTGAAGCCGGTCAGGTTATGGCGGGCTGGATCAAGGAAGGCAAGCTCAAGAGCAAAGAGCATATCGTCGACGGTCTCGAGACTTTCCCGGAGACCTTCCAGATGCTGTTCAGCGGTGAGAACCAGGGCAAGCTGATCTTGAAAGTGGAATAAAACCCGTGGGCCGGACACCTCGTGCTTCGGCGTGGGGTGCCTTGCCTGACGCTGTGCGTCCTCGCGCTCAAGCCAGCTCGGCAACCACCGCAGCCAGGGCCTTTGCCGGGTCAGCTGCCTGGCTGATCGGGCGGCCGATGACGAGATAATCGGAGCCGGCGTCCAGGGCCTGGCGCGGAGTCAGGATGCGGCGCTGATCGTCCTGCGCACTGCCCGCCGGACGAATGCCGGGCGTCACCAGCTGCAACGACGGGTGAGCCGCTTTCAGGGCCTGCGCTTCCAGCGCCGAACAGACCAGACCGTCCATACCGGCCTTCTCGGCCAGCGCTGCAAGGCGCAGCACCTGCACCTGCGGATCAATGTCCAGGCCGATACCGGCAAGGTCTTCCCGCTCCATACTGGTCAGAACGGTCACGCCAATCAGCAGTGGCTGAGGACCGCTGCGCCGCTCCAGCACTTCGCGGCACGCCGTCATCATGCGTAGCCCGCCTGAGCAGTGCACGTTGACCATCCACACGCCCATCTCGGCAGCGGCCTTGACCGCCATCGCCGTGGTATTGGGGATATCGTGGAATTTGAGATCAAGAAACACCTCGAAGCCCTTGTTGCGCAGGGTCTCGACGATATCGGCCGCGCAACTGGTGAACAGCTCCTTGCCGACCTTGACCCTGCACAGCTTGGGATCGAGCTGATCAGCCAACCGCAAGGCGGCTTCACGGGTCGGAAAATCCAGGGCGACGATGACAGGAGTCTGGCAGGCGGACATGAGCGTGGTCTCAGGTAAGTCGAAATCGGCGCGCATTGTAGCCGAACCGGCGAGCAGACGGGACCCGTAGATCGGCATTTAGCCAGCCGCTGTCGTAAAAACTCATGATTCCCTGCACTCGCAGCGACCATTGCTTCGGCGGCCTGCACCAAACCTGCACAACCCGGTGAATCGGTTCACTGCAGCGTTCTGTAAACGACCCGTTTTGAAGCAACACGACAATGATCAGTGCACTGGCACGGCCTCTGCAACAGGATGTTTCAACGATTACCGAATCTCAGGGAGATGACCATGAGCACGCAACTCAAGCCAACGCTGGGCACGATTCATTTATGGGGGATCGCTGTCGGGCTGGTGATTTCCGGCGAATATTTCGGCTGGAGCTACGGTTGGGGCGTGGCGGGTACACTGGGCTTTTTGGTAACAGCCTTGATGGTTGCGACCATGTACACCTGCTTCATCTTCAGCTTTACCGAGCTCACTACGGCCATCCCGCACGCGGGCGGCCCGTTTGCCTATAGCCGCCGCGCCTTTGGCGAAAAAGGCGGTCTGATCGCCGGTATGGCCACCCTGATCGAATTCGTATTCGCGCCACCGGCCATTGCCATGGCAATCGGTGCGTACCTTAACGTGCAATACCCGGGGCTGGACCCCAAACATGCGGCTGTCGGCGCTTACATCGTGTTCATGGCGCTCAACATCGTCGGCGTAAAGCTGGCAGCAACCTTTGAGCTGGTCGTGTGCATTCTGGCCGTGGCCGAGCTGCTGGTGTTCATGGGGGTGGTCGCGCCCGCATTCAGTTTCAGCAACTTCGCCCTCAACGGCTGGGCCGGTTCCCAGACCTTCGGGCCGGAAGCGATTGCCGGCATGTTCGCCGCCATCCCCTTTGCGATCTGGTTCTTCCTGGCCATTGAAGGCGCTGCAATGGCCGCCGAAGAAGCCAAGGACCCGAAACGCACCATTCCAAAGGCTTACATCAGCGGCATTCTGACCCTGGTATTCCTCGCTATCGGCGTCATGCTGTTTGCCGGTGGCGTGGGTGACTGGCGCACTCTGGCCAACATCAACGACCCATTGCCACAAGCCATGAAAGCCGTGGTCGGTAACAGCTCCGGCTGGCTGCACATGCTGGTCTGGATCGGCCTGTTCGGTCTGGTCGCCAGCTTCCACGGCATCATCATGGGTTACTCGCGCCAGTTCTTCGCTCTGGCTCGCGCCGGTTACCTGCCTGCCTCGCTGGCCAAGTTGTCACGCTTTCAGACACCGCACCGGGCGATCATCGCAGGTGGCCTGATCGGTATCGCGGCCATCTACAGCGATGGCCTGATCAACCTGAGCGGCATGACACTCACCGCTGCAATGATCACCATGGCTGTATTCGGCGCTATCGTCATGTACATCATGAGCATGCTCAGCCTGTTCAAGCTGCGCAAGACCGAACCTGACCTTGAGCGCAGCTTCCGCGCGCCAGGTTACCCGGTGGTGCCCGGTATTGCGCTGGCTCTGGCAGTCGTGTGCCTGGTGGCAATGGCCTGGTTCAACATGCTGATCGGCCTGATTTTCCTCGGGCTGATGGCCATCGGTTTTATCTACTTCAGCCTGACTGCCAAATCGCGCGCCGATGCACCGACCGACGCGATGCTGACCGGGCAATAATTCAGAGACTTTCCGGGGTTGCGCGCAAAGGGTTTTGCACGCAACCCGGTCAAGGCGCATACACTTGAACCATTGAGCAGCCTCGCTGCTCAAACCGGTATCACAACAAGGAGAGCGCTATGCCCTGGTATGCCTGGTTAATTCTGCTCGTAGCCATCGGCTCGATCGTCGGCGGTCTTATGATGCTGCGCGATACAGCCAAGAAACTGCCCCTCACCGAAGAACAACTCAAGCGCGTCCATGAGCGCAACGCCGAAATGGACGCCAAGGAAGCCAAGGACCGTTAAATAAGTCCGGGTGGCAGGCTGAAAACCTGCCCCTGCCTATTTCCCGATCTCTGCGCTGACCGAAAGCACCTTGATATGAAGCGGCTGAAAGATCGTCTCCAACTCGCCGTCCGCGCGCAACTTCTCCAGCAGCGCTTTGAAGTGTGGAACATCAATGTTGCCATTGGGGCGCAACAACGCGTATTGACGGTAGATCTGATCAACGCGTTCGGAGACCATTAACTGCGCCGCTTCATCTTTGTTATGTGCCATAAAATCAATCAGATAAGAACGGGTAACAGGCGCGATATCCGCCCGATTGCGCACCACCATCAATAGATTACTGTCGTGAGAATAGGTGGAGGTCACATTGAAGTGCTCACTCAAGTACTTCTGATCGGTATTGAAGTTGGCAAATCCATAATGGTAACCACTGAACAACGCCAGACGTTTGTCAGACAGATCATCGAAGTAATTCTGATCACGCCCTTCGACCCGCCTTGCTACATAGACCTCGGCATCTTCAAGGCCCAGATCGACGGTTTCGTGCGCAATATCCTTCCAGCCCCAGTCAGGGTTCTCGAAGATCGCAACATCGAAACGCCCTTCCGCGAAGTCACGAAAACGCCGGGGCACGGAGGTGGGGATCATCACAAACTCGTAATCGTCCTGCTCGGCATTCAGGGCATCGATCAGCTTGGGCAACAGACCGGCGTCTTCGCCTTTTTCAGGGCGCACCATATACGGAGGGAAATGCACGGCGGCCACCCGCACGACCTGCGCGGCAAAGACGTGGGACGTTGCCATGAACGGCACAAAGAGCAGAAGGCCTGTGGCGAACGTCCGCGCGACGCCATCAATTAATACTGCAAATTTTTTCATAAAACACGACATCAATCAAAGCCCTCCACGCTATGCGGTTTCCATGATTTAAACAACTGTCAAATCAACGGCGTCAGCATCGCTCACAGTGGTTACTATTGTGCACCGCTGCGATGAACTCGCGTGAGGCACCAATGCAATTAGCAGCGGTCACTGTAAGGGCAGTTGTAAAAACGATATTGTCGGCGCAGCGTCAGGCGTGGGCGCAACAGGCTAATCTGGCTACGCTGAAGCCATTGACTATCGTAAGGGAGCTTGATGATGCCGCATTGGCTGGTGATTGATCTGGAGGCTACCACCGAAGAAGGTGGCTGGCCGGTCGCAGAAATGGAAGTCATCGAAATAGGCGCGACGCTGGTCAATCAGGACGGGCGCGAGCTGGACCATTTCGAGCGCTTCGTACGACCCGCACGCAGGCCTGTGCTGACTCATTTTTGCCGGGAGCTGACCCATATCAATCAAAGCAGTATCGACAGCGCTGCGCCCCTGACGACCGTGTGGCCTCAGTTCGAGCGCTGGTTGAGCCATCACCGTGCCCGCGTGCTGGGATGGGCCAGCTGGGGGGATTACGACCGCCAGCAACTGGAAGAGGAATGGCGCTACCATCGCCTCGACAGCGCACTGTCGAGCATGCCGCACGTCAACCTCAAACAGCGATTCGCTCAAGCGCGTCAGTTGCAAAAGCCGATGGGCCTGAACAGCGCCCTGCAACTGGCTGGCATGCAATTCACAGGTCAGCAACACCGGGCACTGGTTGATGCGCGCAATACCGCCCGGCTCTTGCCGTTGATACTGCCTAATTGAATCTCGCTGCACGTCGTCAGTTGTTCAGCATCGACTTGCAAGGGGCGTGACGAGTTTTACCGTGTTGGGCATACTGGCGGGCCATTTCCAGCCCTTTCAAAAGGAATCGCCCATGTTCAAGGTCAACGAGTACTTCGACGGCACCGTCAAATCCATCGCCTTCAGCCAGGTCGACGGTCAGGCAACCATCGGTGTCATGGCGGCGGGCGAATATGAGTTCGGTACAGCGCAACGGGAAATCATGCACGTGATCTCCGGCGAGCTGAACGTGAAGCTCCCGGACAGTACCGACTGGGAAACTTTCTCCACCGGCAGCCAGTTCAATGTCCCGGCCAACAGCAAGTTCCAGCTCAAGGTCAGCGTTGATACCGCTTACCTGTGCGAATACCGCTGAGACTGAACACGTGGGGGGCCTGACCTCCCACATTGCCCGCACACCTGCTTACACTGCGCCTTTCTATTCGACGCCAGCATTGAACTGCAACGCCGCCAGACGTGCGTAGAGCGGGTTGCTGGCGATCAGTTGCTGATGGGTACCGACCGCCACAAGCCGGCCCTGATCCATGACGGCAATCCGGTCGGCATTCTGCACCGTGGCCAGCCGGTGGGCGATAACCAGCGTGGTACGCCCCTGCATCAGGCTTGGCAAGGCTTGCTGAATCAAGTGCTCACTCTGCGCGTCCAGCGCACTTGTCGCCTCGTCCAGCAGCAGAATCGGCGCATCGACCAGTAACGCGCGGGCAATCGCCAGACGCTGCCGCTGTCCGCCGGACAATCCCACCCCGCCCTCACCCAGGTGCGTACCATAGCCGTCGGCCATGTCGAGAATGAACTCATGCGCATGGGCGATACGCGCTGCTGCCTGTACCTGCTCAAGGCTGGCAGTGGCGTTACCGTAACGAATGTTGTCCTCGACACTGCCGAAAAACAGTGCGGGCGATTGTGAAACCAGCGCGAAGCAGCGGCGCAGATCGTGCGGATCAAGCTGTGCGATCGGCACGCCCTCGATCAGGATGCGCCCTTGAATCGGGTCGTAGAAACGCAGCAGCAGGTCGAGGATGGTCGACTTACCTGCTCCGGAAGGCCCGACCAGCGCCAGGGTTTCACCGGGCTCGATGTTCAGGGTCAGGCTATCCAGCGCATTGCGCTCGGGACGCGAAGGGTAGGCGAAGGTGACATTCTCCAGCGCCAGACGCCCGCTGATGCGCTGTGGCAGGCTCTGCAGGTCGGTGGTCGGCACGCTAATCTCGCTACGTGCCTGAAGCAGTTCGCCGATCCTCTCTGCGGCACCGGCGGCGCGCTGCAAATCGCCAATCACCTCGCTCAACGTGCCGAACGCCATACCGACCATCAGCGCGTAGAACACGAACGCTGCCAGCTCACCGCTTGATATGCGGCCGCTGATCACGTCCATACCGCCGACCCACAGCATCACCGCCACCGCACCCAGCACCAGAACGATCACCAGCGTGATCAGCCAGGAGCGCTGCAAAATCCGTTTGCGAGCGGTCTCGAACGCTTGCTCCACCGTATGCGAAAAACGCTGCTTATCCTGTTGCTGATGGTTGTAGGCTTGCACCGTCTTGATCTGCCCCAACGCCTCGGCCACGTAGCTGCCCACATTGGCGACCCTGTCCTGGCTCTCGCGCGACAGGTTTCGCACCCGCCGTCCGAACATGAGGATGGGCGCGATGATCAGCGGCAACGCCACCACCACGATGCTGGTGAGCTTGGGGTTGGTGATGAACAACAGCACGATGCCGCCAATGACCATCAGTGCGTTGCGCAGGAACATCGACAGTGACGAGCCGATCACCGACTGCAACAACGTGGTATCGGCGGTCAGCCGCGACTGGATTTCCGAACTGCGATTGTTCTCGTAAAAGCCCGGATGCAGCTCTATCAGGTGATCGAATACTTTCTTGCGCAGGTCGGCGACCACGCGCTCGCCGATCCATGACACCAGATAAAAGCGGGCGAACGTTCCGATGGCCAGGCCGACCGTCAGCAGCATGAAAAAGCCGATCGAGCGCTCGAGCAACTGCGGCGAGCGGGTCATGAAGCCCTGATCGACCATCAGCTTGATGCCCTGGCCGATCGACAAGGTGATGCCCGCAGTAATGACCAGTGCCAACAATGCTCCGAACGCTTGCCAGCGATACGGCGCAATGAAACTCGCAGCCAGGCGAAGGGCCTGGCGGTGACGTCGCGTAATCAGTGAAATCATGAAGCCTGCCTGTTTGCCCGATCTTTCTGAATGGCGAAGCCTACACCTGTCATGCATGGCGCGCTGTGCATCATTTCGAATGAACTTGCGCCCGGCTTCAAAGGTCAGGTTATGACTGCTTTACAGGGGCCGCTATAAGACATCGATCTAAGCGTCTACTGGCAGATTCGCATCATTTCTGTTGCACTGGGAACGCGTTTGAGCGGCTGACAGCACCTGTCACGGACCGGTCATCAAGCGCGGTTAATTTAACGCCGTTACCTGATGAAAGGAGAAACACCATGAGCCTGCAAGAGCGCAGCAACGAAGTTCCAGTCGTTCGAGCCACGCCCAATCTGCCGGTTGGCGGTGCAATTCTCGACGAGCATGGGCAAGAAGTCCTGATCACTGAAGCAATGGTTCAGGCTGCCTGCCAGGAATGCGACAAGAACTGGGTAACCCCGGAAAAATAAAACCGAACCGTGCCAAATGCCTTGAAACCCGACCCTGAGTCGGGTTTTTTATGCCCCGCGTTTACCGGACGATCAGACCAGTACCGCCCCCAGTGCCCGCACGAGTTGCGCCAGCTCCCCGGACTCACCTTCTACGCGGACCTTCAGCCCTTCGATTTCCCGACGTGGCGGGTAATGCTTGCGCAACGCATCGAAGGCCAAGCGCTGGCTGGCAGTGTCGCCGGTCAGACTGCGCCGAAAATCTGCATCGTCACGCCGTGGGTCGTACACGCCACGGCACAGCATGTTCAGTGCCCAGACCGGATCGCTGTCAGCATCGAGGCTGACCTGCGCCAGCCAGGGTTTGGGTAGCAGATCGTCCAGTTTTATCACCGCAGGCTGCCCCAGAAAGGCACACAGCGCCTGATAGATCTGCGCAGTGCCCCGCTGCCTGCCATCAAGGCTGTAACCGGCGATATGCGGCGTACCCAGAACGCACAAGTCGGCCAGCGCAACGTTGACCTGCGGCTCGCCTTCCCACACATCCAGCACGGCTTGCAGGTCTTCACGCTCAAGCAGCACGTCGTGCAGCGCTGTGTTGTCCACCACGGCACCACGACTGGCATTGATCAGCCACGCACCCTGCCTGAGTTGGCGCAAACGGGCTTCGTCGAGCAGGTGCCAGGTGGCTAACGCCCCGGTCTTGCTCAACGGCGTGTGCAGGCTGATGACGTCACAGCGCTGCAGAATCTCGTCAAGGCTGACGAAGTCACCGCCTTCAGCAGACTCGCGTGGCGGATCGCAGACCAGTACGTTCCAGCCCAGCGCCTTCAAGACAGCGACCAGACGACCACCCACCTGCCCTGCACCGACCACACCGTAAGTACGTTGCGCGAGGTCGACGCCTTCGATTTCCGCCAGGGTCAGCAGGCTGCCGAGCACGTAATCCACCACACCGCGTGCATTGCAGCCCGGTGCGCTGGCCCACTGGATACCAGCTTGCTGAAACCCGTCCAGATCCAGATGATCGGTGCCGATGGTGCAGGTACCGACAAACCGCACCGGGCTGCCTTCGAGCAGCTCACGGGTTACGGGTGTCACGGAGCGCACCAGCAGGATGTCGGCGTTCGCCACCGCAGCGCGATCTATGGCGCGTCCCGGCAAGCGATGAATCTCACCGAAATGAGCGAAAAAAGCGTCGAGCAGGGGAATATTTTCGTCAGCAACAATGCGCATGGAAGACTCTCTGGGTCTGGCGAACAGGGACCGGTCCCCAGTGGGAACAGGTGCGTCGTGAACCGGCGCGGGTTGCAGCGATGTAACAATCAATCAATCGGACTTTTTGCGTATCCAGTACAGGAATGTGCCCTCTTCGGCCTGCTCCGCAACCAGCTCATGCCCAAGAAAAACACAGAATTTCGGAATATCACGGCGCGTGGAAGGATCGGTCGCAATCACCTTGAGCAGGCCGCCCGCAGGCAGGTCACGCACCTTTTGATGCAGCATCATCACCGGTTCCGGGCAGAACAGCCCGACAGCGTCCAGCACGGCGTCGACGGTGAGGTTTTCAATGGGCTCAGACATGGGGCACTCCAGAAGCGGGTGACGATTGTCGCTCAATTCAGTCGGTCAGGCCAAATACTGATGGTTGTCCTGAAGCCGAACGGCGGCGTGCGGCCAGACAGCAGACAGAAAAATGCCAGGCACATGGCCTGGCATTGATCGTGACCCAAGCGACCGTCAGAACGGCAGTTTCATGCCCGGTGGCAATTGCATACCTGCGGTCATGGAAGCGGTCTTGTCCTGGCTGGCTTGCTCGATCTTGCGCACGGCGTCGTTGACGGCGGCGGCGATCAGGTCTTCCAGCACTTCCTTGTCTTCCTGCATCAGGCTGTCATCCAGGTTGATGCGCTTGACGTCGTGACGACCGGTCATCACAACGCTCACCAGGCCCGCGCCCGATTGACCGGTGACTTCCGCGTTGGCCAGTTCTTCCTGCATCTTGGCCATTTTTTCCTGCATTTGCTGCGCCTGCTTCATCAGGCCAGCCATGCCACCTTTCATCATGGGATATCTCCTCGAAAATGGATGGTTCGTTTACGCGGCGCCAATGGCGCCCTGTCTTCAGTTATTGAGTCTGCACCGCAGGCGCGTCCACAGGCTGGATCGTATCTTCCCGGATAACAGCGCCAAACTGCTGCAGCATCTGCTGGATATACGGGTCGGCCTGGATCGAGGCTTCGGCCTGACGCTGACGCTCGGCACGCAGTCGCGAAGCAGCCTGGGCAGGGGTTTCCTGCTCGGGTTTGATCAGCTCGATACTCAGATTGATCGTGCGCCCATGATACTGGTTCAACGCATCGTTCAGGCGGCGCTGCTGGGTTGAGTTGAACAGGGCGCTGTGCGCCGGGTCCAGGTGCAGCAGCCATTTATCGCCATCGACCGCCATCAAGGTGCAGTTGGCGGCAATGCTGCCGGTCATGCCGGAGATCGGCAGTTTGGGGAATACCTCCAGCCAGTCGGCAGCAAGGCCGGTGGCTGGTTTGGCGGCCGGAGCGGGCTCGGGCTCGACCGCTTCAAGCTCGACGACGCTCTCGTGGGCCAGTTCATCCAGATAGCTGTAGGACGCCGGGTCGATGTCGATATCCGGCTCGACGTAATCGTCATCCGCTGGCGGCTCGTCATCGCGGCCCATTGGGCCGGAATTCGAAGACATCGAATCCGGATTCATGGACAGATAGGCGGAATCAGGGATAGCTTCAAGCATCGCCGGTGTAACCTGCTGCTCGGCAACCGGCTGCGCAGGTTCCGCCTCCGGCGCATCTGGCACTGGGCTGGCGGGCGCAGGCGTCGGCATTGGGGTGAGGTCTGGCTGTTCGGAGACAGTCTCCAGAACCGGCTCGGCTACCGGTTCTGCAACAGTGCCAGTGTCAGGTGCGGATTCAGCGTTTTTTTCGGCAACCGGTGCCTTTGGCTCATTCCACGGCAGATCGACTTCTTCGACCGGCTCGGGCTGTGCTTGCGGCTGTGATTCTGGCTGTGCTGCGGGCTCAGCTCGTGCAGCAGAGGTCGGCATCGGGGCGGCGGCTGGCGGCAGCGCTTCGAAGGCCGGATCGGGCGCAGCCATAACCGGTGCTATTGAAACTGCGGGAGCTACCGATGCAACAGGTGTCGCATCGGCCACTGCTTTTCGGGAATCAACCGTGGCCTGGCTGATCCCCACCGGCTTTAGCGGTTGCCTCGGCGCATCGTCGTTATCGGCCGGGCGGAATGCCAGCATGCGCAGCAGGACCATCTCGAAACCGCCACGCGGATCCGGGGCCAGCGGCAAGTCACGACGACCAATCAGACCCATCTGGTAATAAAACTGCACGTCTTCGGCAGGCAATGCCTGGGCCAGCGCCAACACCCGGTCGCGGTCGCCGTGCCCGTTGTCGACGCCTTCCGGCAACGCCTGGGCAATCGCCACGCGGTGCAGAACATTGAGAATCTCCGAGAGCACGCCGTTCCAGTCAGGCCCCTGCTCGGCCAGGTGACGCACCGCTTCCAGCACACCGCGAGCGTCGCCTTCCAACAACGCAGTCAGCACATCGAACACCTGACCGTGATCCAGCGTGCCGAGCATGGCGCGCACATCGGCAGCCATGACCTTGCCTTCACCAAAGGCAATGGCCTGATCGGTCAAACTCATCGCGTCACGCATCGAACCGTCGGCAGCGCGCCCGAGCAGCCACAGCGCATCGTCTTCGAACGGCACATTCTCGACGCCCAGTACGTGGGTCAGGTGTTCGACCACACGTTCGGGCGTCATGTTTTTCAGCGAGAACTGCAGGCAACGCGACAGAATGGTCGCGGGCAGCTTCTGCGGATCGGTGGTAGCGAGGATGAACTTGACGTAGGGCGGCGGCTCTTCAAGCGTCTTGAGCAAGGCGTTGAACGAGTGGCTGGAGAGCATGTGCACTTCGTCGATCAGGTAGACCTTGAAGCGACCGCGACTTGGCGCGTATTGCACGTTATCCAGCAGTTCGCGCGTGTCTTCGACCTTGGTGCGGCTGGCGGCGTCGATCTCGATCAGGTCGACGAAACGACCTTCATCGATCTCTTTGCACACCGAGCAAGTGCCACAGGGCGTAGAGGTAATGCCGGTTTCGCAGTTCAGGCACTTGGCGATGATCCGCGCAATAGTAGTCTTGCCGACGCCCCGCGTGCCGGTGAACAAATAGGCATGGTGCAGGCGTTGGCTGTCCAGCGCGTTGATCAGGGCCTTCAACACATGAGCCTGGCCGACCATTTCGCGGAACGAGCGCGGACGCCATTTACGTGCAAGAACCTGATAACTCATTTAAAACCGTCGCAACTGGTAAGCGGAAGACCGCCAATGCTAGCCGAGCAGGGGCAAAATTGCATCTGGTGTGCGTCTCTATTGTGGCTAAGCTGAGCAAATGAATCCAATGACGCGCTTTAAACGGACGTTTGCAGAGCCTCGGCTACCTCGTGCAGCCGTGGCGTGCATGCTATTGCTGTCGACGCAGACCGTCAGCGCGGCCAAAGCTACTCTGGACTTCGCGGTCAACGAAGGCTGGACCATGCCGATGATGCATATCACCGACTTTCGGCCCGAATCCGGCATCCTGTTCGACATCATGCAAAGCGTTGCGCACCATGTCGGCCTCGAAGCCACGTACCACGTGATGCCGCGCCTGCGCATCCAGTCGGCGCTTGAGCGCGGTGAAGTAGACATGCATTGCTACAGCTCACAGGCGTGGTATCCCGATCTGTCCGGGGATTACCTCTGGAGCCTGCCGATTCTCTATCAACGCGACTGGCTGGTCGCTTCAGCCGAAACGGCTGCGGGCCCATACCCAGAGCAGTTCGACAATGAAACCGTCGGCACGGTACTAGGCTATAACTACCCTGCCCTGCAGCACCTTTTTGATAATCATCAACTGATACGTGAAGACGCACGCACGCAGAACCAGACGCTCGGCAAGCTGATGGCTGGACGCTACAACTACGCCGTGACCAACCAGTTGATCCTCGAATGGACCAATCGAAACCTGCCTGTCGGCAAAAAGCTGAAGCCCATATCGCTGGTCGCAGAGCAGCCTGCGGCCTGCCTGATACGCAACACCCCCGAGCTGCCGACAGGTAAAATCCTGCGCACACTGGTGCAAATGCGCCTGTCAGGCGAGATTCAGCAAATCATCGATCACTACACCGCGCCCACGCCCCCGTGACCCTTCATCTGCGGTGTAGCAATAGCGTCATATTCCGTCGTTACGCTCGCCTGAAATCTTTGGTAATACATTAACCAGCGCGAGTATTTGGCGATGAGCGACAGATCAGACGACGAAGACACCAACAACAACCCCAGCCGCCGTCGTTTTCTGGGCGGGATGGCTGCCCTGGGCGCAGGCGTCACGCTGAGCAGCTACGTGTCGGCCCACGAGAAACCGCCCGCCGACAACGACAAGCATCATCACCTTGCCGGGCCTGCGCTGGACCGGGCCTTGCGCGAAAACGTGAAGACTATTGTGGTGATCTACGCCGAGAACCGCAGCTTCAATAACCTGTTCGGCGATTTCCCCGGGGTCCAGAAGCCACTCTCCTCGCTCAGACCTTCCGACTATGAACAGCGCGACCGCGACGGCACGCTATTGTCCAAACTGCCGCCCGCCTGGGGTGGTGTGTTACAGGTCGGGCCGCAAACCGTTGACGGCGTGACCTACCCGGCAGGCGAGCAGTTTCAGAAAGACCTGCCCAACGCCCCCTTCCCGCTCAAGGGGCCGAACGGCGAAGACCTGCCGCTGAGTCTGGTCACTCGCGACCTGTGGCACGTTTTCTATCAGAATCAGATGCAGATCAACGACGGTCGCAATGATCGATTCGTCGCCTGGGCCGACGCCGGCGGACTGACCATGGGCAACTACGCACAGACTCAGTACTCGCTACGCCTGTGGGACGTTGCCTCGGAATTCGTGCTGTGCGACAACTTTTTTCAGGGTGCATTTGGCGGCTCGTTCCTCAACCACCAGTACCTGATTTCAGCCACCGCGCCGATTTACCCTAACGCTGCCGAGTCTCCGGCCAAATCGCAGATCGCGACCCTGCAGAGCTTCAACCCGCAGGACCCGCGCCTCAAGCCGCTGGACAAGTCGCCTGCCAGCGCGATGGAGGGGCCACCGCAGTTCGGTCCCAGCGCCATTACCCCGGACAACTACGCCGTCAACACCATGGCCCCGCCCTACTGGCCAACCTGGCTGCGCGACCCGCAGAACCCTGATTACTCGAAACCGGATCTGCCCAACGTGCTGGTTCCGCAAAGCCACGAACACATCGGCGACAAACTGTCGAAAAGAAATGTCGACTGGGCCTGGTACGCAGGGGCCTGGCAAGTGACGCTGGACGAGTTCAAGGACTCCACGGGAATCCCGAAAATCCCTAACTTTCAATACCATCACCAGCCGTTCAACTACTTCAAGCAACAGGGCCCGCAAAACCCTGAAGAACGCAAAAAACGTCTGCGTGACGGCGGCCTGGGTGACGAGTCGAGCACCAACCGCTTCCTCGCCGATGCCGAAGCGGGCAAGTTGCCCGCCGTGACCTTCTACAAACCTCAGGGCAACCTGAACATGCACGCCGGTTATGCCGACGTGGCTGCGGGTGACCGACACATAGACCGGGTGATCAAGGTCCTGCGCAAGAGCCCGCAGTGGGACAACATGGTGATCGTCGTGACTGTGGACGAGAACGGCGGCTGGTGGGACCACGTCGCACCGCCCAAAGGCGACCGCTTCGGCCCCGGCACGCGTATTCCGGCGCTGGTCATTTCACCCTTCGCCCGCAAAGGCAAGGTCGACCACACGGTTTACGACACGGCCTCGATTCTGCGCCTGATTACCCGTGTTCACGGCCTGGAAAAGCTCGACGGGCTGAAGCGCCGCGACGACGCCATGATCGCGCGCGGCCAGGCCCCCATGGGCGACCTGACCAACGCATTGCACTTTCCTGCCTGATTCCGTCGCTGTAGGGCTCAGGTACTCGCGTCGGCTGCCTCCAGTGCAGTCGGACGCGACGTCTTGACCGGTGGCAAGGACGCCACATACACCGTGCGGGACGGAAACGCGAAACGCACATCCAGTTCGGCGAAGGCTTCCATGATGTCCAGATTGATCGCCTGCTGCACATCCATATAAACGTTGTAGCTGGGGTCGAGAACGATAAAGACGGTCTCGAACTCCAGTGACGTTTCGCCAAAACCACGGAAATGCGAGCGGTCGAAACGGGCGAGTTTCTGCGCGTTGATGATCGCTTCTACTTTCTTTGGCACTTCCCGTATCTGATCGACGGAACAGTCATAGGTCAGCCTGAATTCGAAGACAATCCGCCGCTCCTGCAAGCGTTTGTAGTTCTGAATGGTGTTGTTGATCATGTCGGCGTTGGCCATCACGATCTGCTCGCCGCCCAGGCTGCGGATGCGCGTGGTCTTCAGACCGACATGTTCGACCGTACCGGACAGCGCGCCAACCACAATGAAATCGCCCACTTCAAAAGGCTTGTCCACTGCAATGGAGAGTGAGGCAAACACATCACCCAGAATGTTCTGCACCGCCAGCGCAACCGCAATACCGCCCACCCCGAGGCTGGCGACAAACGCGGTGATGTTGACCCCGACGTTCGACAACATCGCCATGACCACCGTGGCCCACAGCAACACCTTCGCGCCCCACAGACTCAACGTTGCCAGCGCACTGCCCTGATAGGTGCCGCCAGCGTTGTGACGTACAAAGTAGCGCTGCAGCGCGAGCGCAATTGCCCGGTTAGCCCACAACCCGACCTGCAATGCAGCAACCACGAACCACAGACTGCTGACCCGCCCAAGCCAGCGCTCCGGTAGATCGAGCATGCCCACCCCGATCAGAATCGAAGCCAGCAGTAACAGTGTATTGCTGGTGCCCGACAGCACCTGCACCACGATGTAGCGCATATGCGTGCTGGGCGAATCAGGCCGCGAGCGCATCTTTCGGAGCACAAAACCGATAACCCCCCTGACCAGAATAAAACTCATGGTCGAGGCGAACACAGCGAGTATCCAGTTGGCGAGCGAAATGCCCAGAAATTGCGAGTCTGTGAAAAATCTGATGATGTCCTGTTCCATCCGGCCCCCGGCTCCACTGCTACGAGACGCCTGACCGAAAAGCCCGTGACACCCGCAGCGACTTGAATTGCCCCTTGCCGTAAAACGGTTTCAAGCGACGCGTAAGGGGTTAGGTGGCACATGACGCCGAGGGTTCAGACGAATTCGGATCGCATTACCAGCAGCTTTCACATCGGGCATGGCATACAGGCGCAGGAACAGCTAACGCACTCGGCATACGGAGACGGTTGGGAGGTAATCGGGGATGTGGAGATTTCAGTGCAACTGCGTCGAGGGCCGACTAAGGATTCGTTAAGGTGGTGCCCCCACCAGCCACACCCCGGCACACAATGTTCCCGCTGTGGCTGCTTCCTTCCGGATCTGACCAGGTTCACGGGTAATCGTTGCGGGGGGACCGATGGGGTCACCATAACGACACTCACCAGTTGGCGAGCCGCGCCATTGTACCGGTCTGGCGTGAGTTTACAACCGTTGGTTCGGATAAAAATTTCGAGGGGGCTCAAGCACTTGTGTGCCGGGGCTGAAACGCAAAGCTGCATCGGCCGTCGGTGTGACAAATCCTCGAAACACCCTCATTCGATCCTGTACCCTGCCCGCCTCAATAATAATCAGCCAGCAGGTTGCTCATGCAGACTCGATTGGTCGGCTACCACGATCTCAACGCCTCTCAACGTCAACAGCTCGAACACCTTGAAGTGACGCAGGAGCAGATGCAGTTCTCCGGCGATATTTACACCGCGCTCAATACTCTGCTGGTCAACCCCAACCCGAATGTTTGCGGCTTTGTGCTTCTGGGCGACGATAAACCGGTGGGTTTTTTCCTGCTCAAGCGCGGGGACTGTCTACCGAACTGGGCTCAGGAGACGCTGGCTGCGACGCTGCATGCGTTGCAGATCGATCACCGCGAACAGGGCAAGGGGTTAGGCAAGGCGTGCTTGCAGGCATTGCCTGCGGCGCTGCGCCTGAAGTGGCCAGACATCACGCATTTGATGCTCTCGGTCGATGCAGACAATAGCGCTGCTATCGGGCTTTATGCAGGTCAGGGCTGGGTGGACACCGGAGAGGCTTACCGCGGAAGGATCGGTTTTGAGCGCAGGCTGGTGCTGACACTTTGATACGAAGTTTGAGCACGCGCCTGACATCCAGCGATGTCAGACGCTGCCTGGGTTACTGAGCCTGCAACACCTCGTCTGCCTTGCCACCCGCATCCTGAATCACCAGGTGGATGAAGTGCAGTTTGGCGATTACCGCCGGAGGCAGCACGAACGGATAGAAGTCCGGCTGGCCCATGCTGCGTGACAGCTCGTTGAGCATGCTGGCCAGTTCGATCCAGGCGTTGACGAACGACAGGAACGCCGGGCCGCCTGGGTGCTGTGGATCGTAGAGCACTTCCAGCGGGAATGGCTGGTAGTCCAGCTCCATGTCGCGGGCGCTCATGCCAAAACCCAGGGCAGTGTCGACCGCGTCCATCATGTGCAGGTAGTGAGCCCAGGTTTCGGCCCAGTCTTCCCACGGGTGCATGGTGGCGTAAGCACTGACAAAGCTTTCCTGCCAGTTGTCGGGCGCGCCGTTTTTATAGTGGTGATCAAGCGCATCGGCGTAGCTGGCGCGCTCGTCGCCGAACAGATTGCGGCAGCCGTCCTGCCAGTGGGTATTGGCGATGAGCCGATCCCAGTAATAGTGGCCGACTTCATGGCGGAAATGGCCGAGCAAGGTGCGGTAGGGTTCGTGCATCTGCACGCGCATCGCTTCGCGGTGAGCGTCGTCGGCTTCCTCGATGTTAAGGGTAATCAGGCCATTGGCGTGGCCAGTGGTCGGCAGCTTGCCTTCCAGATCGACACCGACAAAGTCAAAGGCCAGGCCGGCTTCTTCATCGACGCTCTTGGGGATGACCTGCAGCCCCAGGGAAATCAGCTGCGCAACCAGACGACGCTTGGCGGTCTCGACCTTGCGCCAGCGCTCACCGTTTTCGGCGATGGACAGGTCGGGAATGGTGCGATTGAGGCTGCACGCAACGCAGAACTCACCGGCGTTGTGCTCCGGAAACAGCCAGTTACAGGCTGCCGGGGTATCGAGGTTAGCGCAACGCCGATACAGACCCGCACCCGGTTCGTCGCTCAGGCGCCAGGTAGGCTCAGGCCCTGCTTCAAGCGTAGCCACGCGACCCTGCTCGGGCAGGTAACCCAGCGCAGCCGAACAGGCCAGGCATTGGGAATTGGGGAAAAACACCGACTGGCCGCATGTGCACTGCCAGACCTTGCTGTTACGTTTGGATTCGCCGACAAATGGGGCGGTAATGCGTGAACTCAATTGCTCGAAAAAGCGATACATGGCGATCTCCCGTTGGCCTTGCATGGACTAGATCATGCCTAAGCTTCAGGGGTTCAAAATATTATCGAACGGCGGGGACGGATAGCGTCGACGGCGTTTGCATGGGCGAAAACGGTGCGTCGCACGGTAGTTGGGATTATCGTTCCGCACGCTCCAGCGTGGTCACAGATCTACGCCGCACCATCACACTCAAGATCGGACGCAGAGCGTCCAGAACGGCATGCGAGGCGGAGCGTCGCACGATGATCAAGACATGCCTAAGCAGAGCATCTGCACGGTAGTAGAGATTATCGTTCCGCACGCTCCTGCGTGGGAATGCCGTGCGTGACGCTCTGCGTCACAGATCTACGCCGCACCATCACATTCAAGACCGGACGCAGAGCGTCCAGAACGGCATGCGACGCGGAGCGTCGCACGATGATCAAATGCCTAAGCAGAGCATCGCACGGTAGTTGGGATTATCGTTCCGCACGCTCCAGCGTGGGAATGTCGTGCGTGACGCTCTGCGTCACAGATCTACGCCACACCATCACACTCAAGACCGGACGCAGAGCGTCCAGAACGGCATGCGACGCGGAGCGTCGCACGATAGTTGAGGTCATCGTTCCACACTCTCCAGAACAGGAATGCCGGCGCAGAGCGTCGCACGGTAGTTGGGATTATCGTTCCGCACGCTCCAGCGTGGGAATGCAGTGCGTGACGCTCTGCGTCACAGATCTACGCCGCACCATCACATTCAAGACCGGACGCAGAGCGTCCAGAACGGCATGCGACGCGGAGCGTCGCACGATAGTTGAGGTCATCGTTCCACACTCTCCAGAACAGGAATGCCGGCGCAGAGCGTCGCACGGTAGTTGGGATTATCGTTCCGCACGCTCCAGCGTGGGAATGCAGTGCGTGACGCTCTGCGTCACAGATCTACGCCGCACCATCACATTCAAGACCGGACGCAGAGCGTCCAGAACGGCATGCGACGCGGAGCGCACGATAATCAAGTGGAGCGTCGGCCTGCCTCAGTCAACCGCCACGCCCAGTTCGGTCAGGCGCTTGAGCAGCGCATCTTCGTCCAGTACGGTCAGCCCCAGCTCGTTGGCCTTGGTCAGTTTCGAGCCTGCACCGGGGCCTGCAACCACGGTGTGGGTCTTGGCCGAGACCGAGCCGGAGACTTTGGCACCAAGGCTTTCGAGTTTTTCCTTGGCGACGTCGCGACTCATGCGCTCCAGCGAACCCGTCAGCACCCAGGTCTGCCCAGCCAGCGGCAGGCCTTCGACGGTTTTTTTCTCGCTGCGCCAGTGCATGCCGAAGTCTTTGAGCTGGGCTTCTATGGCGCGGGCGCGCTCGGCATGTGCGCTGTCGTCGAAGAAATCGCGGACCGACTTGGCCTGTTTCTCCGGCAGCGTCTGACGCATGTCCAGCCAATCGGCGCTGATGATGGCCTCCAGCGTGCCGAACCTGTCAGCCAGTTTCTGTGCAGCGCCCGGCCCTACCGACGGAATGTGCAGTTTGTCGATCAGCCCTTCGAGCGTAGTGCTGGCCGCAAATTCGGCACCCAGCTCGCCCTGATCCTGCAATTGCAGTCCGCATTCGCCCAACAGCGCATCAATGACGTTACGGTTGTGCTCGTCTTCGAAGAAACTGTGAATTTCGTAGGCAACTTCCAGACCGACATCCGGCAGGTAAGTCAACACCTCCGGCAAGGCCTGTTTGACGCGCTCCAGAGACGCCAGCGAGCGCGCCAGCACCTTGGCCGTCTCCTCGCCCACATCGGGAATGCCCAGGGCATAGATGAAGCGCGCCAGGGTCGGCTGCCGGCTGTCGGCAATCGCCTTGAGCAGCTTGTTGCTGGAAATTTCGGCAAAGCCTTCGAGGTCGATGATCTGTTCGTATTTCAGCTTGTACAGATCGGCAGGCGAGCCGATGAGTTTTTCATCGACCAGTTGCTCGATGGTCTTGTCGCCAAGCCCTTCGATGTCCATCGCACGACGTGACACATAGTGGATGATCGCCTGCTTGAGTTGCGCACCGCAGGCCAGACGCCCGACGCAGCGATACACCGCGCCTTCGGTGACGGTTTCCTTGCCCTTGCTACGCTTGATCAACTGCGTGCGCTCGACATGCGAGCCGCACACCGGGCAGGTCTGTGGAACCTGCACCGCCCTGGCATTCTCGGGGCGGCGCTCGGCAACCACCTGCACCACCTGAGGAATCACGTCACCGGCGCGGCGGATGATCACCGTGTCGCCAATCATCAGGCCGAGCCGCGCCACTTCATCCATGTTGTGCAGCGTGGCGTTGGCGACCATGACGCCAGCCACCTTGACCGGCTTGAGGCGCGCGACCGGCGTTACTGCGCCCGTGCGGCCTACCTGGAACTCGACATCCAGCAGTTCGGTCAGTTCTTCCATGGCGGGGAATTTGTGGGCAATCGCCCAGCGCGGCTCACGGGCGCGAAAGCCCAGTTCGCGCTGCGCTGCCAGGTTGTTGACCTTGAACACCACGCCGTCGATCTCGTAAGTCAGCGCCAAGCGTCGCTCACCGATATCGCGGTAATAGGCCAGACACTCCTCGACGCCATTCGCCAGTTTCAGCTCGCGGCTGACCGGCATGCCCCATTTTTTCAACGTTTCAAGCACGCCGATGTGAGTGTCGGCGATTTCCGCCGAAGTCTGCCCCAGGCCATAGCAGCAGAATTCCAGCGGACGATTGGCAGTGATTTTCGAGTCCAGCTGGCGCAGGCTGCCCGCCGCTGCATTGCGCGGGTTGGCGAAGGTTTTGCCGCCGATTTCCAGCTGGCTGGCGTTGAGCCGCTCGAAACCTGCCTTGGACATGAACACTTCGCCGCGCACTTCCAGCACATCCGGCCAGCCCTTGCCTTTCAGCTTGAGCGGGATGTTGCGCACGGTGCGCACATTGACGCTGATGTCCTCGCCGGTGGTCCCGTCCCCACGCGTCGCACCGCGTACCAGCGCACCGTCGCGATACAGCAGGCTGACTGCCAGACCGTCCAGCTTGGGCTCGCAGCTGTACTGCACCTTGCTGCCCGCGCCAAACAGGTCCCCGGCAGGCAAATCCAGCCCTTCGGTTACGCGCCGGTCAAACTCGAGCATGTCGTTTTCTTCGAAAGCGTTGCCCAGACTGAGCATCGGCATTTCGTGCCGAACCTGAGTGAACGCCGACAAAGCGGCGCTGCCAACCCGCTGCGTCGGCGAATCCGGCGTGACCAGATGCGGGTTTTCTGCCTCAAGGGCCTTGAGTTCGTGAAACAGGCGGTCGTACTCGACATCCGGGATGCTGGGCTCATCCAGAACGTGATAGCGGTAGTTGTGCTCATCCAGCTCTGCACGCAGTTCCAGGATTCGGGTTTCGACGGCCTTCATACGGTGTTCTCTCAAAAAGCAAAAGAGCAGCCGAGGCTGCTCAATCTGTTGGCTCTGTTCTGTTCAAGCCCAATCCCCGAAAAAGCGCGCCGGAGCATGCTCTTGATCGGGAAGTGGACAAGGATTCGCTTAACCGCGACGCTGGGTCAATGCACGGCGCTCGAATTCAACGATGCGCTGACGGTAATGCTCGATGGTTTGCGCGGTCATGACACTGCGCTGGTCATCTTTCAGCTCGCCATCCAGTTCATGGGCCAGCTTGCGGGCTGCGGCAACCATGACGTCGAAGGCCTGCTTGGGATGACGCGGGCCTGGCAAACCAAGGAAGAAGCTCACGGCACGGGTGCTGAAATGGTCGATATCGTCCAGATCGAACACGCCGGGCTTGACCGCATTGGCCATCGAGAACAGCACTTCGCCGTTACCTGCCATGCTTTCGTGACGATGGAAAATATCCATCTCGCCAAAACGCAGGCCGCTTTCCAGAATGTTCTGCAACAGCGCCGGGCCCTTGAAACCGCCTTCGCTGCGCGAGATCACGCTGATGACCAGCACTTCCTCTACCGGAGGCAGGTCCTTGTCTTCGGTGATGCGCTGGGCCGGCTTGTCGTCCGGGAAGTCATCGTCACGCCCGGTGAACAGGCTCGGGCCGTCCAGATCCAGATTCAGGTCACCCTGCTGCGGTTCATCCTTGCGCTTCTTGTCGCTGTTGCCACGCTTGTCACTGTTGCTGCGCTTGCCCTCACGCGGGCTGGCGCTCATCGACGGCAAATCATGCTCATCGAGCTGCGGCTCCTTGTGGGTATCCAGCACACGGGGCGGCCCGAGCACTTCGGCCGACGTGGTTTCCTCCTCATCCGGAAGATTGGAGAAGCTTCGATCCAGCCTGAATTTCAATTTACCTTTGCTGCCGCGCATACGGCGCCAGCCATCAAAAAGAATACCGGCAATGACTATTATGCCGATGACGATCAGCCACTCGCGCAGACCGATTTCCATGTAATCCAGTGCCTCTAATGAAGAAATCTGAAAATAAGGGCCTAAACCCCTTTAATACGTGGTGCCAAGTCTATGTTCTGACTGGCAATTTGCCCACGCGAAAATAAAAAGTGGTCACTAAACTAGCACGACCAAAGGTAACTTTACACCGTCTGTTACGTCTCTTCGCCGCCCAAAGTGCCATCTATCACACAAACGTCAAATTTTCGGGCCCTTGCGCAACGATTTCCCGACTGAATCAAGCCAGAACTCAGGCATCCACAAGCGCCATCGCCTGCTCTACATCCACCGCTACCAGCCGCGAACAGCCTGGTTCATGCATCGTCACCCCCATCAATTGGTCAGCCATTTCCATGGCGATCTTGTTGTGGGTGATGTAGATGAACTGAACAGTTTGTGACATTTCTTTCACCAACCGCGCATAGCGACCCACGTTGGCGTCATCCAGCGGCGCATCCACCTCATCAAGCATGCAAAACGGCGCAGGATTGAGTTTGAAAATGGCAAAAACCAGCGCCAGTGCAGTCAAGGCTTTTTCCCCACCCGACAGCAGATGAATGGTGCTGTTCTTCTTGCCGGGAGGGCGCGCCATGATTGTCACCCCTGTATCGAGTAAATCTTCGCCCGTCAGTTCCAAATAAGCGGAGCCACCACCGAAAACTTTTGGGAAAAGTGCCTGAATCCCGCTATTTATCTGATCGAAGGTATCTTTGAAGCGGTTTCGGGTTTCTTTATCGATCTTGCGGATGACGTTTTCCAGAGTGTCGAGTGCTTCCACCAGATCAGCATCCTGCGCATCCAGATAACGCTTGCGTTCGGATTGCTGCTGGTACTCGTCAATGGCGGCAAGGTTGATCGCTCCCAGACGCTGAATACGCCCGGCGATGCTCTCCAGTTGCTGCTCGGCGGCCTGCTCGCTGGCCTCGGGGGTCAACGTGGCGAGCACGCCGTGCAGGTCGTAGCCGTCCTCATGCAATTGGTCCTGCAACGCCGTGCGGCGCACCGTCAGCGACTGCCATTCCAGGCGTTGCTGCTCAAGCTGGCCGCGCAACAGCTGCGATTGCTGCTCAGCCTGGGTCCGGCGCTTTTCGGCTTCACGCAGTTCGCGGTCAGCGTCTTCGAGGGCGTTCTTGGCGATGCGCATTTCATCATCGACCACCATGCGCCGCTCCAGCAGCTCTTCAAGCTTGAGGCGCAGTTCTTCAAGCGGTGCCTCGCCCTCCTCCAGATTCAGACTCAGTTGCTCGCGTTTTTCGGTCAGCCTTTCGGACTGCATGCGCAGGCGCTCCAGCGCCTGACGCGTCGAATCGTACTGCGCCTTGAGCGAGCCCAGACGCACCGCCAGTTGATGACTGTGATCCTTATGCTGCCGCGCATCCTGACGAATCCTATCCAGACGCTCGCGCAGCGCATCACGCTGCGCCTGAAGCACTTCGCGCTGTTCGGTATCCTGCGCCATGCTGTCCAGTGCATCCTGCAATTGCAGGCGCGATTCGCCGAGGTGCTCGTGCTCGACAGCGCGTTGCTCGCCCAGCTCGGCCAGTTCTTCGTCCAGACGAGTACGACGCAGGGTCAACTGCTCGACCTTCACCCTGACCGCCGACAGTTGCGCTTTAAGTTCGCTTTGCTGACGGGTTTCGTCCTGCACGCGGCGGCGCAGTTGCTCGCGGGCTTCTTCCTCCTGCGACTGTTGCTCGCGCAGCACCAGCAATTGCTCTTCAAGCGTAGCCAGCGTCGCTTCGCGCTCATCACGCTCCAGGCCCAGCCGTTGTAATTCCTGCCCCCGCGCCAGCACGCCACTCTGCGCCTCGCTGGCACGTCGCACACGTAAAAAGTGCCGCCCGACCCAATAGCCGTCACGGCTGATCAGGCTTTGTCCGGCGCTGAGTTGCGCACGTCGCGCCAGCGCTTCGTCCAGATCCTCGACCGGAATCACCTGGCCCAGCCAGGCGGACAGATCAACCGTACTGTCCACTTTCTCCAGCAGGCTGCCAGGCACCCGTACCGTATCGGCACCGGCGCTGAGCAAGCGCAGATCACCCTGCTGGAAGTTCGCCAGATCAAGCGCGTCGAAGTCATCCACCAGCACCGCCTGCAAATCCGCGCCGAGCACGGTCTCCACGGCCAGCTCCCAGCCCGCTTCGACACTCAGCCCCTCGGCCAGACGCGGGCGTTCGGCCAGTTGCTGATCGCGCAGCCATTCGGCGGTGCCGGTGTCCGGGTCAAGCGCGGCCTGCTGCAGCGCTTCCAGGGAAGCCAAACGCCCGTTGAGACGTTGCAGCTCGCCCTGCGCCTGCTGTTGCGCCTGACTGGCCTGCTGCAAAGCTTCACGCAGTTGCTCCAGACGCTCTACCGCCTGCTCCTCGCCCGCGTGCAGCTCCTCAAGGGTCATGTCACGGGTGGCGAGGTCTTCGCTCAGTTCCAGAATGGCCGCATCCTCAGGGTCGGCGGCCAGCAACTGACGCTCTTCGGCCAGACGCCGCTGGCGTTCGGCCAGGCGTTCGATGCTTTGTTCAAGTTGCTGAATGCGCGACTGCTGGACCTGCGCCTGGCGCTGTGGCTCGGCGGATTGCTGATTGAAGACGTCCCACTTCTCCTGCCAGCCCTGCATGGCCGCTTCGGCGTCTTCCAGGGCAATGGCCGATTCTTCGGCGGCCGCGCTGGTCATTTCCTGCTCGGGCTCAAGCATCTGCAGCTCTTCGCCCAGGGTGGCAAGCAAGGTGGTGTCGTGGCCAAGATGGGATTCGGTTTCCTGGCGGGCGCGTTCGGCTTCGCGCAGGTCGTCCTGCAATTGGCGCAGCCGCTGCTGACCGTGCTGGATGCTCTGCTCGACGCGAGCAATGTCGCCACCGACCGAATAAAAACGGCCCTGCACCAGGTTGAAGCGTTCGGACAGATCATGATGGCCGTCGCGCAGCCTTTCGATGCTGGCATCGGCGCTGCGCTGATCAGCCACCAGCGCTTCAAAACCGATCTCCTGATTGCCGATCACTGCCTCGCGCTGCCCCACCAGATCATTCAACGCCTGCCAGCGCAGAGCCGACAGTTGCGCCTTCAACTGGCGTTCTTCGGCCTTGTATTCCTGATACTTCTCGGCGGCCTGAGCCTGTCGGTGCAGACGCTCCAGCTGACGCTCGAGTTCTTCCCGAAGGTCAGTCAGGCGCGCCAGGTTCTCGTGGGTGCGGCGAATACGGTTTTCGGTTTCCCGACGTCGCTCCTTGTATTTGGAGATCCCGGCGGCTTCTTCAATAAAGTTGCGCAGGTCTTCAGGCTTGGCTTCGATCAGCTTGGAGATCATGCCCTGCTCGATGATCGAATAGCTGCGTGGCCCCAGGCCGGTGCCAAGGAAGATGTCGGTAATGTCGCGACGGCGGCATTTGGTGCCGTTGAGGTAGTAGCTGTTCTGGCTGTCGCGGGTCACTTTGCGGCGAATGGAGATTTCCGCATACGCCGCGTACTCGCCGACCAGCGTGCCGTCGGAGTTATCGAACACCAGCTCGATACTCGCCTGGCTGACCGGTTTGCGGCTGGTGGAGCCATTGAAGATGACGTCGGTCATCGACTCGCCGCGCAGGTTCTTGGCCGAGCTTTCGCCCATGACCCAGCGCACGGCGTCGATGATGTTGGATTTGCCACAGCCATTGGGACCGACAACGGCCGCCATGTTACTGGGGAAGTTCACCGTGGTGGGATCGACGAACGACTTGAACCCTGCCAGCTTGATGCACTTCAGGCGCATGGCGTCAGTCCGCTGCCAGGGCGGCCAGCACCAGCTGGCAGCTGCGCTGACAGTAGGCGATCAGCACTACACGAATTTTCGGCAGATCCCGCGCGATCACCGCGCCAAGCAACTCGTCGAACAACGCCAGATAGTCGCCCATATCGGCCTTGCGTTGCTCGAGCGCGAGGAAATAGCTGCGGCTCATGGACGGCTGCAGGTTCTCGACCGTTTCTTCGAGGTACGGGTTGCTGGCGAACGGATAGGCCGCGCGCATGACATTGAAGCTCTCTTCGACAAATGCCTTGACGTCCTGCTGCTCGAAACTGACCTGCAGGCGCTGTTGTATCTGCACGAACGGCGCAAGATCATCCTCGGTGCGCCAGCGCTCGACCACTGCATTGGCCAGCAGAATGTACAACTCGCTCATCAGGCCACACAGGCTGGTCACGTTGTGCGCGTTGAGCACCGTAACCTGTGCCCCACGACGCGGCAGGATCACCACCAGATGGCGGCGCTCCAGAATCAATAATGCTTCGCGCACAGAACCACGGCTGACGTTCAACGCCTGCGTGACTTTCTGTTCCTGAATACGCTCTCCAGGCTTGAGCTCACCGCGAATGATCCGCTCGGCAAGATGATGAGCAATTTGCTCAGCGAGGCTGTCCGGTGCCTTGAACGTCATGACTATCCTTCAAAAAAACCAGTTCTGCATGCAAGCCGCGAAGTGTAGCGCAACCGGTACGGATGGCGCAGGGCCATAGAAGCGGAAACTGGCACGAAATACGCAAAACCTTGAATACAACCCAATGGGCGATTCAAGAACCAGAGAGTCTTTGATCGGCAGAATGCTGAAAAACTCAATTTCCTGACTCTTAAGTCAGAAACAAATTGACCCAATAAGCAGAGCTGATAGATTCATCGACATGTCTGATGACAATAAATGTGAGGGCTTTGCGCCGTGATTCAGTTCCTTTTGAACCAAGAGCTAAAAACCGAGCGCAGCCTGAATCCGAACATGACCGTGCTGACCTACCTGCGTGAGCAGGCACACAAGCCCGGTACCAAGGAAGGTTGTGCCAGTGGCGACTGCGGTGCCTGCACCGTCGTGGTTGGCGAGTTGCACAGTGACGCCGACGGCAAGCAAACGCTGCGTTATCGCAGCCTCAATTCGTGCCTGACGTTCATGGCGTCGCTGCACGGCAAACAATTGATCAGCGTCGAGGACCTCAAGCACCAGGGTCAGTTGCACAGCGTGCAACAAGCGATGGTCGAGTGTCACGGCTCGCAATGCGGCTTTTGTACCCCGGGCTTTGTGATGTCGCTGTTTGCCCTGCAAAAGAACAGCAGCGACGCCAACGCGCACCAGGCCCACGAAGCGCTGGCAGGCAATTTGTGCCGCTGCACCGGTTATCGCCCTATTCTGGCCGCCGCCGAGCAGTCTTGCAGCCAGCGCCAGCCGGACCAGTTCGATCAGCGCCAGGCTCAGACTGTCGAGCGCCTGCGAGCAATCACGCCAGGCCAGACCGAAGCACTGAGCGACGGCGAAAAAAGCTGCTTCATTCCGCTGACCGTGGCGGACCTGGCTGACCTTTATGGAAGCCATCCGCAGGCGCGCCTGCTGGCCGGCGGCACCGATCTGGCCCTGGAAGTCACGCAGTTTCACAAACAATTGCCGGTGATGATTTACGTCGGACACATCGACGAGATGAAGGGCGTGAAGCGTTTCGAAGACCGCCTGGAGATCGGCGCAGCCACTCCGCTGACCGATTGTTATGCAGCACTCAAGGCCGAATACCCGGACTTTGGCGAGTTACTACAACGCTTCGCCTCGTTGCAGATCCGTAATCAGGGCACGCTGGGCGGCAATATCGGCAATGCCTCGCCCATCGGCGACTCACCGCCCCTGCTGATCGCCCTTGGTGCGCAGATCGTGCTGCGCAAAGGCAACGGCCAGCGCACTCTGGCGCTGGAGGATTACTTCATCGACTACAAGGTCACGGCTCGCCAGGAGAGTGAGTTCATCGAAAAGATCATCGTGCCGACCGCCAATCCACTGCAGACCTTTCGTGCCTATAAAGTCTCCAAACGCCTGGATGACGACATCTCGGCAGTCTGTGCGGCGTTCCGCCTGACGATAGAAGACGGCGTGATCCGCGAGGCACGTGTCGCCTATGGCGGCATGGCGGCGATTCCCAAGCGCGCAGCGGCCTGCGAGCGGGCCCTGGTCGGCCAGCCGTGGAGTAATGAAACCGTTGAGCAGGCCTGCGCCGCACTCAGCGAAGATTTCACGCCGCTGTCGGACTTCCGTGCCAGCAAGGAATATCGCCTGTTGAGCGCGCAGAACCTGCTGCGCAAGTATTTCATCGAAGTGCAGACGCCTGCCGTCGCAACGCGGGTGACTGACTATGTCTGAGCATTCCCCATCCATTACCCAGGCCGAAATGCTCGCCGTGTTCCAGCAGGGCTTGAGCACTGGCGTCGGTCGCAGCGTCAAGCATGACAGCGCCGACAAGCATGTGTCCGGCGAAGCGGTGTATATCGATGATCGCCTGGAGTTTCCCAATCAGTTGCATGTGTACGCACGTCTTTCCGACCGTGCCCACGCGCGAATCATCAGCATCGACACCTCGCCCTGCTACGCCTTCGACGGCGTACGCATCGCGATTACCCATCAGGATATTCCGGGGCTGAAGGATATCGGACCGTTGCTGCCCGGCGATCCGCTGCTGGCCATCGACACGGTGGAGTTTGTCGGTCAACCGGTGCTTGCCGTTGCTGCTCGCGATCTGGACATTGCCCGGCAGGCGGCAATGGCGGCGATTATCGAATATGAGGACCTGGAGCCGGTGCTGGATGTGGTTCAGGCGCTGCGTCAGAAACACTTTGTGCTCGACAGCCACACGCACAAACGTGGCGACTCGGCCGCAGCGCTGGCAGGCGCAACCCACCGTTTGCAGGGCAACCTGCACATCGGCGGTCAGGAACATTTTTACCTGGAAACCCAGATATCCTCGGTGATGCCGACTGAAGACGGCGGCATGATTGTCTATTGCTCGACCCAGAACCCCACAGAAATCCAGAAGCTGGTGGCCGAGGTGCTGGGCGTGCCGATGAACCGCATCGTGGTCGACATGAGGCGCATGGGCGGTGGCTTTGGCGGCAAGGAAACTCAGGCGGCGAGCCCGGCCTGCCTGTGCGCCGTGATTGCCCGGCTGACCGGCCAGCCCACCAAGATGCGCCTGCAACGCTTTGAAGACATGCAGATGACCGGCAAGCGCCACCCGTTCTACATCGAGTACGACGTGGGCTTCGACGACGCGGGTCGTTTGCAGGGTATAGAGCTGGATCTGGCAGGCAACTGCGGCTACTCGCCGGACCTGTCTGCGTCGATTGTCGACCGCGCCATGTTTCACGCCGACAACGCCTACTATCTGGGCGAAGCCACGGTCAACGGCCATCGCTGCAAGACTCACACTGCGTCCAACACGGCCTACCGTGGCTTTGGCGGCCCGCAAGGCATGGTCGCCATCGAAGAGGTCATGGACTGCATCGCGCGCTTCCTCGGCAAGGACCCGCTGGCGGTGCGCAAGGCCAACTATTACGGCAAGACCGAGCGTAACGTCACGCACTATTACCAGACGGTCGAGCACAACCTGCTGGAAGAGATGACCGCCGACCTCGAACAGAGCAGCCAGTATGCCGAGCGCCGCGAAGCCATTCGCACGTTCAATGCCGGAAGCCCGATCCTGAAAAAAGGGCTGGCGCTGACGCCGGTCAAATTCGGCATTTCCTTTACCGCCAGCTTCCTCAATCAGGCAGGCGCGCTGATTCACATCTACACCGACGGCAGCATCCACCTGAACCATGGCGGCACCGAAATGGGCCAGGGTTTGAACACCAAAGTCGCGCAGGTCGTGGCTGAAGTGTTTCAGGTGGACATTGACCGTATTCAGATCACCGCCACCAACACCGACAAGGTGCCGAACACCTCGCCTACCGCCGCCTCAAGCGGCACCGACCTGAACGGCAAGGCCGCGCAGAATGCCGCTGAAACCCTCAAGCGGCGGCTGGTGGAGTTCGCAGCCCGGCACTATCAGGTGGCAGAAACAGAAGTCGAGTTTCGCAACGGCCATGTGCGGATCGGCGATATTTTCCTGCCCTTCGCCGAGCTGGCGCAATTGGCCTGGATGGGCCAGGTTTCGTTGTCCAGCACCGGCTATTACAAGACGCCGAAGATTTTCTATGACCGCAGCCAGGCGCGGGGCCGACCGTTCTATTACTACGCGTTTGGTGCGGCCTGCGTCGAGGTCATCGTCGACACGCTGACAGGCGAGTACAAAATGTTGCGCACCGACATTCTGCACGACGTCGGTGCCTCGCTGAACCCGGCCATCGATATCGGCCAGGTCGAAGGCGGCTACATTCAAGGCGCAGGCTGGCTGACCACCGAGGAACTGGTGTGGAACGACAAGGGCAAGCTGATGACCAGCGGCCCGGCGTCCTACAAGATCCCTGCGGTGGCGGACATGCCGCTTGATCTGCGCATCAAGCTGGTGGAGAACCGCAAGAACCCGGAAGACACCGTATTCCACTCCAAGGCAGTGGGCGAGCCACCGTTCATGCTCGGCATCGCTGCCTGGTGCGCAATCAAGGACGCTGTGGCGAGCCTGGGTGATTATCGCCATCAACCGGACATTGACGCGCCTGCAACTCCGGAAAAAGTGTTGTGGGGCTGTGAGCAGATGCGCCAGAAAAGCGCTGCGCGTCGCGCATCCGGCGAAGGTGCCGAGCCGATTGTTTCCGCCCCTTCGCGGGTAAGTGAAGCTTCGCCAGGCTCGCCTTCACCTAGTCAGGATGCCCCCGTGGGAGCGAGCCTGCTCGCGAAGGCGCCGGGCCTGGATCACTCGGTCCTGGAGCAGAAATGAACAACTGGATCAGCGCCCTGGCCGAGCTACAGGCCCGTGGAGAAGCCGGCATCCTGGTGACCATCATCGAGGAGCTGGGCTCGACGCCACGCAATGCCGGCTCGAAGATGGTGGTCTGTGCCGAGCATATTCACGACACCATCGGCGGCGGGCACCTGGAATACAAGGCCATGCAAATCGCCCGCGAGATGCTCGCCAGCGGCACCCGGCAGACGCGTCTGGAACGTTTCAACCTCGGCGCAAGCCTGGGCCAGTGCTGCGGCGGCGTGAACGTGCTGTTGTTCGAACCGATGGGCGAGCCCGTCGCGCAGATCGCCGTGTTTGGTGCCGGTCATGTCGGCCGTGCACTGGTGCCACTGCTCGCCAGCCTGCCCTGCCGGGTGCGCTGGATCGACGCACGTGAGAACGAATTCCCCGAGCCGATGCCCGAGGGCGTGTTGAAGATCATCAGTGAAGAGCCGGCCGACGAGGTCGCGCAGTTGCCTGTCGGCACTTACTGCATTGTCATGACCCACAACCATCAACTGGACCTTGAGCTGACTGCTGCGATCCTAAAACGCGGCGACTTTACTTACTTCGGGCTGATCGGCTCGAAAACCAAGCGCGTCAAATTCGAACATCGCTTGCGGGAACGCGGTTTTGACGCCAGCCTGCTGCAACGCATGCGTTGCCCGATGGGCCTGGAGGAAGTCAAAGGCAAGTTGCCCATCGAGATCGCGGTGTCCATCGCCGCAGAAATAATCGCCACCTACAACGCAAGCTTTGGCCAGCACAGTGCCAATGCCGAACCAATCGCCAGACTGCTGCCCGAATCACGCCGCAGTCAGTCGCAATGAGTCACAACGAGAGTGCCATGAGTTCAGTTTCCCGCCGTAAAGCCTACCGCGCCGCCATCCTTCACAGCATTGCCGACCCCGCGGAGGTGGCAGTGGGGGCGTCTTATGAGTATTTTGCCGATGGCCTGTTGCTGGTCGAAAACGGCAAAATCATTTCAGTGGGCAATGCTGACGATTTGCTCGATAGCCTCGACGGCGATGTCGAGCTGATCGAATACCCGGACGCACTGATCACACCGGGCTTCATCGACACCCATATCCACTTGCCACAAACCGGCATGATCGGTGCCTACGGCGAACAACTGCTCGACTGGCTCAACACCTACACCTTCCCCTGCGAAAGCCAGTTCGCCGACCCCGAGCATTCGGCGCAGGTGGCCGACATCTTCATCAAGGAACTGCTGCGCAACGGCACGACCACAGCGCTGGTGTTCGGCAGCGTGCATAAAGAGTCGGTCGAGGCGTTTTTCAGTGCGGCTCAGGCACTCGATCTGCGCATGATCGCCGGCAAGGTGATGATGGACCGCAATGCGCCGGATTATCTGGTTGATACGCCGGAATCCGGGTACGCCGACAGCAAGTCGCTGATCGAACGCTGGCACGGTAAAGGGCGTTTGAGCTACGCAGTGACCCCGCGATTCGCGCCGACCAGCAGCCCGGAGCAATTGAGCCTGGCTGGGCAGTTGCTTACTGAGTATCCCGGCCTGTACATGCAGACCCACATCAGCGAAAACCTTCAGGAGATCGAGTGGGTCAAGGCACTGTTCCCCGAGCGCAAGCATTACCTGGACGTCTACGATCACTTCAACCTGCTCGGCGAGCGCTCGGTGTTCGCCCATGGCGTGCACTTGTGCGACGAACAGTGCGCACGACTGGCGCAAACCGGTTCGGCGATTGCCTTCTGCCCGACCTCCAATCTGTTTCTGGGCAGCGGCCTGTTCAACCTGCCGATGGCCGAAAAGCACAAGGTGAATGTCGGGGTTGGCACCGATGTGGGCGGCGGCACCAGCTTTTCGATTCTGCAGACCTTGAACGAAGCCTACAAGGTCATGCAGATGCAGGGCGCACGGCTCAATCCGTTCAAGTCGCTGTACCTGGCGACGCTAGGCGGCGCGCGAGCACTACGTTTGGAGGACAAGGTCGGCAGCTTGAAGCCCGGTAACGAAGCCGACTTTCTGGTGCTGGATTACAACGCCACCCCGCTGCTGTCATACCGGTTGAAACAGGCTAAAGACATCGAAGAGATTCTGTTTGTGCTGATGACCATCGGTGATGACCGGACAGTGAAGCAGACCTGGTCGGGTGGGCGCTTGGTGCATGAGCGGGGCTAAATCGTCCCTCACGCTCACGCAGGCTCTGCGTCGTCAAGAGGACGCAGAGCGTCCAGAACGGCATGCGACGCGGAGCGTCG
>NZ_LKEK01000109.1:0-2060 GCF_001466905.1 Pseudomonas sp. ICMP 3272
TGATCGTGCATAGCGACAGCGTGGACAACCGTGGCGGTTCGATTCGTGCCGAGAAAGGCCTGCAGCTGTTCGTCGATGCACTCGACAACAGCCAGACCGGGCTGAGCACCGCTCAAAAGGGCCTGATCAACAGCAATGCCGGTCTTGAACTGGTTGGCACGCATCTGGATAACCAGAACGGTCTGCTCAACGCCGCTGGCCTGATGCAGTTGCAGGTCGACAGCGCTCTCAACGGCAGTGGTCGTATCGCCAGTCAGGCCGACATGGTCGCCAACATCGCCAATCTGACCCAGCAGGGCGGCGAGCTGGTTGCGCAGGGCAATCTGACCCTGACCGGCAAAACCCTCGACAACCAGGCAGGCGGCCTGGTGGGCTCTACAAAAGCGCTGAAAATCGATGTTACCGACATCGACAACAAGGCCGGTGAACTGTCCAGCCAGATCGGTGTGGACATCATTGGTCAGACGCTCGACAACAGCAACGGCGGCAAGGTAACTGCACTTGGGCTGACCGTGGCGCGCGTGATCAACCTGAATAAAGGCCTGTTGTTCGGTAACACCCTGCGTCTCGACGGTGCGCGGCTGGATAACGCAGGCGGTACGCTGGCGAGCCAGAAGGACATGAGCATTGATGTGTCCGGTGCGCTGGACAACAGCGGTGGTCTGCTCAGCAGCGAAGCGGGGTTGACGGTCAATGCCGCTTCGTTGCAAAACGCAGCAGGCAGTCTGTCCAGTGCCGATGCCTTGAGCGTCACCACCACCGGCGCTCTGGAGAACCAGGCGGGTTCTGTCACCACCGACGCAACGCTGACGCTGACCAGCGCCAGCCTGGACAACAGTCAGGCGGGCAAACTGGCTGGCAAGGGCGCCACGCATTCGACAACAGCCAGGGTGGTCGCCTGACCAGCAGCGATACCCTGCAGTTGACGGCCGGTAAAGTCATCAACCAGAGCGCCGGACGTATTGCCAGTGCGCTGGCATTGACGGCCAGCGTGACCAGCCTCGACCAGCAGGGTGGTGAGCTGTTCAGCAACACCTCGCTGAGCCTCGACCTGAACAACGGCCAGTTGAACAATCAGGGCGGTTTGATCAACGCCCCCGGCGTGTTGCTGCTGAAGAATCTCAACGGCGTGGCCAACCAGAACGGCGAAATCTCCAGCGCAAAGGCCTTTACCCTGAACGCCAACAGTCTCGATAACAGTGGCGGCAAACTGCTCAGCAGTCAGGCCCTGACGCTGATCGTCAACAAGGCGCTGAGCAACGTCAAAGGTACGATTTCCGCTGCCGCGCTGAACACTCGCAGCGACAGCCTGGACAACACCGAAGGCTTGATCAGCAGCCGCGCAGGCCTGGACCTGACGGTCAATACCGCCCTGACCAACGTCAAGGGCACGCTGATTGGCGACGGCGATGTGAAGCTGAGTGAATACCGCCCTGACCAACGTCAAGGGCACGCTGATTGGCGACGGCGATGTGAAGCTGAGTGCCGCGACAGCAGACAACGGCCTCGGCCAGATCGCCAGCAAACAGAACCTCAACGCACAGATCGGCAGCCTTCGGCAACTGGGCGGTCAGATGCTTGCCCAGGGCACATTGACCTTGCGCGGCGACGCGCTGGACAACCGTCAGAACGGTTTCATCGGCGCAACCCAAGCCCTCGATATCAATGTCACCGACATCGATAACCGTAGCGGTGAACTGTCCAGTCAGGACGTGATTACCCTGACCGGCCAGCAACTCAACAACAACGACAGCGGTCAGGTGCTGGCACAGAAAGCCTTGAATCTGAACGTTGCGCAGATCACCAACCGAACGAACGGTCTGCTCTCCAGCCAAGGCGGCTTAACGCTGGTCGGTAGCACCCTGGACAACACCGGTGGTGCGCTCAGTGCCCTCAAAGCCTTGGGTATCGACCTGTCTGCAGCACTCGATAACACTCAAGGCCTGATCAGCAACGAAGATGTCCTGACGGTAAAGACCAGCAGTCTGACCAATACCGCAGGCAGCGTCTCCAGCGCTGGAAAACTGACCCTCGACAGCACCGGAGCAATCAGCAACCAG
>NZ_LKEK01000110.1:0-1957 GCF_001466905.1 Pseudomonas sp. ICMP 3272
TCATCACGCGTGATCTCGTATGCCTTGTCGACATCACGATTCAAGCCCGCTGTTGAGTCCTTACCCGCCGTATCACTGCGCACCACCACATCGCCTGCACCCACGGTGCCCCGGACGATCTGTTCACGATCCTTGTTGTAGTTCCAGCCCTCGACGCTCCAACCGTTTTTCTGGTCATCGCCTTTGCTTACCTGAGTCGAGTCCTGCGTGGTACTGCCGCTGGTACCGTACGAGACACCAACGTTCAGGTAGTAACCGTGTTCCTTGTCCTTGCCCGCGATGTCGCTGTAACCCAGCGTGTTGGTATCCAGCTTGAGATTGCCGCTGTCGGAGGCGATCAATGCGCCGTCGAGTTGAGTGTGGCTCTCGGTGCGGATGTCGACCTTGTCTTTGGCCGTGATGCGGGTCTGTTCCTCGATCCAGTTCTTGGAGCCGTTGGTCTGGCCGTACCCGACCGAGCCACTGACGCTGCCGCCAAAGCCAGCCACGACGGTTGCGCTGAGGTCGAATTCCTTGCCGTCGACTTTCCCGGTGTCCGGCAGGGATGTGACGTTCAGGTCGCGACCTACAAGTCCGACGGCATCGTTGCCACGCAGCGTGGCTCCGGCAATGTTGGTGTCCTGACCGCTGGTGAAACCGAGCTGATTACCGGCATACAGGTAAACTTCCTGCTGCTGTTTGCCTTCGCGCTCCAGGTCGCCCTTGCCAATATTGACGCTGGCGTAAACACCGAAACCTTCTGGGCCGATGGCGATATCGGGTTCTCCGCCGACATTTTTTCGGGTGTTCTCGATGAAGCTATTGTTCTGGGCTGCCTTGCAAACCTTAACAGTCTCTCGCCAACTATACATGATGCGTAATCATCAAACTTAAGACAATTGATAAAAAGTAACTATCGGCCCATAATCTTGGTCTGTAATTGAAATATCTACAGAAAATTTTCTTTCTGGAAACTTATCTTTCAGGACAAGCCTCCAAGACAGTGCAAGCACGTTTGCCAATTGTTCAAATATACGGTCATCAATATCACCTGAGCATGAATCGAACACATCGTATAAATGAGTATGATTTAACATTTTCTCTGTTGCTTGAAGATCACCATTAAAGTGCTTCAACCAAGAAACAAAAATATCAGCATCATATTTCCCTTCTAAGAAAACCCCCTCTTGAACAACAACAAAATCAGGAAATAGAAGTTTGCATGACAATAATAAATCCTCAGGATTGCATACATTGCTTATGTATGAGAATTCGTCAATTTTATCTTTATCAACCCACCCATCCTTCCAAGCCTCATATCGCGCCAACCCAACGAAAGGAGAAAGTGTATTAACTTTTATCATGGTATCTCATCCAAATTGGCGGGACGTGGTGCGGATTTAGTCGAAGGCGATTGAACTCTAACAGTTCCATCAGGCAATGTATTTCTTCCGTACTCTATTACATGTGGAGTAGGCACATTTGCATGGGCTGCGCCAGTTACATCTACTCGTTTAACGATCAGCCCCTCTGAATCATATACGGCATAGCTTGTGATATTACCTTGATTATCTGCCCTGTAGACAGTTCCCTTGGATGGCCCGCCATCGTTTTTGAAGCGCCCGCTCACCTGAGTAGCATGCTCAAGTGGCCCACCTGCAAGATCCTTTGCGTTACGAGGTCCGGAGGGTGATTCCGCAGCTTTTCCAGCACCGCCTTTCGCCTCACCATCACCTCTAACAACATCCGCTCCAACACCCCTGTCAGTCCCGGTATAGTTCTTCCAGTCCGGGTGATAAGGATCAGCCTTCATCTCGGCTGAGATAGTCCTAGACTTGGCTACAGATTTACCGCTTACCAGCATACCAGTCAAGATGCCGGCTGTAAGCACTCCGCCACCGATCAGGTAGGCACCGGTGTTGTCATCCTTGTTAATCTTCTCGCCTTCCATGGCATTGGCAACCTGCTCTCCCAGTAC
>NZ_LKEK01000111.1:0-1694 GCF_001466905.1 Pseudomonas sp. ICMP 3272
GCTTCGTGGGCACTTGAAGGGCTGGCGAGGGCCTGTGCGACAAACTCCCGATAAGGCTGCGGTGGCAGCAGGTCTGCGCTCTGGCCTTGCATCAGCAGGCGAATTTCTTCGACTATGAGTTCCAGGGTGGTGTGGTCGATGTGGTCGCTGATCATGTGGTGATCAATCAGCGCCAGTAGCCAACGATCCGAGTGTGGGTCGCCAGCAATGTAGGCCGATAGCAGCGGTGCCTGTCGCAGGTCCAGGCGCAGACGACCTGGATCAGTGAGACGATCCACCTGACTGAGCGCGTCTTCATCCGGCGTCAGCGTGAGTGTGTGTACCGGCAATTGCGCCTGGCGGTGCACCACTTGCACCGCTTGCGGCAGGCCGGTCCAATGCACAGAACTGCGCAGCACATCATGGCGATCGATAACTGTTTGCAGCCCTTCAAGAAAGGCGTCAAGACGCGAACGGCTGTCGAACTCGATCGTCGAGCGCACCAGGTAGGCGTCGCGTTCATGATTCAGCAGGTAATGGAACAGGATGCCTTCTTGAAGCGGTACCAGCGGGTAGATGTCCTGGACATTGGTGGCTCCACCCGGAACGGCGGAGGTGATCAGTTCAATCTCATCAACGCTTAGCTCCACCAGCGGCAACATCTCTGGCGTCAATTGCGTGCAGTCGGCCGGGATGCGGTTAGCCGGTGCCTGGAACAAGGCTTGTTTGTCCTGGCTGATGGCCAAGGCCATTTCGCGCACGCTGGGCGCAGTGAATACAGTGTTTACGCTGAGACTCAGGCCCTGCTTGCGCAGACGGTCGATCAGCGAGACGGCCAGCAGTGAGTGGCCGCCCAGTTCGAAGAAATGGTCGTGACGGCCTACCTGCTCAATGCCCAGCAGGTCTTGCCAGATAGCCGCGATCTGCTCTTCGGTTTCGCCTTGCGGCACTTCGTAGCCACGACTGATCAGTGCATCACCGTCTGGTGCTGGCAGCGCCTTGCGATCCAGCTTGCCGTTCGGCGTCAGTGGCATTGAGTCGAGCAGCACATAGGCCATCGGGATCATGTAGGCCGGCAGTTGTTCCTGCAGCGAATCGCGCAAGCTGTCGATGTCTACCGAAGCATGCTCTGCTATCAGGGTGTAATAAGCTACCAAGCGTTTATCGCCCGGCACATCTTCACGAGCAGTGACCACCGCTTCGTGGACCGCAGGGTGTTTGGCCAGAGCGGCCTCGATTTCGCCGATCTCGATACGCAAGCCGCACCAGCGCGCCGTTGGTCAGCCAGCGGCCCACGTCGCCGGTTTTGTACAGGCGGGCCTGCGGATCGCTGGAAAACGGGTCGGCGATGAAACGCTCGGCACTCAGCTGCGGCTGGTTCAAATAACCTCTTGCCACGCCGATGCCGCCAATGTGCAGCTCACCGGCCACACCCAGCGGTTGCAGCTGGCCCAGGGCATCCAGTACGTGCATCTGAATGTTGGCTATCGGACGGCCGATGGGCACGCTGTCGCCCGGATCCGTCGGGCGGCATTCCCACGCAGTAACGTCGATGGCTGCTTCGGTCGGGCCATACAGGTTGTGCAGTTCAACGCCCTTGAGGTGTTGCTCGAAGCGGCGCTGCAACGCGCGAGGTAAAGCCTCACCGCTGCACAGTACGCGGCGCAGTTGCGGGAAGTCGCGGGTTGAGCGGTGCTCCAGAAACACGTCGAGCA
>NZ_LKEK01000112.1:0-1652 GCF_001466905.1 Pseudomonas sp. ICMP 3272
CATGACTTTCAAATCCTTTCATTTACCGGCCATGAGGCCATCAACAAGCCCTTCTGCTTTACGCTTGAGCTGGTCAGCGAGCGCATGTCGCTCGACCTTGAAGACCTGCTGAATCGTCCTGCATTTCTGCAGTTCGCGCCAGATACTGGCGGCATTCATGGCTTGATTGATCAGGTATCCCAAGGCGACTCCGGCACACGCCTCACGCACTACTCGATCACCCTGCGCCCGCATCTGGCCCGGCTCAGGCATCGCACCAATCAGCGTATTTTCCAGAATCGCACCGTGCGGCAGATCATTGCGCAGGTACTGAAAGAACATCACCTGCTGACCAATGACTACCGCTTCAAACTCGGCACCACATACGCCAAGCGGGAATACTGCGTGCAGTACAACGAGTCGGATCTGCATTTCGTCCAGAGACTGTGTGAAGAGGAAGGTCTGCACTATCACTTCGAACACAGCCCCACAGCGCACCAACTGGTGTTTGGCGATAACCAGATGGTGTTTCCTAAACTCGATTCGGTGATCTATCGCCGGGACAATGGCCTGGTTGCCGATAAGCCGGTCATAAAGCGTTTCAAGCTGCGCCTGGAAACCCGCGTCAACCGCACCACTCGACGCGATTACCACTTTGAAAAACCCCTTCTGAAGATGGAAGGTTCGGCGGATATCACTACGCAGCCTGATCTTGAGGACTATGACTACCCCGGCGGTTTCACCCACCGTGATCAGGGTCTGCAACGGGCGAATCGAGCCCTTGAACGCCACCGCCATGATTACCGGCTGGGCGAAGGTCAAAGCGATCAGCCTCGCTTGGTCAGCGGTCATTTTCTGCCATTGGATGGACACCCCAACGAGGACTGGAATGATCGGTGGTTGCTCACTGAGGTGCGTCACGAGGGTCGCCAGCCTCAGGTTCTTGAAGAGTCCGCACATAAAATCCAGAGCCCTGACAACTTTCAACAGGGCTATCGCAATACCTTTTTCGCTACTCCCTGGCAGGCCTTGTATCGCCCGCCTCTGCATCATCCCAAACCGAGAATATTCGGCAGTCAGACTGCAGTGGTTACTGGCCCGAAAGATCAGGAAATTCACTGCGACCGGCATGGCCGGGTCAAGGTGCAGTTTCATTGGGATCGTGAAGGCAGCGGCGATGACAAGAGCAGTTGCTGGGTGCGCGTGTCGTCCAGTTGGGCTGGTAATCGCTACGGTGGCATGACCATTCCGCGGGTCGGCATGGAAGTGCTGGTGACGTTTCTGGAGGGCGACCCTGACCAGCCATTGATCAGCGGTTGCCTGTACCACAATGGAAGTGCTGGTGACGTTTCTGGAGGGCGACCCTGACCAGCCATTGATCAGCGGTTGCCTGTACCACGCCGAACACATCCCGCCCTACGACTTGCCTGCGCATCAGACGCGCAGCGTGTTCAGAACCCTGAGCAGCCCCGGCGGCAATGGCTCCAACGAACTACGCATCGAAGACCGGGCTGGTCAGGAGCATATCTACATCCATGCACAGCGCGACTGGGACCAAAACATCGAGCACGAGCAGAAAATAAGAGTCGGTCATGAACGACACGACCGGGTCGAGGGCAACAGCTACAGCGAGTTCAAGGCTGAGGAGCATTGCACTGTCGATGGCAACCGGC
>NZ_LKEK01000113.1:0-1569 GCF_001466905.1 Pseudomonas sp. ICMP 3272
GTTTCGTCGAACACATAGACGTAGCCGTCATACAGCTGGCGAAGGGTGTAGCTGCGTGTTTTCAGTGTCGGCATCAGAGCCCATTTGCCCTGTTTCGGCAACGGCTTCAGTTGCTCCGGCGCGGCGTCGTAGCGGGATCTATCCAGCGCGTAGCGCACCGGTACGATAGCGACGTTGGGCCCTTTGAAAGGGCAAAGGCTGATGGCCGTCGCCGGGGTCTTGGGGAACAGTGCGGCGCGTCGTTGCTGGTGTGTGCCGTGTTTATCGGTCATGCGGGGCATCCCTGTCGTTACGGACTTTTTGACGGTGTTCATCAAGCGCGGCTATGCGCAGTTCCGGGGCCAGGTGCTGATGCTCGGGGTATAAAGTCTGCCAGGAGGTGTAGTGACCTTGTGGCGAGTTGATGAAATCCAGACCCCAGTCGTGGCAGATGTCGGCCCATGTCGCTAATGCGTATTCACTGATAAGTCCCCACGCGAGCCCGCTGTCCAAAGCTTGATTCAGCCAGCTTTCGATCTGATCATCACTTTGCTTCACGAAGGCTTGCGGATCGTGAGCCTTGACCCAGTCATGAATGCGTTCTTCGAACAGCCATCGATAACAGCTTTCAAAGGCTTTCAACTGCGGATCGCACAGCAGAGTGAAGCCCTGCTGAGAGGTTTGTTGCGGACGTTGATTAACAAATGTGGTGATGGTTGAGCCGAGACTACGCTGCCAACTGCTTAAAGGGGATTGGACCCACAGTTGATCTATAGGCCCGAGCGTCGGGCTCAACTGTTCAGCTCCGTAGCTGGATAGCCAGTAATGCATCACCAGCGGATCTGCAAAACGCAGCAGACTTGAGTTACCCAGGTAATCGACCGGGTTCAGAAACTGCTGCAAATGCGCCGAGACGATTTTCAAAGGCGCATCGCTGAAAAAAGTGCAGCCGTCGGCCCGCTGTTCAGGATGTTGGTGCCACTCTTCTATCAGTCTGGATGGATAAGGTGCGTGTACAAGTATCGGCCCTAGATCCATGACGCCAGCCCAACGTGTGCCCAGATACAGCGGAACGATCTCAAGATGCTCGTCACGCCGATAAAGTTGCTTTACGGCCCCAGACCGCAACATGCCATCAACCAACAGGTAATTGGCCTGGTTCATTTGTTTGTCTGCTCGGCTGCTGGTGCGCATTCCTCACAAAATGGCGTGCGTTTTATCGCCTGTGTCTGTGCGGGAACCAGCATTTCACCTGAATCGCCCCCATCTGGCTTTACTGCCAAATCTGGCAAGAGCGGGGCCGCCTCCGAGCCTTTCCCAGGACTGCCTCCTGAGTTGAGCTTCACCTGCGAGCCGTTGACCGTCACGCCGCCGGCGTCGATTTTGATAAAGGAGCCACCGGCTTTGAAGGTGATCTCCAGCCCTGCTTCGATGATCAGCTTGTTACCGGCCTTGAGATGAATTTCCTGCCCGGCGTGTGCCAGTAACCCATCAACTACCCTGATGTGCTGTGTTCCACCCACCGTCAGGTGATCGTCCGCTTTGACTTCGGTCAGCCGGTTGCCATCGACAGTGCAATGCTCCTCAGCC
>NZ_LKEK01000114.1:0-1544 GCF_001466905.1 Pseudomonas sp. ICMP 3272
CCAGCTCGCGCCACAGCTTCTCCTGATAAAACACGTACACATAACCCGCGCGAGCCAGCACCGGTGTGCCCATGTCGTCCACTGTCTTGGAACCGGGCAAGGCAATGAATGGCAGCACCGGAACGATCTGATTGAACTGCGCATCGGCCTGTCGCGGCGTGACTTTCGTGCCACTGAGCAACGGCNCTGCAGATGAAGGTGCGTGCCCTTGATGTGATCCCAGACCTTCAGGGTGCTGCTGAACAGCTCGCTTTCCAGCACTTCCGATTTGGGTGAATAGATACGGGTTCCATCAGAACCGAGCAGCAAAACCTGCTGCTGTTCCGAATGATCCTTACCCACTATCTGGACGATCAGTTTGTCCATTTCGCAGGAAGGGCCATCGCTCAGTCTGCCGGTGGTCATTGTAAGAACTCCTTCTTCTGGCGCCGCAACGCGTCTTCTTGCCGCTGGTTTAAACCGAACGTCACTTGAGGTTGTGGCGGTTGCCAATCAGGTGCGTGTGGATTGCGAACGTCGAACCAGCGCTGCTTGCCTTGTGCAAGGTCCTCCCAGGTGCCGCCGTACCAGCCCAGTCTGGAAATAGGGCCGAACCACTGGGCACTGGATTGAGGGGGCTCTGTCGTAAAGAAATAGCTGGCAGTAACAGGATGTGAGTAGCGCAGCACGCCTCGGCGTTGTCCGTCGAACCTGACAAACAGAATGTGCCGGAGATGGCCGAGCAACACGTCGACGGGAAAGGGGCTTTCGATGATCAGGCCGGGCCAGCGTTCTGGTTTTTCATGCATTGCCTCGACGAGGGTATTGCTGCCTGATGTGTTCAAAAGAAGCGGACTTTTCTCCCGGTAGACGGCCAGCTCGGTCTTGTCGAATAACACGGTGGGCGCTGGATCGGGCAGCCGTTGGTAGAGTTGTTCCAGCAGCGAGTCGGTGCGTTCCAGCAGCACGTAAACGTTCATGCTCGACCTCTCGACAGCAACGCCCTGCGACAGCCGCAATCGGCTAGCGGGCAGTCTATGGGCATTCCGCTCCTGGGTTTCTGGCACAGCTCTACTATCGGGCCTGGTTCACCCAGGCGCTGCGTCAGCAACTGCCCCGGCCCATTGTCATTTGCCTGTTTCACAAGCCCAGGCAAAGCGGGCGATGCGCCGGTGCCCAAGGTTGGCTTGCCCCCCGAGTTGAGTTTTATCTGAGGCCCGGTAATGGTCACACCGCTGGCGTCGATCTTGAGAAAGGAAGCACCGGCCTTGACCGTGATCTCCAGCCCCGCCTCAATCACCACGTTGTTACCGGCCTTGAGGTGAATTTCCTGCCCGGCGTATGCCAGTAACCCATCGCCCGCCCTGATGTGCTGTGTTCCACTCACCGTCAGGTGATCGTCCGCTTTGACTTCGGTCAGCCGGTTGCCATCGACAGTGCAATGCTCCTCAGCCTTGAACTCGCTGTAGCTGTTGCCCTCGACCCGGTCGTGTCGCTCATGACCGACTCTTATTTTCTGCTCGTGCTCGATGTTTTGGTCCCAGTCGCGCTGTGCATGGATGTAG
>NZ_LKEK01000115.1:0-1391 GCF_001466905.1 Pseudomonas sp. ICMP 3272
CAGAAGGACATGAGCATTGATGTGTCCGGTGCGCTGGACAACAGCGGTGGTCTGCTCAGCAGCGAAGCGGGGTTGACGGTCAATGCCGCTTCGTTGCAAAACGCAGCAGGCAGCCTGTCCAGTGCCGATGCCTTGAGCGTCACCACCACCGGCGCTCTGGAGAACCAGGCGGGCTCCGTTACTACCGACGCAACGCTGACACTGACCAGCGCCAGCCTGGACAACAGTCAGGCGGGCAAACTGGCTGGCAAGGGCGCCACGCATTCGACAACAGCCAGGGTGGTCGCCTGACCAGCAGCGATACCCTGCAGTTGACGGCCGGTAAAGTCATCAACCAGAGCGCCGGACGTATTGCCAGTGCGCTGACATTGACGGCCAGCGTCACCAGCCTCGATCAGCAGGGTGGTGAGCTGTTCAGCAACACCTCGCTGAGCCTCGACCTGAACAACGGCCATTTGAACAACCAGGGCGGTTTGATCAACGCCCCCGACGTGTTGCTGCTGAAGAATCTTAATGGCGTGGCCAACCAGAACGGCGAAATCTCCAGCGCAAAGGCCTTTACCCTGAACGTCGACAGCCTCGATAACAGTGGCGGCAAACTGCTCAGCAGTCAGGCCCTGACGCTGATCGTCAACAAGGCCCTGAGCAACATCAAAGGTACGATTTCCGCTGCCGCGCTGAACACTCGCAGCGACAGCCTGGACAACACCGAAGGCTTGATCAGCAGCCGCGCAGCTCTGGACCTGACGGTCAATACCGCCCTGACCAACGTCAAGGGCACGCTGATTGGTGACGGCGATGTGACGCTGAGTGCCGCGACAGCAGACAACGGTCTCGGCCAGATCGCCAGCAAACAGAACCTCAACGCACAGATCGGCAGCCTTCGGCAATTGGGTGGTCAGATGCTTGCCCAAGGCACACTGACCTTGCGCGGCGACGCGCTGGACAACCGTCAGAACGGTTTCATCGGCGCAACCCAAGCCCTCGATATCAATGTCACCGACATCGATAACCGCGGCGGTGAACTGTCCAGTCAGGACGTGATTACCCTGACCGGACAGCAACTCAACAACAGCGACAACGGTCAGGTGCTGGCACAGAAAGCCCTGACGCTGAACGTTGCGCAAGTCACTAACCGTGGCAATGGTCTGCTCTCCAGTAAAGCCGGTCTAACGCTGGTGGGCAGTACGCTGGACAACACCGGTGGCGCGCTCAGTGCCCTCAAAGCTCTGGGTATCGACCTGTCTGCAGCGCTCGATAACACTCAAGGCCTGATCAGCAACGAAGACGTCCTGACGTTGAAGGCCGCCAGCCTGACCAACACCGCAGGCAGCGTCTCCAGCGCTGGAAAACTGACCCTCGACAGCACCGGAGCAATCAGCAACCAGGGC
>NZ_LKEK01000116.1:0-1371 GCF_001466905.1 Pseudomonas sp. ICMP 3272
ACCTGGCTGGCCGAGCAGGAAGCCAACGCCAGCACGCTGTTTGGTACCTTGCGCTACGGCTTCTCACCCGCGCTCAAACAGGCGTTGCATCAAGAGGCCGACGCGCTATTGAACGGCCTTGGCGACGTCACCAACCTCGCCACGCGCATTGGCGAACTCAATGGTGCCCTCAATCACCAAGGCTTTGCCGACAAGCCGTGGATGAAGGCGCTGAAGCAACCTGTTCAAGGTACCTTCAAGGCTCTCGGCGAACTGGCCAGCGGCGCAGGCAAGGCAACGCTCGAGAGCATCCTGCTGGCCTGGGTGCCCATCGACAGCCCCATGGCCCTTGGCAAACAGCAGAACATCGTCGCATTGCTTCGCACCCTGTTGATTGGCCAGATTTTGCTTGATTCGAAGGCGCGTATTGCAGTCGATCAACAGGTATTCATCAAACTAAAAGAGTGGACCCGCGGGTGGCAGGTACTCAACAAGCAGATCAGCGATATCCGACGCAGTTGGCTATATCCGAACGCCTACAACACACGCCAAAGCACTGCTCGCAACCTGCACGCCCATAAACAGAAACTGCGCGTCCACGAACTGAGCATCCCCGCTCTGCTCGACTTCCAGAACAACGAATACGCCAAATTACTGCAGGACGAGATTCGCCAGTACTTCCAGTCCGGCAAAACCCTGGCCAAGGACTGGCTGGCCCAAGCCAAACGCTGGACAGACCGACTCGGCGGCACTGCGGGCTCGATCACCTGGGGTGTGATCATGCTCAATTTCATCAATACCGCGCTCACTTACCGGGACGTTACTCGTGATGGAGACTTCAGTGCCAAGGATATTGGCAAGGTCACGTATGGACTGGGGTACAGCTTCAATCTGTTGATGGCGGTGTTTGTTGAAGCGCCATGGAGCGTCATCAGGGATGCGACGCCTAGTGCGTATTGGAAAGCCAAGGGAAATGTAACCTGGGCTGATGCAATACGAGGGTTCAGGGTTTCGATGGTGGCAATGGGTGGGTTTGGGGTAGCGGCTGCTGCTTTAGAAGTCTTGGATATCCAAAATGACCTAACGCAAGCCAAGACTTCCGAAGAGAGGATAGCGATGCAGGTAAAATTTGCATCAGTGCTCATGATGGGAGCAGGCAGTGCCATTCAATTAATTGCGGGGCTTTTTCCATCAATCACCATCACTGCTGTGGCGATGAGTCCGTGGTTTAGTCTGACTTTACTGCTTATAGGTGCAGTGTACCTATTCGCTACAACGGCCTTAAACTACTTCAAGCAGGATAGTATAGGTTGGTGGTTGCGAAGATGCTGCTGGTCCAAATCGATGGGAGTATCAGTTTTTTTGTGTTCGGGCTGGTTAGGGCCTGCCGTC
>NZ_LKEK01000117.1:0-1133 GCF_001466905.1 Pseudomonas sp. ICMP 3272
TGGAGATTTCCGCGTTGCGGTTGTCCACGCTTGCCGCGTTGAGCAGCAGATCGCCATTGGCGCTGATAAGTCCCAACTGGTTGAGCAACGGCCCGGAAATACGGGCGGACAAAGCGCTGCTGCTGAACAGCTTGCCTTGCTGGCTGTTGTCCAGCGACCCCGCAGTGATGGTCATAGTGCCATTGCTGCTGATCAGCCCGCTCTGGCTGTTGAGCACCTGAGACGCGTTGATATCGACAGTGCCGCCCTGGCTCAGAATTCGGCCAGACTGCCCGTTCAGTGTGGCACCCTGGTTGTTCAGGGTCTGGGTAATGGTGGCCTGCAAGGCGCGACTGGCGGTGATGCTGCCGCTGTTGGTCAACCCGTTGGCAGACAGCGTTACATCACCCGAACCATTGCGGCTGTTGTCGGCATTGACGCCCGCCTCGATCACCGCCGAGTTGTTGAGTTGTCCGCCTGCGGAAAGGCTCAGCGCATCGCGTGCGGCACTCATGGTCAATGACGACCCCGCATAGACCGGGCCGTTGACTTCGGCACTGCTGGCCCTGGCCGTGACAGCGCCGCTTGCCGCGGTCTGCGTCATGCTCAAATGGCCGTTGGCATCAATCTGGATATCGCCGCCACTGGCCGCCAGATCGCCAGCCAGCCTGACGCCCACACCCGCCTCGGTGCCCACCAGACGGATCGCGCCGGCATACATACCGCCCAGCGCCGAGCTGTCGACGGCCAGTTCCGGTTTGGCAGTGGGATTGAGGGTCTGCGCATCGACATCGTTACGACCGGCAATGATGTTGAGGCGCTTGGCGTGCAGCTCGGCATTGATCTTCGCGCTGCGCGTGATGATGTCGAACTGGTCGACGTTGTCTGCGTTCAGCCCCACGCCATCGATGGATATGCTGCCGCCCTGCACATTGAAACGCTGCAACTGCCCGTAGGCATCCAGCACCGGTTTACCGGTGGTCAGCGTGACCTGCGGGGTATTGATGAAACCGCAGCCGTTGCAACTGATGCCATACGGGTTGGCGACAATGACCCGCGCCGCCTGCCCGGCCACTTCCGTGTAGCCCCTGAGCTGGCTGGCGTTGGCCCCAACCACTTCGTTAAGAATGGTGGTAGCGGCCGTGCCGCGCAGG
>NZ_LKEK01000118.1:0-1120 GCF_001466905.1 Pseudomonas sp. ICMP 3272
ACAGAGGTTGAGGCGGTGACGAGTCGCGATCAGCCGTTTCCGGTGTTTAATACGATCTTTTTTGTGGTGGTGGGGTTGTTGGTGGTGATGGTTGTGGTTGGGGTGAGGAAGAGATTTCGTAGGCAGCCGCGGGTTGATGGGGTGGCGAGGTAGAAGCCAATCCCTAACCTGAGCAGTCAGTTACTGACTGGCCACGTATCTTAAGCTGCGTGGCTAAGCTCATAGGTAAAAGCTGCTTTCACTGCGACAGGCGCAATCTCATAAAGTAAAGCCACACGCTTCGCGTTCTGGCCTTCAGCTAGATAAGAATGATAGATCGTTGCTGTGTCGATTCCCGTTGTTGCCAACACCGGTTTGCCAAAATTCCTCGCTGGGTCCAAAACAACTGCCCTGCTTCGCCTTACCTGATACCAGCGCTTTGCCGACTCTTCACCTGCGTAATCAATGCCCTCATACAGGGAAGGTGTGATGACCTGCTTGAACGCGTACTGCCGCTTTACCAAATCCAGCAGAGCCTCATCACCCGTTTCATCCAGGACGGTCGCGAAAATGTCTCGTCCGTCGGTTTGAAAGCGTCTGCACGTAAACGGGTAGCGCTGACCAAACATTTCTCTGGCTTGTAACGAGGCGCTGCGGATCGCTTGCAAGCTGACGCCGTGCTGGCGAAATGCATGAACAAAATGAATTTCCAGCAGGTCGTGGAAGCCGAGCAGCTTGTCTTCCAGAAATGCGACCTCTGGCGTCCAGAGGCCGGGGTGATCGACGCCTGCCGCGCTATAGCCAAACATCCATCTGCGAATGTCTTTTGCCGGAATGCCCGTGTATGAGGACGCTTCTGCTGGGGTATAGAGACCTAATCCGAGGAGGCGGCTGGGTGATGTAGCGGTGTTCATATGCCCCCTCCATTGCATGAGCTGATTAAGCGGGGGATTTTGAGCCTGATTCAGGCATCAATCAATGTCCGTTTCGGGGAATCATATGGATTAGGACTGAGCCTATGAAGAAAGGTGAATAGTCCTACGAAATCATAGACGCCGAACTCAAGACACTCGATAAATCATATTTAGTCGCAACGAAGATATCGGCTGGAGCTTCCCGTGGTACTTCAAATTCGACTCCG
>NZ_LKEK01000119.1:0-175651 GCF_001466905.1 Pseudomonas sp. ICMP 3272
ACTTCCAGCGAACGCTCAATACATCGAAAAAGCCACTAACTGGCATCAGGGTTGATGCCACTCTGCGCGGGCAATCGGTGCATTTCAACTTCATCAGCAGCAAACGATCGTGGTGGGCTGCCGGTAGAAAAAATCGAGCGTCCAGTACATGAAGACTTTCTGGAAAGGGGACAATTCAGGAAGGCCGAAAAGTTCGGGACGCTTACCAACAAGCCAGCTGGCAAGGCGAGTGAAGATTTCACCTATCCTCTCATGCCACCTGAAAACGAAGACCTCATCTGGGAAACCTGGGTGCCGCTCGACAAGGACGCAACGTATCTTGAGCTGCAAATCTGGTATCCGAACAATCTGATCAATCCTGGTGAAGACGATAGAGGCTATCTGTTTCAGATGGAGCTTGGCACAAGGGGCGATACCGCTATTGATGGTTTGGCTGCTGTGGAGCTTGAAGTAAAGGCATCAAGCAGAATTGGCACCCTGACTCTGGAAGTCGCAGAGAGTACTCCTTTATGATTCAACAGACGCCCTCCCCATGTCTGCTAAAAGGCCGAGATGTTCTAAACTGGAAAATAAAAACGCTGGCTAAATCACCTAAAGAAATCATGATAGCGCAGTCCATATTTGCCGCAATTCATCTGATCGGGAGTTCACTTTTTATTTGGGGGGGCTGGAAAGTATTTTTAAAAAACCCGCCTTTACTGGTGGGCTTGATACTTGCCCTTGGTGGGGTTCTGGCTTACTTCATAGGCCTGCTCATCCGCCAAAAAACCATCTACAACTACACCATAAAAAACAACTGTGCCCACCTGGAGTACTACCTCCACTACCCTGACTTCGCCTCGTCCTTCTTCAAGGGCATTGCAATAGCCGTCATCCTGATATTCATTTTCATAGCCACGCTCACCGGCTCACTGCTCTTCCTGATCGGTCCGGCAGCCATCGCCTGTGTCGCAGCCGTCAAGCTACTAAACTGGGAAAACCCCATTCACCATGAACAAAGCCTGCCCTGGGTCGAGTACAACTTTGTCACGATTGACCGCAAACGCCTCATGATCATCACGCTCGGCTTCGAGGCCCGTTTTCAGAACGAGGTATTGTTCAACAAGTACCTGAACTTCCTACACACCGTACTGCCCCCAACTGCGGAATTCACCGAAAAAGCCTGGAGGTGGTAGCCGCCTTTGCAACCCTCTTAACCGGGAGTGGGCCAAGTTCGCCAACGTGTCTGGTGATGTCTGTAATCAACGTCCGGGCGCGGCCAAACGCGCATATTGGCCCTGACTGATCCATCCTGTGAACGAACGATCATCCGCATTGATGAACTCGACCTGGGCCGCGCCATCCTTGAATGCCATAACCCCGACTACGTCATCCTTGACGATATAAGCGCCTCGGGAGGCCTTGGCATTCGGCGTTTTCTGCAGCCAGGCCTTGTCCACGGTGACGGTCACCAGACCGACCCACTGTTTGCTGGCGGTCCGGGTCAGATCCATGCCGGTGGCGATGTCCGGTACCAACACGTTCATGCAGCCAGGGTGCTGCCGGCCTTGCTCTATCGTCAGAACCACGCCATCAGCCGAGGCCTTCAGTGTTCCTGGGTAGACGTCATCAAGCCAGGACGACACCGCTGCGCCCTTCCCGGCCTCGACCTTGCCTTGCAGATAGAACGCACAGCTGAATGCCTCGCCGCGCGTCTCCGAGTAATAACCCTCGACTTGATGCTCAGGCGTCACGGCCAGCATCAACTGCTCGTATTTGCCGGAATGCAGTGCCGTGTCCTGAGCGAACGCCGAAGTGCCAACACACAGCAATAGAGTTGCGGCCAGAGACCAGCGAGTAAGGGGACGTTTGTCAGTCATGCTTCCATCCATAGAACGTTCGAATAGCCGGGAAGAGTGGCCAGTCCATGACTGGCGCGCCGAGACGTTAGCGTATTTCGGCGCGCAACTGTATCACTGAAATCCGTGGCGATTCATGGCTGCGACGCGAAGGCCAGTACACGTTTGAGCATCTCGTCACAGGCGTCAAGTTGCGCGACGCTGATGAACTCGTCCGGCTTGTGTCCCTGCTCCATGCTGCCCGGCCCGCAGACCACTGCCGGGATGCCTGACTGGTCGAACAACCCGCCTTCGGTTCCGAAGGCAACCGTGCCGAACGCCCGGGAGCCGCAAAAACCGGCAATCAATTCCGCCGCATGGCTGTGCTGGGGAATATCCAGTCCCGGATAGCTCGACAATTCAGTGAAGCGAATCTCGCTCCGGGCACTGACGGCCTGCATGGCAGGCAATAGTTTTTGCTCGGCGTATACGTGCATGGCAGTGACGATCTGCTGCGGGTCCAGGGTGGGGAGCGCACGCACTTCGAAATCGAAACGGCACTGTTCGGGCACAATGTTCAACGCCGTGCCGCCGCTGATCACGCCGGTCTGAATGGTCGAAAATGGCGGATCGAAGCGCTGGTCAAGGGCGTCAGCTGCCCGTAACGCCTCGCTCAGACGACCCAGCTCGCTGATCAGATGCGCCGCATATTCAATGGCGTTGACGCCACTGGGCGCGTGGGCCGAGTGGCAGGCAGCACCCTGTACATCGCAGCGCACCGCGACCTTGCCCTTGTGGCCGAGCACCGGCTGCAACTCCGTCGGCTCGCCAATCACACACAGCATCGGCTTCACCGGCCGCGCCCGCAGCGATGCCAGTAACGAGCGTACGCCCAGGCAACCCACTTCCTCGTCGTAGGACAGCGCGATATGCACCGGCATGTGCAGCGATGCCTGGGTCAGCGCCGGAACCAGCGCCAGCACGCAGGCAATGTAGCCTTTCATGTCCGCAGTGCCACGGCCGTAGAGTTTGCCATCCGCTTCGCTCAGTTCGAACGGCGGGAACGTCCATGGCTGGCCGTCGACCGGCACCACGTCAGTGTGGCCGGACAATACGATGCCTGGCACGTCAGCCGGGCCGATGGTGGCGAACAGATTGGCCTTGGTTTTCTGCGCGTTGTAGATCAACTCGCAGGAGACGCCGAAGCGCTCGAGGTAATCGCCAACGAAGTCGATCAAGGCCAGATTCGATTCGCGACTGGTGGTGTCGAAGGCCACCAGCCGCGCCAACAGCTCGCGGCTGGAACTCATCGCTCGTCTCCGGGCACGCCGTAGCCTGGTGCGCCAGCCGGGTTCAGCGCGCGGTCGAGGTAATCCTGCATTTGCGGCTGATAGGCCTGCCAAAGACTTTTCAGCTCGCCTAGCGGGTCGTGCTCGGCCCAGTCGACGCGCAGATCGACGATGGGCCAGGACTGCTCGCCCACGACTTTCAGCGCCGCCGAATGGACCGGCCCTGCTTCGCCGCCTGCTGCCAGACCGGACTGCATCGCCTGTAACAAACGCTCTGCCAGGTGCCCGGTTGCCTGCTCGAAGGACTGAATCATCGCGTCGATGACGGCCTGGCTCGCCAGCATGTTGCCAGCCACCACGCACTGATCGCCGCTGCCCGCGTTGTTGATGCCCAGTGTTTCACTGCCACTGAAATGCGCGACTCGCCCCTGATGATCAATCGCCGTGATCTGCCGATACTCGCTGAGCGGGCTGGCGCTCATGACCTGGTCCAGCGCTTGAGAGGCAGACATGCCCTGCTCCATCAGGTCCAGCGTTTGCGGTCCCAGGGCCGGCAGTGTGATGTTCTGCGACGACACCGCGCCGACACCCGCACGCAGCCAGGGGCAACGCGCGCCTACGGCAATACTCGACGAGCTGATGGCAATGCCCAGCTGGCCGGTTTTGGCACAGCGGGCGGCAATGGAAAAAGTCATGGGCAACAGTCCTTATTCAGGGATCACGGCGATCACGTCTATTTCCATCAGCCATTGCGGCTGACCCAGCGCCGACACCACCAGCCCGGTGGAGATCGGGAACACGCCTTTCAGCCACTTGCCCACTTCGTGATAGACCGGCTCGCGGTAGCGCGGGTCGGTGATGTAAGTGGTGGTCTTGACGATGTGCGACAGGTCACTGCCCGCCTCTTCGAGCAATTGTTTGACGTTTTTCATCGCCTGCTGCGCCTGTGCAGCCGGATCACCGAGGCCGACCAGATTACCGTCGAAATCGGTGCCGACCTGGCCCCTGACGTACACGGTATTGCCCGCGCGCACCGCCTGACACAGGTCGTTGTTCAGGCTTTGATTGGGGTAGGTGTCCTTGGTGTTGAACATGCGGATACGAGTATGAGTCGGCGTAGTCATGGGTAACTCCTGTGGGCATTGAGCGCGATGATCAACCGTTGACGTTGCGCAACGGCACGACGGGGGTGGCACGTTTGCCGGCGTCATAGGAACGGTATTTGTGCTGCGTGGCGATCTGATCGGCGACGTGTTTGGCGTCGTGCCATACGCCCCAGATAAACGCGGAGCCGCGGCGTGACAGCCATGGCAGGCCGACGAAGTACAGGCCTTGCTCGCAGGACACGCCACGCTGGTGACGAGGTTTGCCTTTGCTGTCGAAGGCGTCGACCTGCAGCCAGCTGTAATCCAGGGCATAGCCGGTGGCCCAGATGATCGACGTGACGCCTGACTCGATCAGGTCCAGCTCGCTGAGCGGATGGGTGATGCACGGCGCATCCGCCACGCGTTCACGGGCCGACGGCTCCAGCGGCAGGTCCAGGCCGTTGCGTGCGGCATAGGCATCAGCGGCATCGAGCAGCGACAGGTAGTTCGCGTCGCCACTGTCGAGGTTGCTCACCAGATCGTTCTGGAAGTGCACCTTGTTGCCGACAAAGCTTTCGGTCAGGCCCACGAGGTTCATTCCGGCCTGAGCCAGCCGGCGGAAGTCGACCGTGTAGCCGCCCCTTGCACCACTGACCGCGATGGTCACGTGCTCCTTGCCGGGCTGCATGGTTTCGCTGTCCCACAACCCCAGCACACCCATCCACCAGCAGAAGTCCCGGCCGCGATAGGCGCGCGGCGGACGGTCGTGAGGGCCGACCGACAAGTACACTTTGCGACCCGAGAGCAGCAGCTCCTCGGCGATTTGCACACCCGAGGAACCAGCGCCGACCACCAGTACGCCGCCCTCGGGCAGTTGTTGCGGATTGAAATAGTGCGCCGAGTGGATCTGATGAAGCGCCTCGTTAACCGGCGCAATCGGCGGGATGACCGGTTTCTGGAACGGCCCTGTCGCCGAGACCAGATGATTGACCACATAGGTGCCGGCACTGGTTTCGACGGTAAAGCCTGCACGCCCGGTATTGCGGGTAACGCGCTTGACCTCGACGCCGGTCTTGATCGGCGCATTGAATTTGCGGGCATAGCGCTCGAAGTACTCGGCCACTTGCTCCTTGCCCGCGAACCCGTCCTGATCCATGGCGAATTCAAGGCCGGGAAACCGGTCATGCCAGGCCGGACCATTGGCTACCAGCGAGTCCCAGCGGCCACTGCGCCACGCCTCGGCAACGCGGTGTTTTTCAAGCACCAGGTGCTCGATGCCAAGACGGCTCAGGTGTTCGCTGGTGGCCACTCCGGCCTGCCCCGCACCTACGACGAGCGTATCGATCTCTATGATTTTTTCTGTCATCTCGGCATCCCTCGACAGGTGGCTTACGACCTGTTGGACGTAATGAAAAGTGTTGAAACGTCGATGCGCGGGCGCAAAAAGCCCTACGCCATCCGCAGACGCGCATCCAGTCAGTAGCAGGGGCGATCAGTCGACCAAAGAGGGGTCAGCCTGAATCATCAGCAGTTTCATTTCCTCGAAGTGCTGATGAGAGAAATCCGTAATCTTCTGCCAGTCACGAGCGGTCTTCTCGGCGACATCGTCCGCCAGCACCTTGAGCGGCTGGCCGGTGGACCAGGCCGTCACCAGAATCTGGCAGGCGCGCTCCAGAGTCCAGATGTCATCGAAGGCTTCGCCAACGGTCGGCGCGGTGACGATCACACCGTGGTTGCCCATCAACAAGCGGCTCTTGTCCTCCAGCAAACCGGCCAGTCGAGCGCCCTCGGCAGTCGTGTCGGCCATGCCGCCGTAAAGCTCGTCCACCGCGATGCGGTTGAAGTAGCGCGCAGTGTTCTGATCGATGGGCGGAATATGCGGCTTGGCCAGGCACGCCACGGCTGTGGTGTAGACCGGGTGCAAGTGCAGCACCACGCGCGCATCGGGCAGACGCTGGTGGACCTGGCCGTGAATGGACCATGCTGTCGCATCGACATCAGGGCGATGCGCCGCGTCGGCATCATCGGCGTCGAGCAGCAACAGATCGCTGGCACGTATGCGTGAAAAATGTTTCCACTTCGGGTTGAGCAAAAACTGTTTGCCATCCGCCGAAATGGCCGCGCTGAAGTGGTTGGCGACCGCTTCATGCATACCCAGATGGGCGATGATGCGGAACGTCGCGGCCAAGTCTATGCGCGTCTGCTCTTCGAAATTAAGGGCCATGCTAATTGCTCTCCGGTCGAGCGTGCCTGCCGAACCTGCCAGGCACGTCCTTTGGTTGTCAGGGCTTGGGCATCAGGGCGGCGATGTCATCGGCTGTCGGTGCCTGGAACTTGTATTTCTCCAGCAACGCGGCGTATTCCGGGGTCTTGCTGTACTTCTCAAGGCCGTCTTCCAGGGCCTTGCGGACCACATCGTTACCCTTCTTCACGCCAAAGCCGTTGAGCACCGGGTAAATCAGGGTTTCGGAAGAAATCACCACCCGGCTACCCAGTTTTTCGACCACGCCGCGTGCGACGGCTGCGTCAGTGATCTGCGCTTCGACGGCATGGGCCAGCATGGCCTGGGTGGTCTGTGGGTCGGTGCCGTACTCGCTGATGGCGATCGGTTGCAGGCCGTTCTTCACGCAGTAGTCGGTCGAGAGTTTCTGCAGTTGTTGCAGCCAGGAAGTGGCCGCCATGGAGCCAATCTTGTGGCCACAGAAGTCCTCTGGCGTCTTGGGCTGATAGTCGCTGCCCTTGACCGACAGAATCGCCTCGCCGCTTTTCAGGTAAGGAATCATGTCGATGACTTTCAGGCGGTCGGCGGTGATGTACATCGACGAGTTGGTGATGTCGAAACGTCCGCCCTGCAGCCCGCCGATCAGATTGGGAAAGCGCGTGTCGATGTTCTCGGCCTTGAGCCCCATGACCTTTGCCAGGCCGTCGAGAAACTCGATGTCGAAACCGGCGGGACGGTTCTTGTCCATGTATTCATAGGGGAAGAACGTCATGTCCGAGCCGGCGATGATCTTGCCGGGCTGCTGGAAAGCCGAAGCGGCAGACGAGGACATGGCAACCACAGCGCCCAGCAAAGCCAGGGCTACGGGACGAACAATCAGAGCTGACAGCTTCATAGGTATTCCTCGTGGGGTCATGGAGATCAGGCAACGGCGGCGTCTTTTCCGGCTTGCTGCACGAAAAATGAAGCACCCTTGGGTTTCTGCGGCAGGCGTATATGGTTCTCGGTGCTACGTACCAGACCGCTCTCCTGGCCTGCGACCATCAACCCGGCATGCTCGCTGGGCAAAGGGTTCTCACCGAACGGCAATGCGTCTTCAGCGGCATAGACGCTGATGAACAGCGTGCGCGGGAACTCGGTTTCATTGGGGCTTGAAGCATGCAGCAGACGTGTGTGCATGAAGCACACCGAGCCCGACGGGCCATAGCAGGCGACCGGTTGCTGACAATGCTGTTCAACCACCGCGTCTTCCACGGCACCGGTGAAACGGTCGTTCTGCCAATGCGACCAGAGCGCCTGCTTATGGCTGCCCGGCGCCACGTTCAGCGGGCCGTTTTCCGGGGTCACATCGCTGATCATCAGCAACGCCGTGACCAGGTCATCATTGCTGTGCGGTGTGAAGAGGAAGTCCTGATGCCACTTCACCTGAGTCGCGGTGTGCGGCAGCTTGGAGTTGATCTTGCTGTGATGAAAACGGGTGCCGTTACCGCCTATCAGCTGCGCGGCGATGGCTGCCATCCGGGACTGGAACGCTGCGTGCTGGTAAGCCGGCGAGATCTCCGTGGGCGAAGCCACGCGGCGCAGCGACGGGTGATCCGGCCGATGATCGCTTTCGATGTCGAAGCGCGGACGCCCGTCCTGAGTCTGCCCCCAGGCCTGACTCTGACTGCGGCTGTCGTCGACCCACTGGTCGAAGTCCTGCTGAAGCGCTGCCACTTCATCGGCTGCCAGCACGCCCTCCACTACCAGAAAACCCTGCTCGTGAAACTGGTCAATCTGCCATTGCTCGATCATGTTCTTCTCCTCTTCAACAAGGCCTCAGGCCAGTGAGACATCTTTAAGAAAGGCTTCAACGCGGGGGTGCTGGCCGTCGCGTAGCGCCTGGGGTTTGTCATCGCAGATCACACGTCCCTTCTCCATAAAGACGATGCGGTCAGAGACCTTGAAGGCGAAGTTCATTTCATGGGTCACGATGACCATCGTGATGCCTTCCTGGGCCAGGGTTTCAATGACCTGCAACACCTCGTTGACCTTCTCCGGGTCCAGCGCCGAGGTGGGCTCGTCGAACAGCATGATTTGCGGGCGCATCATCAGGGCGCGAGCGATGGCGACACGTTGCTGCTGGCCACCCGATAACTGATGCGGGTATTTCCAGGCGTGCTCCAGCATCCCGACCTTGTTCAGCAATTCGTAGGCCTGCTGCTTGAGCTCGGGTACCGGCGCCAGGCGGTGATAACGCGGGGCCAGCAGCAGGTTGTTCAACACCGTCAGGTGCGGAAACAGGTTGAAGCTCTGAAACACCATGCCGATGTTCAGGCGGTAGGCGGCGTTCTCCACGTAACGCGGCTTTTGCGCGCCCTGGCGAACCAGGTGAATGAATGGCTGGCCGTTGATCTTGATGTCGCCGTTGTCGATCTGCTCAAGGCCATTGAGAAGCCGGATCAGCGTGGTTTTGCCCGAGCCTGATGGGCCGATCACCGACACCACCTCGCCGGAGTTGATCTGCAGACTGACCGCACCGAGCACTTCGATGTCGTTGTACGCCTTGTGCAGTCGTGTCGCTTGCAGTGCCGGTCCGTCGAAGTCGATGACAGGACGAGCGACAACTGGCGATTTGCGCTTGGCCAGCTCGAGCATTTCGGCGTCCGGTGTGCGGGTGGCCTTGTGCTGCGTGACGTCCAGATAGCGTTCCAGGCGTTTGAGCAGGAAGTCGAATACGGTCACGATCAGCACGTAATAGAACGCCACGGCCGCCATGGTTTCCATCACAAGAAAGTTCTGCGAATACAGGCGCTGACCAACCATCAGGATCTCGGTCAGCGAGATCACGGAAACCAGTGAACTGAGTTTGACGATGGAAATGTATTCGTTGGTCAGCGACGGCAGCGCCACACGCAGTGCCTGTGGGATCACGATCCGCCATTGCGTACCGACGAAACGCAGGCCCAGTGCCCGGGCAGCTTCGGTCTGGCCCTTGGCGATGGACAGCAGGCCGCCGCGATGAATTTCCGCGACGTAGGCCGTTTCGCACATCACCATGGCAATCAGGCCTGCCCAGAACGGGTTGGCCAGTACCGCAGAAGTGGCGGGCACTGCCTGCGGCAAGTTGTAGACAAAGATCAGCAGTACCAGTAACGGCAAACTGCGAAATAACCAGATATAGGCTTTGGCCGGCAAGTTGATCAGCGGCAATGATGATTGTTTGGCCAGCGCCAGAGCAAAACCCAGAACAATACTGATAACCCAGGTCAGTACACTGAGTTGAATGACCGTCCAGGTGGCCATCCAGAATTCCGTATCGCTGAACAGGCCAAACATGTATTTCCAATCAAACGTCATTGTCGGCTCGCTCGGCAAATTGAATAGTGATGGGCGACGTCCTGTTGAAGTTGAAACGGGACGCTGTCCGTTTGCCCTTCTGAAACCATCATGATTGATGCCAGGTCCGGCAGACAAATAGTAAGTTTTGGCCCGCAGCATAGGAAAATCCTAAGCAGATACGCCGGTATTCATCTTCAGGGCTGCGTCGCATTGAAACGGGTTAGTTGTGCTTTAGTGTCACAGCGCATTGATTGCACACTTTTAGGGCGATTGAATAAAGCGGCAGCGATAAGCGCTCGTAATAGGTGCGCAGCCCGGGTTTTCGGGCTTTTCTGGCAAGCCTCTATTATTTGCGGGTGTTACTGAGTGACCATGGCCAGCAGCGCGCCCGGTGAATCCGCCAAGGCGCGGGCGGCTGGCACGCTCCTCGCTAAGCATAGGTAAAAGCTATTCAAATGCAGCCGTCCAGCATTTGCTCATCACGAGGTATCACGTGGCTCACTTCACACTGAAACAGCTCAAGTATTTCGTGACAGCCGTCGAAATGGACAGCATTGCCGAAGCCTCACGGCAGTTGCATATTTCACAGCCTTCCATCTCCGTCGCCATCAAGAACCTTGAAGAAGCCTTCAATCAGCCGCTGTTTGTGCGTCACCACGCTCAAGGTGTTTCGCTAACTTCCGGTGGCGGGAAAGTGTATGAGAAAGCCAAAGAGTTGCTGCGACTTTCCGAAGAGCTTGAACAAAACTCCCGGGCCGAAAACAAACACGTCTCCGGCACTATCGCGATTGGCTGTTTTGAATCGGCCGCGCCGCTTTACATGCCCAGGCTGGTGGCCGGTTTCAAGCGTTTATACCCGGACGTCACCATTCAGCTGTATGACGGCGAGCAACATGAACTGATGCACGGGCTGCACCGTGGGCGCTTCGATCTGGCGTTTCTGTACGACCTGGAACTGGGAACCACGATCAACAAAGAGGAATTGAATGCACCGCACAAGCCCTATGCGCTGCTGCCAGCAGCCCACCCTCTGGCGAAGCAAAAAACCGTGACCTTGCTGGAGCTGAGCCGCGAGCCGATGATCCTGCTCGACGCCGTGCCCAGCAGGACCTACTTCATCGATATCTTCACGGAAAAGGGCTACGCGCCGGTGGTCGCGTACAGTTCACCATCGATCGAAATGGTGCGCTGTATGGTCGGCCAGGGCCTGGGGTTTTCGGTGCTGGTCACGCGCCCAAGAACCAACATGACCTACGACGGCGAGCTGCTGGTGCAGCTCGATATCGAAGACGACATGCCCGCCTCCACCCTGGTCATGGCCTACCTGCGCAACAACCAGCCAACCCGTGCGACACGCCTGTTCATGGATTACTGCCGGACCATCGAGCTGGCACCGCCTGCAGCCTGAAGGCGCTTGCGAAGCGTGCAACGAATGCTGGCTGAACCTGCAACTGACTCACCACCTGGGCAAGACAGAAATGGAAAAGGCCGTTCAGATTCGCGAGCAGGTGAGGTGCCTGGCTCGCTGTGCATGACAATGTTCAGCGCTGCAGCGCACTGACTGCAAAACAAGGAAAGCTTATTCGGCTTTTTCAGTCCCTGTCGCCCCGGCGGCCTTTTCTTCCAACTCGGCCATCTTGGCCTCCAGCGCTTCAAGGCGGGCGCGGGTGCGGGCGAGGACGGCCATCTGGCTGTCGAATTCTTCACGGCTGACCAGGTCCAGTTTGCTGAAGCCGCTTTGCAGCAGGGCCTTGAACTGGGTTTCGAATTCGCTGCGGGGGACTGGCGTTTCGCCGTTGAAAAGACGGGAAGCGTGGCCACTGAGGGCGTCAAGAAAGGCTTTGGGCGCGAGCATGATGATTTTCCTGAATCAGAGGTCAGCAGTGTAACACGCAGTGTCTATAGTCAATTTGACGGGGCGACTCGCACGCTTATGGAGCGCTGTGGCGTGCACATGAGCACCATTAGTGTGCATTACCTTCGTCGCGAAACCCGTTTGGCCCTGTAAAACCTGCCCAAGGGCCTGTATTCAATGAATATTCACGAGATGGCAAGCTTTCTGCTTAGTGGCTTATGACCCATGCACTGATGCAGTCGCTGTGACGAATGCAGTGCGGCAGGCGGAGCGGGGAAGTGTTTCGTCAGAAGCGGTTTTCTGGAGTTGGTCTGGCCTGATCAGGCGGCCGACACGTTACAAAGCCAGGCACTGCGCTTAGACTTGAGTCGGGTTTGTTTTCCTGGGGCAAGTCCACCAAATTCGGGAGAAAGTTTTCATGAAGCTAGTCACTGCCATCATCAAGCCGTTCAAACTGGATGACGTTCGCGAGTCGTTGTCTGAAATCGGCGTGCAGGGCATCACCGTCACTGAAGTCAAAGGCTTCGGGCGTCAGAAGGGTCACACTGAGCTTTATCGCGGTGCTGAATACGTCGTCGACTTCCTTCCAAAAGTGAAGATCGATGTCGCCATCGATGACAAGGATCTGGATCGTGTCATCGAAGCCATAACAAAGGCCGCCAACACCGGCAAGATCGGTGACGGCAAGATTTTCGTGGTCAATCTGGAACAGGCCATTCGCATCCGTACCGGCGAGACCGATACAGACGCTATTTAAGCCGCCAAACCCAACGCCCCAGGAGAAAACAATATGACTCTGCGTCAATTCGCAGGGCTCGGTGCCCTGTTGTCCCTCGCATTACCTGGTCTTGCCCTGGCGGCTGACCCAGTGGCCGAGCCGGTGCTGAACTCTGGCGACACTGCATGGATGCTGACCTCGACCGCTCTGGTCCTGTTCATGACCATCCCCGGTCTCGCGCTGTTCTACGGCGGTATGGTTCGCTCGAAGAATATTCTGTCCGTGATGATGCAGTGTTTCGCCATCACCGGTCTGATCAGCATCCTGTGGGTCGTTTACGGCTACAGCATTGCGTTCGATACAACCGGTATGGAAGCGGGCGTCGTCAACTTCAATTCCTTCTTTGGCGGTATGGGTAAAGCGTTCCTGGCAGGCATCACGCCGGCAAGCATTACCGGTCCTGCTGCGTTGTTCCCTGAGGCGGTGTTCGTCACCTTCCAGATGACCTTCGCAATCATCACCCCTGCCCTGATTGTCGGTGCTTTCGCAGAACGCATGAAGTTCTCCGCGATGCTGGTGTTCATGGGTATCTGGTTCACTCTGGTCTACGCGCCAATCGCCCACATGGTCTGGGGCGGCGTCGGTGGTTTGCTGTGGGACTGGGGCGTGCTGGACTTCGCTGGCGGCACCGTCGTACACATCAACGCCGGTATAGCCGGTCTGGTGGCCTGCCTGGTACTGGGCAAGCGCAAAGGCTTCCCGACCACGCCGATGGCACCACACAACCTGGGTTATACCCTGATCGGCGCAGCAATGCTCTGGGTCGGCTGGTTCGGCTTCAACGCCGGTTCCGCCGCTGCGGCCAACGGCACTGCCGGTATGGCGATGCTGGTTACTCAAATCGCTACCGCGGCCGCCGCACTGGGCTGGATGTTCGCCGAGTGGCTGACTCACGGTAAGCCAAGTGCTCTGGGTATCGCGTCGGGCGTGGTTGCCGGTCTGGTTGCCATTACCCCTGCCGCCGGTACAGTTGGCCCGATGGGCGCTTTGATCATCGGTCTGGCAGCAGGCGTGATCTGCTTCTTCTGCGCCACCAGCCTCAAGCGCAAGCTTGGCTACGATGACTCCCTGGATGCGTTCGGCGTTCACGGTATCGGCGGTATCGTCGGCGCAATCCTGACCGGTGTGTTCGCAGCACCTGCACTGGGCGGTTTCGGCACTGTGACTGACATCGGTGCTCAGGTCTGGATTCAGTTCAAGGGCGTTGCGTTCACCGTTGTCTACACCGCAATCGTGACCTTCATCATCCTCAAGGTGCTGGATGCAGTGATGGGTCTGCGCGTCACCGACGAGGAAGAGTCTGTCGGTCTGGACCTTGCGCAACACAACGAGCGTGGCTACAACTTGTAAGCAGCCGCAGATGCAAAAAAGAATGCCCGGTCTCCGGGCATTTTTTTTGTCTGACGGTTGCGGATATACCGCCGCTTTTTGCTGTCATTGATCTTGCCCGCGTCAATGATTTCGGCACCGTGACGCAGCGCAGGTAACGATGTATCGACAGTCTTCGTCAACTTGCAGGGAAGCCGGTTTATTGCGCGCTTTGCTTTTTTCTCAGTCGAGTTAGAATGCGCGCCGAAGGTGCGGAGAACGGTATGTGGCATCAATCCAGAATTGCCTTGCGGGCCAAGCCCCGCGGGTTCCATCTGGTGACTGACGAGATAGTCGCGGGTTTGCCCGCATTACGCGATTGTCGTGTCGGGCTACTGCATGTATGGCTGCAACATACCTCGGCTTCGTTGACCGTCAACGAAAATGCCGATCCGGCGGTACGTCGCGACTTTGAGCGTTTTTTCAACCGTCTGGTGCCCCAGGGCGTGGACGGTTACGAACATGACGACGAAGGCCCTGATGACTTGCCAGCGCATTTCAAGGCCAGTCTGCTGGGCTGCCAGTTGGTTCTGCCGGTGACGGCAGGACGACTGGCGCTGGGCACTTGGCAAGGTATTTACCTGGGCGAACATCGAGACGCTGGTGGATCTCGTAACGTCCTGGCCACCCTTCAGGGTGAGTAGACATAACCGCTGAGATCAGCGGTTGTTGAATTTTTCCGATCGCCTTAGCATTTCCGGGCGGTTGGGCTATAACTAATCAGCTTTCGCAAGTCATGAGGTACAACATGAGCGACGACGACGATATTAAGGATGATCTGGAAGACGATCTGGACGGCGAAGAAGACGATGGTCTCGCAGCAGCCTCCCCGGAAGACGACGCAGCCGAGCCAGACGATTCCGACGTTCCGGCAGCACCGGCAAAAGGCAAGGCCAAGGCCGCTGTCTCGGTCGATGAACTGCCTAGCGTAGAAGCCAAGAACAAAGAGCGCGATGCTCTGGCGCGTGCCATGGAAGAATTCCTGGCGCGTGGTGGCAAGGTGCAGGAAGTGGAGGCCAACGTGGTCGCCGATCCGCCCAAGAAGCCTGACAACAAATACGGTAGCCGCCCGATTTAAGGCTGCAGACGCTGTATGAGAAAAAGCCCGCCGTCGCTGCGGGCTTTTTCTATTGAGCGAACATCAGACCGTTTTCAGGCCCAGCGTGCCAGGACTTCCGGCAGCTGCGACAGGTTGTGGATCTCGGCATCCGGCAGCCGGTCTGCGTCCCAGGCCTTGCCTTGCGGGTTGTACCAGATGGCGCGCATGCCAGCCTGCTGGGCACCTGCGATATCGTCCTTGGGGTGGTCGCCTACGTGCACGGCCGCGCCAGCATCGACCTTTGCGCGCCGCAACGCTTCCACAAACGGTGCGGGGTCGGGCTTGCCGATGCCCAGGTCCTCGGCGCACAGCGCGAAGGCAAAGTAGTCCGCCAGCCCCAAACGACGCACATCGGCATTGCCATTGGTAATCACGCCCAGCGTGAAGGTCTTGGCGAGAATTTCCAGCATGGGTTGCACCTCAGGGAAAATCTGCACCTGATGGCGGCCATGCAGGAAGACTTCAAAGCCCCGGTCGGCAAGGTCCTGCGCCTCGTCCGGGTCGTAGCCGGCATCTTCGAGCGCATGGAACAGCACGCGGCGGCGCAAGGCGCTTATGCGGTGCTTGAAGGACGGGTCTTCAGCCACCAGGCGCGAGCGAATTTCCCACAGGTGCTCGACAGGAATCGCCCCCAGCCTGGGTGCGTTTTCGCCCAGCCAGTCACGCAGTGTGACTTCGGCACCGGCAATGGCAGGGGCGGTGTCCCAGAGCGTGTCGTCAAGATCAAACGTCACCAGCTTAATCATCTGCAGCTCCTTTACGTTTGGCTCGGGGATGGGCGCTGTCATAAACAGTAGCCAAATGCTGGAAGTCCAGGTGCGTGTATATCTGCGTGGTCTTGATATCCGCATGACCCAGCAGCTCCTGCACGGCGCGCAAGTCCTGTGAAGACTCCAGCAGGTGGCTGGCGAACGAGTGACGCAGCATGTGCGGGTGCAGGTTCTGCCCCAACTCCCTCTCACCGGCCGCCTTGAGCCGCACTTGAATCGCGCGCGGGCCGAGACGCTTGCCTTGCTGGCTGACGAATACGGCGTCGTCCTGCGGATTGGTCAGGGCACGCAACGGCAACCATATTTCCAATGCCTGGCGCGCCTTGCTGCCGACCGGCAGTACGCGGGTCTTGCTGCCTTTGCCCAAGACCTGCACCAGCCCGTCGCGCAGGTCCAGCTGGTCCAGGTTCAGACCAGTCAGTTCGGACAGTCGCAACCCTGATGAGTAAAGCAGCTCCAGAATGGCCTGATCGCGATGAGCCAGAAAATCATCTTCGACGCCGCCGTCCAGCAATTGCGCGGTGCGGTCGGTGTCCAGCGTCTTGGGCAGACGCCGTTCACCCTTGGGCGGTGACAGGCCGTTTGCCGGGTCGTGCTGGCAGATGCCTTCGCGATTGAGGTACTTGTAGAAACCGCGCACCGCCGACAGCATGCGCGCCAGACTGCGTGAAGACTGGCCCTGCTGGTGCTGGCGGGCGGTAAAGCTGCGCAGGTGCTGGATATCCAGATCATTCCAGCTCGACAGTTGCGCCTTCTGGCAATACGCCAGAACCTTGCTCAGATCGCGCCGGTAGGCTTCAAGCGTATGAGGCGACACCTGACGCTCACTGCGCAGGTGCATGCAGTAGGCGTCCAGATGCTGTTCCATAGCTAGCGAACCGAGCGTAAAGAGTGAGCGAAACGCGGCAGCAGGCGGCTCAGGACATCGGCGATGTAACTGAGGAACAGGGTGCCGACCGAGCTTTTATAATGCTGCGGATCACGGCTGCCGATGGCCAGCACGCCATGCAAGCCCAGGTGATTGAGGCTGGCGATGGCGGAAGAGCCGACTTCCTTGCCTTGCTCTGCGCCAAACAGGAACGCCAGTTCATGCTCACGCAGAGCGCCGCAGATGATTTTCTCGCCAATCAGGCCGCCGATGGATTTCTGTGCTTCGGCGCTGCTGACCCATCGCCCCACTTGCATCGGGCTGTCGCTGAACAGGATCAGGCTGACGAAGGGCACCTGAAAGTCCTGACGCAGGCTGTCTTCGACAGCGATGACCAGTTCGTCCAGGCTGGTGGCATCCATCAGGGCGAGGTTCAGGCGTCGGGTCTTTTCGAACAGGCGGTCGTTGTCCCGTGCGACGTCCATCAGTTGCGACAGGCGATGACGCATTTCGATGTTGCGCTCGCGCAGCAGCTTTAGCTGACGCTCGACCAGCGAAACGGTATTGCCACGCTGGTGCGGGATGCGCATCGACACCAGCAGCTCGTCGTGCTCGGCGAAGAAGTCCGGGTGCTCAAGCAGAAAGGCGATGACCGCCTCTGCTTCAAGGTCTGGCGCTGCGCTATCGACAGGCGATTCGCAGGGTGTGCCTGTTGAAGCGGGAGGTTGATCGGTCATGGCAGTTACTCACTCAAAGACGAACTTGGCCTTCATAAACCCTGACGGCGGGGCCGGTCATCATGACAGAATGTCCCGGGCCAGCCCATTCGATGGACAGGCGACCTCCGGGCAGGTCGATCAGCAGCGGCGAATCCATCCAGCCCTGGCTAATGGCAGCAACCGCCGCCGCACAGGCGCCGGTACCACAGGCCTGGGTTTCCCCGGCACCACGCTCCCAGACACGCAACTGCGCACGCTGACGATCCACCACGTGGAGAAAGCCCACATTGACCCGTGCCGGAAAGCGCGGGTGATGCTCGATCTTCGGCCCCAGCTCGTGGACCGGCGCGTTATTGATGTCATCGACACGCAATACGGCATGCGGGTTGCCCATGGACACAGCAGCCAGTTCGATATTCTGCCCGTCTACTTCGACGTTGTAACGGGTGGCCTGCTCCGGAGCTTCAAAAGGTATTTCTTCCGGGACAAACCTGGGTGGCCCCATATCGACGCTGATCTGCCCGTCGCTGCGGATATCCAGCTCAATGATGCCGCTCTTGGTCTCGACGCGTATCTGCTTCTTGGCCGTCAGGCGCTTGTCGAGTACGAAACGGGCAAAGCAGCGCGCGCCGTTGCCGCACTGCTCGACTTCGGAACCATCGGAATTGAAGATTCGATAGCGAAAGTCCACATCCGGGTTGTTCGGTGCCTCGACCAGCAAAAGCTGATCAAAACCGATACCGGTGTGGCGGTCGCCCCATTGTTTGGCATGCTTGGGCAAGATGTGCGCGTGCTGACTCACCAGGTCCAGGACCATGAAGTCGTTACCCAGCCCGTGCATCTTGGTAAAACGCAGCAGCATGGGATTACTCCGGCAGCAGGCTTTCGCCAGCGAACAGCTCGGCCACGGTTTCGCGACGACGCACTTCAAAAGCCTGGGAACCGTCGACCAGTACCTCAGCAGCACGGCCACGGGTGTTGTAGTTCGAACTCATGACGAAGCCATAGGCACCGGCTGAATGGACCGCCAGCAGATCGCCTTCGGCCAGCGCCAGCTCGCGCCCTTTGGCGAGGAAGTCGCCGGTCTCGCAGATCGGCCCGACGATGTCATACGCACGAGGCTCGCCGTCGCGCGGACGCACCGCTGTGACGTCCATCCACGCCTGATAAAGCGCTGGACGGATCAGATCGTTCATCGCCGCATCGACGATGGCGAAATCCTTGTGCTCGGTGTGCTTGAGGTATTCGACTCGGGTCAGCAGCGCGCCTGCATTGGCCACGATGAAGCGCCCCGGCTCGAACAACAGCCCCAGATCACGACCGGCAAGTCGTTCGCGCACGGCTTTGATGTAGTCGGCCGCCAGCGGAGGCTCTTCGTCGCGATAACGCACACCAAGACCGCCACCCAGATCGATATGGTGCAGGTGAATGCCGCAATCGCCCAGGCGATCAACCAGGTCCAGCAGGCGATCCAGCGCATCAATGAACGGCTCGAGCGTGGTCAGTTGCGAGCCGATATGGCAGTCGACCCCGATCACTTCCAGGTTCGGCAGTTGCGAAGCGCGAATGTAGACGTCTTCGGCATCTGCAATGGCGATGCCGAACTTGTTTTCTTTAAGGCCGGTGGAGATGTAAGGGTGAGTGCCTGCATCCACATCCGGGTTGACCCGCAGCGATATCGGCGCACGGACGTCGAGTTCGGCAGCCACTTCCTGCAGGCGCTCCAGCTCGTCGGTGGATTCGACGTTGAAGCAATGCACGCCGACTTCAAGGGCGCGACGCATGTCTTCACGGGTCTTGCCGACACCGGAAAAGACGATCTTTTCGGCTTTGCCGCCTGCGGCCAGCACACGCTCGAGTTCGCCGCGCGAAACAATGTCGAAACCGGCGCCAAGACGCGCCAGGACATTGAGCACACCCAGGTTGGAGTTGGCTTTTACGGCGAAGCAGACCATATGCGGCATGCCGCTCAGCGCATCGGCGTAGGCACGGTATTGCGCTTCGATATGAGCGCGCGAGTAGACATAGGTCGGTGTGCCGAAGCGCTCGGCAATGGCAGACAATGCTACCCCTTCCGCGAACAGCTCACCGTCGCGGTAGTTGAAGGCGTCCATTGAATTCCCTTAAAGGTGCTTGTGCGATTGCGATTTGGCTTGTTCATCCGGAGTTTTGGTGTCATCCGGCAGATACAGCGGGCCTTTCTGGCCGCAGGCCGTAACAAGACAAGCGACCGCGACAAGCGCAGCAAGCGAAGAGATCAGGCGCTTCATGGCGAAATCCTTTGTAAAAGCATTAATTGCGCCAGAGTATACCGACCACCCGGCAGCTTGCCTATGCGATGGATCTCCCGTCTGGCGGGCCTTTGGCGTGAATGTCGGGGCAGAGCTATGGCTGACGGGATTAATGCGCGCATCCGTCGCCGATGATGGGTAAGCTTTGCATTTGCCTGGCAGCGTCCGTATCTTGCCCCTCTGCGCCATCAGCAGACACTTATCGAGGTTCCCGCAATGAGTTTGACCGAAGCCCGTTTTCACGACCTCGTCGATGCGACTCAGCATAATATCGAAGATGTTTTCGATGATAGTGGACTGGATGTCGACCTGGAAAACTCGGCCGGTGTACTGACAGTCAAGTTCGAAGGCGGCTCGCAGCTTATTTTCAGCCGTCAGGAGCCGCTGCGTCAGCTGTGGCTGGCAGCCCGCTCCGGCGGCTTCCATTTCGATTATGACGAAGATAGCAGCCGTTGGGCATGCGACACCAGCGATGAGCTGCTCAGCGAGATGCTTGCGCGCATCACCCTTGAGCAAGCCGGTGTCGAACTGGATTTCGACGATATCTGATCGTGAGCCAGTCCCCCGTTCGACCGCCCAAACCGCTTTTCAGCAACGTCAGCCCGGCTGTACCGTCGCCCTGTATCAGCCTGTGTCGGCTCGATGAGCAGAAGGTTTGCCTTGGGTGCTTCCGCCATGTCGAAGACATACGCGAATGGCGCTCGGCCGATGACCATCGTCGTCGACAGATTCGCCATGAGGCGGACCAACGTCGAGCCACTGCGGGCCAGACCGCAGGCTGATACCGTGTCGGGTTGTGTATTTACTGCGCTGTGTTAGTGTCGGACTCTGCTTCTCCAGATTGAGAGGCCCGTAGAACCCCGCCCACCCCGGCGGGGTTTTGTTTTATTCATGGAGAATAAAGGAGTCTGCCCAGACCATGACCACAGCACCTTCGATCATCCTCACCCGCCTCGATGTACAGCGTCTTGAGAGTTTCATCGACAGCGAGGACGAAAACACGCCGGGCATCCAGGCGTTGCAGGCCGAACTGGACCGCGCCGACCAGGTAGTGGGCCACGATGAAGTGCCTGCGGGCGTTGTGACCATGAATTCGCGTGTGCATTGCCGTGAAGAAGTCAGCGGCAAGGATTACCACCTCAAGCTGGTTTATCCACAGGATGCAGGCGCAGACGGCACCGTCTCGGTTCTGGCACCAATGGGCTCGGCGTTGCTGGGTCTGCAGGTCGGCCAGCACATTGACTGGCCAGCACCGGGCGGCAAGACCCTCAAGCTGACCTTGCTGGCGGTGGAATATCAGCCGGAAGCCGCGGGCGAGTACGAGTAATCGAAGGCGCTGCATCCGTAGAGCGCCTCCGCATTCAAAAGCGGACGCAGAGCGTCCAGAACGGCATTCCCACGCTGGAGCGTGCGGAACGATAGGCGGCCCGCAGAACACCTATCGTGCCAATGCTCCGCGTTGGAACGTTAGGCGCGCGGGACAGGATAAGCGTACGTCAGGCTTGGTCCATCGCCTCGTTCAACAGTTTTTCCAGCTCGGCCTTGTGATGCAGGAAGAGGATGCTTTGTCCATGCCGGTCATCCAGCAGCCCGGACAGGTCCAGGTCGGTGATGTAACAGCGATAGCGCTGGGGTTCCAGGCGTTTGCCGAGAATTTGCCGGGCAACGGCGGCATACAACTGATCGCCATATTCCAGCTCGGAAAACTCGCAGTTATCGCAGTACAGCGTGGCGGTCAGCTGTCCGGGCGAGGTTTCTTCGATGATTGCCTGCACGTCATAAAACGCCTTGTCCGCCGCAGTCGGTGCCAGCCGATGTTCAACACGCCGGGCAAGCCCAGGGCCGGAAGGCAGCACTTGGTAATACAGGGTTTCCAGCGAAACCGACTCGGACGGGTCGTCCAGCGGCAATGACGCGCCTCGGCGATAAACCAGCGATTGAAGAAAACGCTGCAGTGGCGTCAGCAGGCTTTGTTCGTCGTGATACGGCAGGCGCTGGTGCCAGAGCGAATTGTGTTCGTCCAGCACATACACGTCGGCATCCGGCTCGTTGATTCGGTAGAACACCTGAATACATTCAGGCTGGCCAAGTGGCAGGATCACGGACAGATCGTGGCCGTCGAGTGCCTGAGGGTCCAGATGCAAAGGGCTGTACAACGGCAGCTCTTCACCCAGGTACTTGAACAGGCCTGGCAGGCTGTTGACCACTACATGACCGACCTGTCCGGGTTTGATCTCCAACACGTGATACTGCTGCTGCACCTGAATCAGATAACGGTGGTTCAACTGCCTGGCGAGTAATAACCGGGCCGTGCTGATCAACTCTTCAACCCGCTGGGCGATGGCAGGCGCCCGGTTATGACAGAAGCAGCGCACCCGAATCTGCGGCTGTTTACCGCTCTGCGGCAGGCTGCCGAGCAGTTCGCTCATGCAGTCGAGCAGGGCATGCGGGCCGTCATAGCGGCTGACCAGCGTTTCGTTCCAGGTATTGAGGGTGATCTGGTCCAGCGTCAGCACCAGATTCTCCCGGACGCCCGCGTAACTGAGCGAGTCGGTGCGCTCGGTGGTCATCAGAATATTAAGGTCGCGGTGATGCCTGAGCGGGTCGACACCGACATTGACCAGCAACAGTATCTCGCTGGGTGTACTGGGCATGAGCAGCTCGTCGTCGCTGACCTCGGGCAGCGGCAGTTCAATACTCTGCTGCAAGGCACCCAGCAGGTTGAACAACTCGAACTCGCTCAAGTCACTGGCGCCTGGATGCAGCGCCACGCGGGTCGTGGTGTCGATCACGTTGTTGCGGTGGCACCAGGTCAGCAGCTCAAGCAATTCCCGGCTGCGCTTGATCGGCGAAAAGTTCGGCCACTCGTGAATACCCAGGTTGCCGTTGTACAGGGCCCACTGATGCTTGCCTGGCTCGCGCTTGTCAGGAGAATGCACCAGCGTCAGCGTGTCTTCTGCAAGGTCCGGGGCGATGCCCGGATTGATGAACTCGACCTTGCCCGCCTTGCGCTCGAAAGCCGCATACAAACGCCGACCGAGTATGGTCAGGTCACGAGCATTGAGCGCATCGGCGGTGCTTTGCGTTCTGGCGAACCGGGTCTGAAAGCGATAGCTGTAATTGAGCTCGTTAACCAGCGCACGACGCTCGCTGGCCACCTGGCGGACTTTCCACTGGCTGCGGCTGTCGAGCAGCGCCAGTTGTCGTTCATCCCAGCCCCACTCAGAGGTCAGGCGCTCCAGCAGCAGGCGTTGCCAACCGGTGTTGCGCTGACGGCTCGAGCCGGTGAGCTTTTTGTTGACCTTCAGGTACAGGCTGCGCCGCACCAGTTCCAGCCGCTCTTGCTCGTTGCGTGCCTGTAGATGCTCTTCGATACGCCGGTACACAACCACGTACGGGTCCAGCTCATCCAGGTCCAGCTGGTTGGCAAACACCGCTTGCTTGAAACGCAGGCTCAGGCACTGCACGCGAGGATGCTCGCTGGAATAGACCTCGATCAACAGCAGCTTGAGCACAGACTTGTAGGGCGACTCGATGCCTTTGAACAACTGCCACAAGCCGGCACCAATAAATTCCGCCGCAGGAATGTGCGACATCGGCCCGAGGTCGAGCACTTCGCTGGCGCGAATGAAGCGTTTGCTCAGCAGGGTATGGGTGTAATCCTCATAGTTCTGCTCTTCATAGACTGGCACCAGCCACCACATCGGGGTGCGCCCTGCGAGCCAGATCGCCGTGCGATAAAACTCATCAAGCAACAGGTAATGCTGGGTAGTGCCGCAGTCGTCAGAGCTGAGCTGCGAATCGCGGTCCCCGCGCTTGAAGCGCTGCGGGTCGATCAGGAAAAAGTGCGCTTCTGCCCCCATAGTGGCGGCCCAGGCTTCAAGGGCATGGCATTTCCTGCGCAGTTCGGCGATGGCCTCAGGCTCCAGTTCGCCGTCGTGGCAGACCCATACGTCCATGTCGCTTTGTTCAGCCTGGGCCAGCGTACCGAGGCTGCCCATCAGGAACAGGCCGTGAATCGGCTGGGGAGCGTTACCACGCCGGACCTTGTAAGAGAAGGAGCGTGTCAGGCGTTGCGCTTCGGCCAGCGCCAGCGTGTCCGGTTCGTACTGCGAGACGCCAGCAGGCGTGCCACCGGAAACGTAACCGGGCAGCAGAGGGTGGTTGACGTGAAAGAACAGCGGCAGCAGGGTCAGAACGCTTTGCTGGCGGGTCGACATGCCTTCGAGGGCACGCGCATATCGCCCGTCATTGAGCGACAGGAAACGGTTGCGCAACTGGCTGAGAACCTTGCGGTCGATGCCCTCATCCAGGTCGGGGCGAATTTCAGGATTACGCGTCATCGCAACTCAAGGCATCTGGCCTGTGCAGGCGTGGAATTACTGAGCAAAGATGGCGGAGAAGGTTTGCAGCCGAGAGAAAAGGATTCAGTCGGGTTGTTATTCTGACGCCAGAATCCTGTATCGACCGGCGTTCAGATAAGTGAAGGGCCTGCCACGCTTTTTTGTGCGCAGGCCCTGCGCCTGTCAGGCAGCTTGTTTGGAAACGTTGAGGATGGTCAACAGTGATTGGGCATGTTGAGCGGCCTCAAGCCCGAGGCTGGTCAGATAACCGCCATCGACCTGGGTCGTCAGTCCTTTATCGAAGAGTCTTTTTGCTGCTGCAACGGCAGTGGGTGCCGCTACATGGTGGACTTTCAGGCCTTCCTGGGTGTTTCCCAGATTGAACAGTGCAAGGATTTCCAGTTCGGCAACCAACTCAGGGGTATACGACATAGGTACTCCAGACTTTTTGTAGTAGTACGACCTCGCCGGCTGGCGGGTGTGCTCTGGAATCGACGTGTCCAATCTGCGCTCGTCGGTTCTGGATGACCGTTGAAGCCGGTTTGGCGTGGCAGCCCCGGAGGATCATGCGGCAGCGGGGCATTTGCAGTGTAGTCAGCGTCTGGAGTGTTTGCAGCATATATCTTGCTGGCATGCTCGGACCGCAGGATTACTTTTCCGGCGGCAGATCGGGCAGGGCGCGCAGCGCTGCTTCATACCATTGCGTGTCGAACGGACGGTCCTGCTCCAGCAAGGCATCGATCTCGATGGCCAGCACGTGGGCCATCATCTCCAGAATATCCTCACGCTCATAGTTCACCAGGGTCAGCATGTTGAAGACCGCTCTGGCTGCAGGCGGTTTACCAGCTTCGATCTGGTTTTCGATGGCTTCGATCAGGGTCGAGGCAGCAAAGTCTTCTTCGTCATTATCGATGTCGTCGGTCATGGTCACTCCTCAGGTAAGGCAGGCAGTCTAACCGGCGACCTGAAAACAACAAACCCCGGAGGTCCGGGGTTTGTCAGTACATTGGCGAAGATCAGTCAGCCGTCGGCTGGCCCATCGGTACAGGCTCTTTGCTGCGCCAGTGCGGCAGGGAGTTCCAGTAGCGCTCGCCCTTTTCATCGTCGTACATGCCTTCCCAGCGCGAGATGACCAGCACTGCCAGGGCATTGCCGATCACGTTCAAGGCGGTGCGCGCCATGTCCATGATCCGGTCGACACCGGCGATGAATGCCAGACCTTCCAGCGGGATACCGGCGCTGCCCAGCGTTGCCAGCAGCACCACGAAGGAAACACCCGGCACACCCGCGATACCTTTGGACGTGACCATCAGCGTCAGTACCAGCATCAGTTGCGCGCCAATCGACAGGTCAATGCCATACAGCTGGGCAATGAATATCGCCGCAATGCTCTGATAAAGCGTCGAGCCGTCGAGGTTGAACGAGTAACCCGTCGGCACCACGAAGCTGCAGATCGCTTTCGGCGCACCATAGGCTTCCATCTTCTGGATCACGCGTGGCAGTACGGTTTCGGAGCTGGCGGTGGAGTAGGACAGAATCAGCTCGTCCTTGAAGATGCGCATCAGCCTGATCACCGAGAAGCCGAATGCCCGAGCGATCAGTCCCAGCACCACGAAGGCAAAGAAAGCGATGGCCACGTACACCAGAATCACCAGCTTGGCGAGCGGCAACAAGGAGGCGAAACCGAAGTTGGCGACGGTCACCGCAATCAGCGCGAACACGCCGATCGGCGCGTAGTTCATGATCATGTGTGTGACCTTGAACATGGTTTCCGAGACGCCCTGAAACAGTTTCACCAGCGGCTCACGGACCTCGGCCTGCAGGCTGGAAAGCCCGAGACCGAACAGCACTGAGAAGAAGATGATCGGCAGCATCTCGCCACGCGCCATGGCGGCAAAGATGTTGGACGGGATCAGGTTGAGAATGGTCGCGATAAATGCGTGATCATGCTGAACTTCGGCGGTGGTCTGCTGGTATTTGGAGATATCCACCGTACCCAGCGTGCTCATGTCGATGCCAGTGCCCGGATGGAACACATTCGCCAGCACCAGCCCCACCAGAATGGCGATGGTGGTCACCACTTCGAAATAGAGGATGGTCTTCAGACCGATGCGCCCCAGTTTCTTGGCGTCGCCCACACCCGCGATGCCTACAATCAGCGATGCGACAACGATAGGAATAACGATCATCTTGATCAGACGAATGAAGATATCGCCTGCGGGCTGCAGGAGATTGGTGATCCACCAGGCCTTCTCGGCGCTGAAATGGTTGAGCAGCGCACCCACCGCGATACCCAGTACCAGTCCGATCAGAATCTGCCAGGCCAGACTCAGCTTTGCCTTCTTCATATTATTACCCTTGTTCAAAGTGGCTTGGGCAAGTCCAAGACCGATGCGCCGAGCGTGCTTTGCAAAGCAGTTTCAGGGCAGGGGATCCCTTTGGAAATGTCCCGAGAAGGTCACCGCAGACGAGCATCCCGGCTCTGTAGCAGGCGAAAAAAGTCGCAACTATTCCCATGGCACGCGCATACGTCTAATGCCGTAAACGACTACCTCATGCTCAATCGGCATACAAATAAGCAGAAATGTGTTGATTTATGTCGCGAGGCGAGAGGGCTATTCAGCGCGAAGGTGGCTAAAACGTCGTCTTCGGCCTGATGGGGAGAAGCGGGTTTGCAGAAAGAACATAGCGCTGCTGAATCGATTACTCGGCGCATTTAACAGATGTACGGTAGTGCAGTGCTCAGGCCAGCTTATCCGCAGACAAGCTCATGGCCTGAGCGATTGAGTCGAGTCGCCGCCCTGTCAGCCTTTTCCTTTGGTGCGGGTCATGTGCGGGCCGCTGTTTTTCTCCAGATACTCGATAATCATCCCGGCCACATCCTTGCTGGTGGTGACTTCAATGCCTTCCAGGCCAGGTGACGAGTTGACCTCCATCACCAACGGGCCGTGATTGGAGCGCAGAATATCCACACCCGCCACACTCAAGCCCATGACCTTGGCTGCACGCAATGCTGTCATGCGTTCTTCCGGGGTGATCTTGATCAGGCTGGCGCTGCCGCCACGGTGCAGGTTGGAGCGGAACTCGCCCGGTTTGGCCTGACGCTTCATCGAGGCGATGACCTTGTCACCGACAACGAAGCAGCGAATATCGGCACCGCCCGCTTCCTTGATGTACTCCTGCACCATGATGTCCTGCTTGAGGCCCATGAAGGCTTCAATCACCGATTCGGCTGCCGTGGCGGTTTCGCACAGCACCACGCCGATGCCCTGAGTGCCTTCCAGCACCTTGATGACCAGCGGCGCGCCGTTGACCATCTGGATAAGGTCGGGAATATCGTCAGGCGAGTGGGCAAAGCCTGTAACCGGCAAGCCGATGCCCCGGCGTGACAACAATTGCAGCGAGCGCAACTTGTCGCGCGAGCGGGCAATGGCGACCGATTCATTGAGCGGAAAAACGCCCATCATTTCAAACTGACGCAACACCGCACAGCCATAGAAAGTCACCGAAGCACCGATGCGCGGAATCACCGCATCGAAGCCCTCCAGAGGTTTGCCGCGGTAGTGGATCTGCGGCTTGTGGCTGGCGATGTTCATATAGGCGCGCAGGGTGTCGATCACCACCATCTCATGGCCACGCTCAATGCCAGCTTCGACCAGACGACGGGTGGAATACAGACGCGGATTACGCGAAAGCACAGCGATCTTCATGCAACACCTGAGGAAGTAGAGGCCGGGAACACCGGCTTGTCTTGTACGTAAGTTATGCCAGGATTGACCACCAGTTGGCCGTCGATCAGCGCTTTGGAACCCAGCAGCAGTCGATAACGCATCGACTTGCGGCAAGCCAGTGTGAATTCCACTGGCCAGATACGATCACCCAGGGCCAGCGTGGTGCGAATGACGTAACGCACCTGCGCGTGGCCGTTGGAGCTTTTAATGGTTTTCATGGCAACCAGTTGCGCCTCGCAGCGGCGATGGCGCAACTGAACCACAGTGCCCAGATGCGCGTTGAAGCGCACCCATTTCTGGCCATCGCGCTCAAAAGGTTCGATTTCGGTGGCATGCAGGCTTGACGTGCTCGCACCGGTATCGATTTTTGCCCGCAGGCCCGCCACCCCCAGGTCGGGAAGCGCCACCCACTCGCGCAGGCCGATGACTGTCAGATGGTCGAATGTCTTCAATGCGATTCCGTATTTCTCAAGACTTCTGCCAGGCGTCAGGTGCTATCTGCGCCAGGGCTTTGAATGCAGGTTTGGCGAACAGATAGCCCTGCATCAGGAAAATGCCGCAATCGGCGAGAAAGTCCCGCTCCTCAACCTGCTCTATACCTTCGGCAATGAGCTTAATCCCCAAGTCCGAACACATTGTGACAACACCACGAACAATAGCCTGACGCGCGCGATCACGATGAATGTCGCGAATCAGGTTCATGTCGAGTTTTATCAGGTCTGGCTGAAAATCCGCGAGCAGCGTCAGCCCGGAATACCCGGCACCGAAATCATCGATAGCGGTCATAAAGCCGAACTCGCGATATTCGCGCAGAATGTTGCTCAAATGACCATTGTTGTTCACATGCTCGCTTTCGATGGTTTCGAAAATCAAGCGCTCGATAGGGAAGTTGTGTTGCCTGGCGGCCTCCAGCGTACTGCGGATGCACAGCTCGGGACGATACACGGCGTTGGGCAAGAAGTTGATCGATAAACGCTCGGTCATGCCTAGTTTCGCGGCACCGGCGATGGCGGTGGTCCGACAGGCCTGATCGAAGCGGTAGCGGTTCTGGTCGTTGACCTGACTCAGAACGGACATCGCACCTTCGCCATTGGGGCCACGAACCAGCGCCTCGTGAGCGAAAATCGACTGGTCGTGAAGGTTCACGATCGGTTGATACGCGTAGTCAAACGAGAAATCCAGTTCCGGACTGCCCGTGCATCCCGCGCACCCTTTTCTGGGGGCGGTCAACGAAGTTGGAAAATCTGTCACGTCGCGCTCCATGTAGGGGTCGGGCAATGAAAAGGGGAATAGCTGTTTTTGACAAGCAAGGATCGGTTACTTCATGTTCGTGTGGGTATGTACACATCAGGCGAGCGACGCAGTCGCGTTTCCTGATGAGCCCGATAACGTTCAGACTGCTGCACTGATGAGGAATTCAAATGGCGCAAAAGCCGGAAGAAGATGACAAGGTCCGTCTGGATAAATGGCTGTGGGCCGCACGTTTTTTCAAAACACGCGCATTGGCCAAAGCAGCTATCGAAAGCGGCAAGGTGCACTGTCGCGGCGAACGTTGCAAGCCCGGCAAGGAGCCTCGTCCAGGCGACGAGTTTCAGATTCGCATGGGCTTCGATGAGCGCACGATAGTGGTCGAGGCGTTGTCCACCGTTCGCCGGGGTGCGCCTGAGGCGCAGACGCTGTATAGCGAGACACCCGACAGCATCGCCAAAAGAGAAAGCGCGGCCGCTCAGCGCAAGGCTGGCAACCTGGGTGTAACTACCGACGGAAAGCCCACCAAGAAGCAACGCCGGGAGCTTTTTGGTTTCCGTGCCAGCCACAACAACGACTGAAAACAGCGCATGGCGGCTCCGGCGATCAGCCCGAACAGCCAACCCGCTTGGAAGCGCACCGGATAGCTCCTAAAATGCCGGTCAATCCGCATGGCCACGGCGCTTTCGAGTGCCGGACGGTGCTTGCTCAGCCGCGTGCCATCCACTGTCATTACTTCAGATACCTTCCCTATGCATGATTTACCGGACACCGATTTCACCCAGCGCTTCATCTTCGACGAAAGCGACGTTCGTGGAGAGCTGGTAGCCCTTGAACGCAGTTATGCCGAAGTACTCGCCAAGCACCCGTACCCGGAGCCGGTCGCGCAGTTGCTGGGAGAACTGATGGCTGCCGCCGCTCTGCTGGTCGGCACCCTCAAGTTCGACGGACTGCTGATTTTGCAGGCGCGCTCCAGCGGCGCTGTACCGCTGCTGATGGTCGAATGCTCCAGCGAACGTGAGCTGCGCGGTATCGCCCGCTATGACGAAACGCTCATCACGCCAGACGCGGGCCTGCAGGACCTGATGCCTGACGGTTCGCTGGCATTGACTGTCGACCCGCACAAGGGCAAGCGCTATCAGGGCATTGTGGCGCTGGATGGCGTCGACCTGTCGGAAAGCCTCTCTAACTACTTCGTGATGTCCGAGCAGTTGGGCACCCGTTTCTGGCTCAAGGCTGACGGTCATCGCGCCCGCGGCCTGCTGCTGCAGCAACTGCCTGCCGCACAGATCACCGACCCGGAAGAGCGCGATGCCAGCTGGGAACATGTCATTACCCTCGCCAGCACCCTGACTGCCGAAGAAATGCTCGGCCTGGACAACCAGACCATTTTGCATCGCCTGTATCACGAAGACCCGGTGCGCCTGTTCGACGCCCAGCCAATCTGTTTTCGCTGCAGTTGCTCGCGCGAGCGCTCGGCCAACGCATTGGTCAGTCTTGGCCTGGAGGACGCGCAGCAACTGGTCATCGAGCACAACGGCAGCATCGAGATCGACTGTCAGTTCTGCAACGAGCGCTACCTGTTCGATGCCACTGACGTTGCACAGCTGTTTGCTGGCGGCGGTGTCGATTCGCCATCTGACACGCGCCATTGATCAACGCGTAAAGCCCCTCAGAATACGGTAGGGGCCCTTGTAATGCTGTTCTGACAGGAGGGTCCTACCATTTCTGGGCATTTCTGGCATAATCCGGCCCACTTTTACGCTGTAGTAGTGGTTGTTTTTTTACTACAAAACCGTTTGGAGCACTCGGCTACAGGCCGACGGGGAACCTCATGACGCAAATCAACAACGCTGTGCACACCGATCTGAGCACCGACGAACTGGTCAAGGAAGCCCTTGCCCGTAACGAAGGCGTACTTTCCGACACTGGCGCACTGGTTGTGGAGACAGGCCATCGTACTGGCCGTTCGCCGGTCGATCGTTTCATTGTTGAAGAGCCGAGCACCCAGGACGCCATCGCCTGGGGCCCGATCAACCGCAAGTTTCCGGCCGAGAAATTCGACGCCTTGTGGAACCGTGTCGGTGCATACCTGGCCGAGCGCGAGCGCTTCGTTTCCCACGTTCATGTAGGCTCCGATCCTGCGCACTACCTGCCCGTCAAGATGACCACCGAAACTGCGTGGCACAACCTGTTCGGCCGTTGCCTGTTCATCAACCCTGAACAGTACAACCCGGCTGGCAAGGACGAGTGGGAAATCCAGAACGCGCCATGGTTCGTTTGCGATCCTGAGCGTGACGGCACCAACTCCGACGGCACCGTGATCATCAACTTCGCAGCCCGCAAGGTTCTGATCGCAGGCATGCGTTATGCCGGCGAAATGAAGAAAGCCATGTTCTCGGTACAGAACTTCCTGCTGCCAGCTTCGGACGTACTGCCGATGCACTGCGCCGCCAACATGGGCGAAGAGGGCGATGTAACCCTGTTCTTCGGCCTGTCCGGCACCGGCAAGACCACCTTGTCCGCCGATGAAAGCCGTTACCTGATCGGTGACGACGAGCACGGCTGGGGCGAAGGCGTGGTGTTCAACATCGAAGGCGGTTGCTATGCCAAGTGCATCGACCTGTCCGAGAAGAACGAGCCGGTCATCTGGAAAGCCATTCAGCACGGCGCCGTACTGGAAAACGTCGTACTCGACGAGCAAGGTGTATCGGCGATGATTCTGCCCATCCAGCGCGAAGAGTTCGGTATTCCCATCACCGCCGAAGACCAGCCTGACCTGAAAGCGATTCCGGACTTTTACCAGACCGGCACAGGGGATTTCTGGGTCGCGGTACAAGACGATCAGGTCATCGGCAGCATCGGCCTCAGGGACATCGGCGCAGGCCAGGCAGCACTGCGCAAGATGTTTGTCGCCGCGCCGTTTCGCGGCCGGGAATTCTCCGTTGCAGCCAGACTGCTCGAGCGCCTGATCGAGGAATCAACTCGCAAAGGCGTCACCGAAGTATTCCTGGGCACGACCGACAAGTTTCACGCTGCGCATCGCTTCTATGAAAAGCACGGCTTTAGAGAGATCACGAAGGAGGACCTGCCTGCGAGCTTTCCGTTGATCGCGGTGGACAGCAAGTTCTATGTGCTGGGCCTGAAAGAACAATGACGTGGCTACACCGCAGCGGTGTCGGCGAACCGCAATGCAGCAGAACGCGGACAGCCATAGAGGGCACGCGAACCCGCGTGCTCCGTCACAGGCGCTCAAGTCCCCTGAGTGCCTGACTGGCTTTTCTGCGTGTTGAAAATGTCCATGGCCGAGCTGTCGTCCGATGTGATGAGCGCGGCGTAATTGGCGGGGTATTGTGCTTTTTCTATGGGTGGCAGCTGGTCGTAGTGGGCGAGAAGCATGACCAGTGTTTGAGTGCTTTTGCCGGTTTCGTTGTATTCGTCGGTATACCTTTGGCATATGGCCCTTTTCCATACTTGCTCTTGAGAGTAGTTTTCGGAGTACGCGGCATTTCTTTCGTTTATTGTGAAGTCGCCACCCTCGTCATAAATAATCAACCTCAGTTGATCCTGAGATAAACCCGCGAATGGGTTTTTTCCTGCCCCGTTGTTGAACGAAGTCGCTTGCACGGCTCTTTCGAGCAATGCAGGGTCGTCCGTATCCGGAATCTCTGCGTCGTGCAGTTTTCTACTGGCGTAATAGCTGTTGCCTGCAACTTTATCACTAATGTTTTTTGCCAAGGCCCCCAGGTTTTTGAAGTCAAGACTGCTGTCGCGGGCTTGGGCTCGTGCTGCGCTGCTACTTAATTGAGCGGACAATGTCGAGAAGGTGGCGCCATCAATGGCGAGTGCAGAATCAAGTTCTTTTAGGCTGGAGTTTAAAGGCGTGGCGGAGGTGCTTTTCTCGACAGCTTTTAGTGCGGTTTTATGGGTGAGGTGTGTGAGGGATATCGTATCAATCATGCTGCGTCCTCGCGGCAGGGGCCAATCCATGGCTTTATATTCACTCTTTGTATCGGCCCAGCCAGACACCGCTTTAGTTTTCCGCTGAAAAGCGTGCGTATCAAAATGCGACACGCACGCTCCGGGGGCTTATTTCATGGTGAATTCAGCAGCCCACGCGTAGGTGGACAGATTGGTGGCGCGAGACGTCGCCGCGCAGACAGCGCCGCCTTCAGAATTTGCAGTCCGGTTCCATTTCGGCACCTTGGCCCCGCCTGCACCGGGAAGCTTTATAAAGGTGGTCGAGAATACGCAAACCTTGGACCCCATGACGTAGCGAACACTGGCGTAGCTGGTATCCGGCGAGAGAGTGCTTTGCATCGAGTAAGTATCTGAACCTCCCGGGGGGACTGCAGAGTTAATCGGTGATTTAGCATTCAGCCGGGCAGATATCTCATTACGCGTAACAGGTTTATACTCCGCCACCTCGGAGCCCAGGTTTTTAAATGTAACAGTAACTGCTGGTCCCGCTTGCGCCGTAACGCTGGTGCACAGTGTTGCAAAAGCAAGGGAAGCCAATAAGGTCTTGTTGGTTTTCATAGGGAATAATCCTTGAGTTAAATGAGTAATTTCATATTGATTTTGAATAAGATAAACGCGAGACGAAACGGGGCAGCGGTCGTTCGTGCCCATACGGATCGTTCAGTTTATAGAGTGTCGCGGAGGGTTAGGAAGTCGTGCGCACAGTGAATGCGTCGGTCAGATAAAGTATCTCCAGTCAACATGATAGATAAAGGTTAAGCGATGCATAAAGCGCATGACTGCCTTGATGTGCCCGTCAGGAGCAAGTTTTAACTTGCTGAAATTCGTTGTTGTTTTTTTAACACAAGCGACACGGAAGGCAAGTAGGAAACTTCTGATTCTTCGTGCATTGGCGAAAGATATTTTTTATTCTTGTCTTTTAGCGCTGCATTGGATTAACTGCGCTGGCGAGAGCTAAACATGTAAGTATATTGCGCCCTGCAAGACTGAAGGGCGCAATAGCTTTCTTCACGTCACTGCATAAAACTTGCGCACATACCCCGTGCTGGTCCATTTGCAAGGCGCGCCCTGGGCGACGAATACGGTGTCGCCTGTGTTCACGGTCAGGCTAGGGCCGTTTTCCAGGCTCAACCCTACGCTGCCTTCGATCAGGTTCATCAGCTCATGGATTTTGTGCGGGCGCGAGATGCGCTCGTAGGGTGTGGAGTCCCAGACGCCGATGCGCAAAGTGCTTGCGGTGTCTTCAAACAGGTTGTTGCTGCGGCACTGCGGCAGCGCGCTGATCATGATCGCCGGGTCTGGCGGTGAGGACGGTGTGAGCATGGCGAGGCGGTCCAGAGCGGTAATACCGGGTTTGTCGGGGCCATTGGCCTGAGTGGATACGCAGAACGCCCAGAGGCTGTCCGGTTGCGCTTCGATACGTACTTGCGTGCCACGACCGATCACGGCACTTTCGCCGGTGCTGATGGTGATGCTGCCGGTGCCAGAGGTCAGCGTGACGCTGCCGCGATGCATCACCAGCATTTCGGTGTAGGGGTAGGCCTCCACCGAGAGCGCCGTACCCAATTCAACGATGCCAGCCGCAATACCCTGTTCATCGACAAATGCTGTGCGGCGGCCACTGTCGAACGGGTCATGCGCATCAATGGGGCCGGTGGTGAATTCGGTATCTACCGGGCTGAGGTCAGCGCGGGCCAATAGCAGGACTGTGGGTTGGGGCATTGGGTTGGGCTCCTGAAGTTGAAGAGTGACTGATCGTTCCCACGCTCTGCGTGGTAATGCCTTTCGTGACGCTCTGCGTCACATGCTCAAGACCGGACGCAGAGCGTCCAGAACTGCATGCCAACGCAGAGCATTGGCACGATGATGTTCTTCCGGGCGATCAGCCGATCGCCTGGGTAATCAGCGCAAACTGGCGCACGCCCTGGCGGGCTTGCGGAACTGCGCCCATGCTCATGCAGGTCACGCTGTCGACACGCTTGAGGCCAGCTTCGTCCAGCCAGTCGGCCAGGCCGCAGTCGGTCGGGATGTCGATGCGTACAAATGCGTAAGGCACTTTGGCCAGCAGTTGCTCGATCATGTGGCGGGCCTGCTCCACCGTCTGGGCGACAACAGGGCCGATGCACAGGCCACGGCCGAACGGGCGCAACAGGGCAAAAGCCTGCAACTGGCCATCGCGTTCGATGCCGACGGCGTGCTCAAGGTTGTTCAGCACATCGCCCAGCGTTGCCGAACGGTCCATGCCCGAACCGGCGTTGGCCAGTTCCAGCACGCGAGCGTGGTCAGCCTCGCTCAGCGCACGACTGCTTTCCTGTGCTTTCAATACGGTTGTGTCGGGCAGTTGTGCCTGCCCCTGACGCTGTTGAACCTCACCAAAACTGACGAAGCCCATTTTTTCGTACAGCGGGGCGCCGGCAAGTGTTGCATTGAGGATGGCGGTGCGCGGCGGCACGCTGCCGACAGCAAGCTCCATCAATTTGCGGCCAATACCCTTGCCTTGATAGTCGTCGCTGACAATCACCAGACCGATAGTGGAAAACTCGCCCTGATGGCAGGCGAAGGCACTGCCGATCAAGCGACCGTTGTGTACTGCAACAAAGCCTTGGGCGACACGTTGCAGCATGGCCCAGTCTTCCAGTCGATGCGGCCACTTCAGGGCAATGGATAACTCATGAGCGTTGCCGACGTCGGCTGCGGTCATGGGGCGAAATTCAAAGTCGAGGCGTTGCTGAGCGAGCATGACGTGTCTCCGTCCAGAAGGATGCACCGGCAAAATAAAGGCTGCGGCAAGCTTGCTGTATCCCACCTGATGCGGGCTCTGACAAGAGGTCTGCAAGCATTCGGCAGATTCCACAAACCGCCGTTCGCCAGACCACAGTTACTGCTTAAATCGGGCGGGCACCCGGCAGCAAATGCTTGTGGTTTTTCTTCGGCTTCAGGCTCTTTATATAGCCGCCGGAATTTGCTGCTCGCAGATCACTGGCGCGGCGCAGTTTCTGCGGTGCAAACCCGCGCCCTTGAGCCCGAGCGCCCTGAAAAGGGTCAAAAAAGCGCCAAAAACCGGGGGCTGCCCAAGGCTGGAGCGCCCCGCAAAGTCTGCTGAGCGCGCACCTCAAAACGGTGGTTTCTATCAAGCAGCCATCACTTTTAACGCCATATGCTGATTTCACGGTGTTGTAATGAGGTTGTGCTGCAGCGTGCATCACCGCCCTTGGAAATGAGGCCGGATTGCTCGTCATGCCATGACCTCAACGAACTTTCAGGACCGCACACAATGAGCTTTCTTCGACCAAAATTCATTACGTTCGACTGCTACGGCACGTTGACCAATTTCCACATGGGCACCATGACGCGCGAGCTCTTTGCCGACCGCGTTCCGGCTGAACAGATGGATCAGTTCGTCAAGGATTTTTCGGCGTATCGTCTGGATCAGGTCATGGGGGACTGGATGCCGTACGACGAAATTCTCAAGGTTGCACTGGCTCGCACCTGCAAGCGCTGGAACGTTGAATACCGCGAAGAAGGCCAGCTGTATTACGACGCCGTGCCGACCTGGGGCCCACATGCTGATGTGCCCGCCGGGCTGTCGAAAATCGCCGACAAGATCCCGCTGGTGATTTACTCCAACGCCAGCGACAGCCAGATCATGTCCAACGTCGACAAACTCGGCGCACCGTTTCACAAGGTGTTCACCGCTGACCAGGCCAAGGTCTACAAGCCACGTCTGGCAGCCTTCGAATTCATGCTCGATAACCTGGGTTGCGGCCCGGAAGACATCTTGCATGTGTCTTCAAGCTTCCGTTACGACCTGTTTTCCGCACACGACATGAAAATCAAGAACAAGGCATTTGTGGCGCGTGGTCATGAACAGCCAGCTCACAGCTCTTATGAATACCACCAGATCCCGGACATCGGCGGGCTTGCCGGGCTGGTCGGCCTCTAAACCGGACAACTCGCGCAACACCGGCATTTTTCAAGGTGCTCTTCTATGAGTGACAAGGGGAACAGAATGCGCAGTGAGTCTTACTGGCTCGATACGGCTCCAGACTTTACCGGCGCGCAGGACGGCGCAGTGGAGGGGCAGGCTGACGTTGTGGTGGTCGGTGGCGGTTTCACCGGTCTTGCGGCGGCGCGTGCATTGGCCTTGAAAGGTGCCAGCGTGGTGGTTCTGGAAGCTGGCCGGGTGATCGGCGAAGCGTCGGGCCGCAACGGCGGACAGTGCAATACCGGCGTGGCTCAGGACTACGCGTCATTGAGCGCGACCCTGGGGGCCGATCAGGCGCGCGAGTATTACAAGGCTTATGAAAGTGCGGTGCAGAGCGTCGTCACCGTGGTCGAGCAGGAAAACATCGCCTGCGACATCAAGCGTAACGGCAAGCTCAAGCTGGCGGCCAAGCCAGGGCATTACGAAGGACTGGCGCGCACCTGCGAGCTGATTCGTCGTGAGGTCGATGCCGACGTTGAGTTGCTGTCTGCTGAGGACGTGCGCAGCGAAATCGATTCAAACGAATTTCACGGTGGCCTGCTGCAGCGCAACGGTGTGCAGATGCACGTCGGCCGTTTCGGCCTGGGCCTGGCCGATGCGGCTGTGCGCCACGGCGCAAAGGTGTATCAGGGTGCCACGGTGAAGGACTGGAAAGCCAACCGTGGCGGCTTCGTGGTCAACACCTCGAAAGGCTCTATTCAGGCCGGGCAGGTGTTACTGGCGACCGGTGCCTGCCAGCACGGCGGGTTGGGCTGGTATCGCCGACGCATCGTGCCGGTCGGCAGTTTCGTCATCGTTACCGAAGTATTGCCACAGGCGCTGATTGACCAGCTGTTTCCCAACCAGCGCGCTTACGTGACCAGCCGTTTGATCGGCAACTATTTCCGTCTTACCCCGGATAACCGCCTGCTGTTCGGCGGGCGGGCACGCTTCGCCATGTCCAACAGCAGTTCCGATGCCAAGAGCGGCAAGGTGCTGCAAGCGGCGATGGTGCAGATGTTCCCGCAACTGGCGCACGTCAAGATCGACTACTGCTGGGGCGGGCTGGTGGACATGACGTCCGACCGTCTGCCGCGTGCAGGCGAACACAACGGCGTCTTCTACTCGATGGGCTATAGCGGCCATGGTGTGCAGATGTCGGTGCATATGGGGCGGGTGATGGCTGAGGTCATGGAAGGCAAGGCGTTGGCCAATCCCTGGAAAGACCTGAACTGGCCAGCCATTCCCGGCCACTTCGGCAAGCCGTGGTTTCTGCCGCTGGTAGGTGCGTATTACCGCTATCAGGACAGCCGCCACTGAGTTTTTGTTTAACCGTCGTGTGTGCTTGAAGGACGCTCCGGCCAACCGTGAGCAACTCGGAATTTCCCCTTTTCGACAGGTAGAACTGATATGGCTGACAAAAAAACCGACTCCCAGCTGATCACAGGCGAAGACAGCCTGCGTGTTTTCGAAGGTCTCAATCGTGGTCTGTCGCGGCGCGATGCGTTGCGTATGCTGGGTGTTGCAGGTGTGGTTGCGGCGGGCTCGACCAGCCTGTTCGGTGCGGCGGGCAAGGTTTTTGCCGATGACGCCGATGCGCCTGTCAAAGGCAAGCCAGGCGGGCGCATTCGTGTAGCGGGCATGTCCAGCTCCACCGCTGACACACTTGATCCGGCCAAAGGCGCGCTGTCTACCGACTACGTTCGCCATTTCATGTTCTACAACGGTCTGACCCGTTTCGACAGCCATCTGGTTCCGCACATGGAACTGGCCGAGAAGATCGAGAGCGACAACGCCACGGTCTGGACCGTCACCCTGCGCCAGGGCGTGACCTTCCACAACGGCAAGGCATTGACCGCTGGCGACGTGGTGTTCTCCCTGTCGCGCCACAAGGACCCGGCCACCGGTTCTAAAGTCCTGCCGCTGATGGCGCAGTTTTCCGAGATCAAGGCCACTGGCCCGCTGGAAGTACAGATCACCCTCAGCTCGCCAAACGCCGAGTTGCCATCGATCCTCGCGGTTTCGCACCTGCTGATCGTGCCCGAAGGCACGACAGATTTCAGCAAGGGCATCGGTACCGGCCCGTTCACCGTCAAGGAATTCAACCCTGGCGTGCGTTCGGTCAGTGCGCGCAACCCTAACTACTGGAAACCAGGCCTGCCGTACCTGGACGAGATCGAATTCATTGCCATTGCCGACGAGCCGTCACGCGTCAACGCGCTGCTGTCCGGCGACGTGCACATGATCAACGAGGTCAACCCGCGCTCCACCACACGCATCGCGGCCAGTGCCAAGCACCGCGTTGTGGATGCGCCGTCCGGCAACTACACCGACCTGATCATTCGCCAGGACCAGATGCCCGGCAAGAGCCCGGAATTCACCGAGGCCATGAAGTACCTGCTGGACCGTGAGCAGGTCAAATCGGCCGTGTTCCGTGGCTATGCCCGCGTCGGTAACGACCACCCGATTGCGCCCGGCTCGCGCTACTTCAACGCTGACCTGCCGCAACGCGCCTATGACCCGGAAAAGGCCAAATTCCTGCTCAAGAAAGCCGGCATGGAAAAAATCACCATGGCCGTAGCGGCATCGCCTGCTGCGACCGGTTCGGTGGACATCGCCGTGCTGCTGCAACAGTCGGCCAAACAGGCCGGGCTGACGCTCAACGTCAACCGCCTGCCGAGCGATGGCTACTGGTCCAACCACTGGATGAAGCACCCGCTGAGCTTCGGCAACATCAACCCGCGACCGAACGCCGACGTGATCTTCTCGCAGTTCTTCCAGTCCTCGGCACCGTGGAACGAATCCGGCTGGAAAAACGATCAGTTCGACCAATTGCTGCTACTGGCCCGCGGGGAAACCGACGACGCCAAGCGCGCCAAAATGTACGGCGACATGCAGACTCTGGTGAGCCAGAACTGCGGCATCGGCATCCCCGTGTTCATCAGCAATATCGACGGCGTGGACAAGCGCGTTCAGGGCTATTCCAGCAACCCGCTGGGCGGCTTCATGGGCTACATGTTCAGCGAGCAGGTGTGGCTGGACGCATAAATGCAACGCTGAACCGAGCAGGAGGATGCAGATGAATAGCAACACACTCTGGTTGATCGTGCAGCGCTTCGGCGCGGCGATCGTGACGTTGTTGATCGTTTCCATCGTGGTCTTCGCCATTACGGCGGTGTTGCCTGGAGACGCGGCACAACAGGCCCTTGGGCAATTCGCGACGCCTGAACAGGTCGCCGCATTGCGTACAAAACTGGGCCTGGATCAGCCAGGTGTGGTGCGTTACCTGCATTGGTTGACCAACCTGCTCGGTGGCAACTTCGGTGAGTCGGTGTCCAACGCAATGCCGGTGTCCGAGCTGATTGCCGGGCGCTTTCCGAAAACCCTGATGCTGTCGGCAACTACCGCGCTGGTCTCGGTACCACTAGCGCTGGCACTGGGCATTGGCGCAGCGATGTACCGCGGCAGCCGCCTTGATGGGGCGCTGAGTTTCATCACGCTGACCCTGGTGGCGGTGCCCGAATTTCTGGTGGCCACCCTGGCGGTGCTGATTTTCGCCGTTAATCTGGGCTGGCTGTCGGCGTTGTCGTATGGCGGTGACGTCAGCTCGCCGTGGCAGTTCATGCGTACTTACGCGCTGCCGGTGATGACCCTGTGCTGCGTGATCGTGGCGCAAATGGCGCGCATGACCCGCGCTGCGGTCATCGACCAACTGGACAGCCCGTATGTGGAAATGGCCCGCCTCAAGGGCGTCAGCCCGGTGCGTATCGTACTGCGCCACGCCTTGCCCAATGCTATCGGGCCGATCGTCAACGCGGTGGCGCTGAGCCTTTCCTACCTGCTGGGCGGGGTGGTCATCGTTGAAACCATCTTCAACTACCCCGGCATCGCCAGCCTGATGGTCGATGCTGTAACCAACCGTGACATGGCGTTGGTTCAGGGCTGCACCATGCTGTTCTGCTCCGCTTACCTGGGTCTGGTGCTGATGGCCGACCTGTGTGCAATTCTTTCCAATCCGAGGCTGAGAACCCAATGACTCAATTCATTGCGAAATCGACGCCTGAAGCGCCGGCACCGGTGCTGCGCAAAAAAGCGTCCCGCCCCACCTCATGGCTTGGCTTGCTGGGCGCAACGGTGTGCTTCATCTGGCTGATGGTTGCGCTGTTCGGCCCTTGGCTCGCGCCACATGCTGTCGGCGAAGTGGTTTCCGACAACATGTTTGAAAACATGAGCGCGCTTTATCCGTTCGGTACTGATTACCTGGGCCGCGACATGCTCAGCCGGGTGCTGGTCGGCGCGCGCTTTACAGTGGGCCTGGCGCTGATCTCGGCGGTACTGGCGAGCGGCATCGGCACGCTTTGCGCGCTGTTGTCGGTGGTCGCGCCAAAATGGCTGGACGAAATCATCAGCCGCCTGATGGACGCGTTCATCTCGATCCCCAGCAAAATGCTGGCGCTGATCATGGTCTCGGCGTTCGGCTCCTCCGAAGTGCTGCTGATCTGTACGGCGGTATTGAGCTACACGCCGGGAGCGTTTCGTATCGCGCGCAGCCTGGCAGTGAATATCGAGGCGCTGGAGTACGTGCAAGTGGCGCGCACGCGGGGTGAGGGTCGTATTTACATTGCCTGCCGGGAAATTCTGCCGAACATGCTCAACCCGGTCATGACCGACCTGGGGCTGCGTTTTGGTTTTATCGTGTTACTGCTCAGCGGCATGAGCTTTCTGGGGCTTGGCGTGCAGCCGCCCGATGCCGACCTTGGCTCGCTGGTACGCGAGAACATCGGCGGGCTGAGTCAGGGCGCGCCGGCCATCGTGATCCCGGCGCTGGCCATCGGCACGCTGACCATCGGTGTCAACCTGTTCATCGACCGGCTGGCCTCACGGCGTGGTCGCCGCTCGGGAGGGCATTGAGATGAGCCAGTTGATTCGTGTGCAAGACCTGCGCGTGGTTGCCGATGGCGATCAGGGCGAGCTGGAGATCGTCAAAGGCGTCAGCTTCGCGCTGGAAAAAGGCGAAGTGCTGGCGTTGATTGGCGAGTCCGGCTCGGGCAAGACGACTATTGCGCTGGCCCTGTTGGGGTATGCCAGACGCGGCTGCAAACTGGCTGGCGGTGTGGTTCAGGTGGGCGAGCACGACATGCTCAGCCTGCCCGAAAGCCAGTTGCAGGGCCTGCGCGGCAACCGTGTTTCCTACATTGCGCAAAGTGCCGCGGCGGCTTTCAACCCGGCAAAAAAACTTATTGATCAGGTTATCGAAGGCGCGCTGATTCATGGTCTGGGCAGCCGTGCAGACCTGCAAGCCAAGGCCGTAGAGCTGTTCCGCGACCTGGCCTTGCCCAACCCGGAAAGCATCGGCCAGCGTTACCCGCATCAGGTTTCGGGCGGTCAGTTGCAACGCGTGATGGCGGCCATGGCGCTGATCAGCGACCCGTTGCTGGTGATCCTCGACGAGCCGACCACGGCGCTGGACGTCACCACGCAGATCGACGTGCTGCGCGCCTTCAAGCGGGTGGTGCGCGAGCGCGGTGCGACGGCGGTCTATGTCTCCCACGACCTTGCCGTCGTGGCGCAGATGGCTGATCAGATCGTAGTGCTCAATGGCGGGCGGATTATCGAGCAGAGCAGCACTGAAGCGCTGCTCAAAGGCCCGGAAGACGCCTACACCCGCAGCCTGCTGGCAGCGGCGCGGCCCGACAAAGTGCTGAAACCGGCCAGCGAAGTGGTCAAGGACAGCACGCTGTTGACCATCAAGGGCCTGACGGCGGGCTATGGCAAAAAGAACCTGCAAGGCATGCCGATGATTCGCGTGCTGGAAGACATCGACCTGACCATTCGCCGTGGTCAGGCCATTGGCGTGATCGGCGAGTCCGGTTCGGGCAAGTCGACCCTGGCCCGTGTGGTCGCCGGTCTTCTGGACCCGGCGCACGGCAGCCTGACATTCGACGGTGCCGAATTGTCCGGTACCCTCGCGGGACGCACCGAAGAGCAGTTTCGGCGCATCCAGATGGTGTTCCAGAACGCCGACACCGCGCTCAACCCGATGCACAGCATCAGCGCAATTCTGGCGCGCCCGTTGAAGATGTATTTCGGCCTGAAGGGCAAAGCCCTGCATGATCGCATTGACGAACTGATGGACCTGGTGCGCCTGCCTCGCGAGCTGGCCGAGCGGCGTCCCAACGAACTGTCGGGGGGCCAGAAACAACGCGTCAACCTGGCCCGTGCGCTGGCGGCCAAGCCGGACCTGATCCTCTGTGATGAAGTGACCTCGGCGCTGGATACCGTGGTGGGCGCGTGCATCCTTGAACTGCTCGGCGAACTGCGCCGCAAGCTGGGCGTTTCCTACCTGTTCATCAGCCATGACATTTCCACCGTCCGCGCGCTGTGCGACGACATTGTGGTGATGTACAGCGGCCACAAGGTCGAAGAGGGCAGCCGCGAAGCGTTCAGCCGTGTGCCGTTCCATCCGTACACCGACCTGCTGGTGCACTCAGTGCCGGAACTGCGTCAGGGCTGGCTGGAAACCTGTGGTGTGACCAGCGGCAAGCTGCCGCCGATCAGCGCCCCGGCCAACAACCCCGAACTGTGTACCTTCCTCAACCGTTGCCCGGCCCGTATCGAAGGCCTGTGCAACAAGACTGCCCCGAGCCGTCGCAAGATCGCAGGCGGCAGCGAAATCCTCTGCCATCGCGATAGCGACGAACTGCAGGCCGTACAAGAAAACCTTAATCCTGTGACCGTGGGAGCCTACGCATGAGTGGCCGTTTTGTGAGACTGGGCGAGCGTGATCGCCCGGTTGTGAGCCTGATGGTCGACGGCGCCCCCATAGAAGCATTACAGGGCGACACCTTGATGGTGGCGTTGCTGACCCGCAAAGCCACGCTGCGCCAGTCCGAGTTCGACCCCGGACGCCGTGCCGGGTTTTGCCTGATGGGTGCCTGTCAGGATTGCTGGGTCTGGACCCGCAGCGGCGAGCGCCTGCGCGCCTGCTCCAATGAAGTCCGCGACGGACTCGATATCGTCACCACCCAACCGGAGGCGAAATGGCCACTTCTTCACGGTTAGACGTTCAGAACCCTGCCAGCCCGAGAGTCGTCATCATTGGCGCTGGCCCGGCGGGCACCCGTTGCGCCGAAACCTTGCTGGCGGCGGGCATCAAGCCGATTCTGATCGACGAAAACCGGCGCGACGGCGGGCAGATCTATCGCCGTCAGCCAGAAGGCTTTAAGCGCGATTATTCAGCGTTGTATGGCACCGAAGCCGCCAAGGCGCGTGACCTGCACGAAAGCTTTGATCGCCTGCGCGCGCAAATCGACTATCGCCCCGACACGCTGGCCTGGAACCTCACGCACGGCGAGCTGTGCTGTGCCAGCCAGGGCGTGCATACCGTGGTGGAATACGACGCACTGATCCTGTGTGCCGGTGCCACCGACCGGCTGATGCCGATCAAGGGCTGGCAACTGGCGGGCACCTACAGCCTGGGCGGCTCGCAGATCGCGCTCAAGTCGCAGTCGGTGTCCATCGGCAGTCGTGTGGTGTTCATGGGCAGCGGCCCGTTGCTTTACCTGGTCGCCAGCCAGTACGTCAAAGCCGGTGCCGACGTGGCTGCTGTGCTCGACACTTCGCCGTTCAGCAAGCGCATCGGCGCGATGCCCAAATTGCTCGCGCGCCCAGGCTTGCTGTTCAACGGCATGAAGCTGCTGGCCCAGTTGTACAGCGCCAAAGTGCCGGTGCACCTGGGCGTGCAGCCTGAGGAAATTATCGGCAGCGAGCAGGACGGCGTCACCGGCGTGCGGGTGAAGCTCGCCAACGGCAACTCGCTGTCCGTCGACTGCGATGCGTTGGCGCTGGGTTATCACCTGCGTCCGGAAACCCAACTGGCTGACTTGGCCGGCTGCCAGCTGCGTTTCGACGATGCGTCCGGGCAGTGGGTGCTGGCGGTCGACGAAGACGGTCGCACCTCAGTGAACGGCGTTTATGCAGCAGGCGACGGCGCAAAAATTCGCGGTGCCGATGCTGCCGAGCAGGCAGGGCGGTTGGCGGCGATGGCGCTGCTGGACGATCTTGGCCGGCCTGTGGATAACTCGCGCCGCGAAGAAGTACGCAAGAATCTGCTGGTCATGGACCGCTTCCGTGTCGGGCTGACCGAAGCGTTTCCCTGGCCTGCTGCCCAGGCAGCTGCGTTGCCCGATGAAGCGATTGTCTGCCGCTGCGAGATGATCAGCGCAGGCGAGTTGCGCGGCGTGGTGCGTGAAAAGGGCGCATGCGAAGTCAACCGCGCCAAGGCATTCAGTCGCGTCGGCATGGGCCGTTGCCAAGGGCGTTATTGCTCTCAGGCCGGTGCCGAAGTAATCGCTGCCCAGGCCGGTGTGCCAGTCGAGCAGGTCGGTCGTCAGCGCGGGCAGGCACCGGTCAAACCGCTGTCGATGCTGGTGGACGAGGTGACCTCATGAAACAACCGAAAGTGGATGTACTGATTGTCGGTGGCGGCTTCATGGGCTCGGCGTCGGCGTTTTTTCTGCGTCAGCGCGGCAAGTCGGTGACGCTGCTGGAGCGCGACGTGATCGGCCAGTACGCCAGCGGCGTCAACTTCGGCAACGTGCGCCGTCAAGGCCGGCACCTTGGTCAGCTGGAACTGGCCAACCGTTCCAGAGCACTGTGGCAGCGGTTGCCGGAGCTGATCGGTGAAGACCTGGAGTTTCTGCCCAGCGGTCACATGCGCGTCTGCTATCGCGAGGATGAAATCGCTGAACTGGAAGCTTATGCCGCGGCTCCGGAAGCCCGTGAGCTGGACCTGAAAATCTACAGCGGCAAGGCACTGCACGAGCGTTTCGGGTTTCTCGGGCCGGACGTAAAGGGCGGCTCCTACGCGCCGCACGATGGCCACGCCAACCCGCGTCTGGCCGCACCGGCTTTCGCTCGTGCAGCGATTCGTGCCGGGGCGCGCATCGAAGAGCGTACCGAAGTGGCGCATGTGGAAAAGGTCGGTCACGAATTTGAAGTCACCACCACTGACGGGCGCATTTTTACTGCCGATCAATTATTGATCACCGCAGGTGCCTGGGGGCAAAAACTCTCCGCGCAGTTTGGCGAGCCCGTACCGCTGGAAACCAATGGCCCGCAGATGGCCGTGACCGAACCGGTGCCTTATGCGCTGCCGACAGTGATCGGCGTGTTCACCAAAATCCCTCACGAAGTGATCTACTTTCGGCAGATCGCACGTGGCAACATCGTCATCGGCGGTGGCTTTCGCAGCAAGCCGGACATGGTCAACCGCCGCGCCTATGTCGAGCCGCGCAGCATCATCAATCAGGTGCAGCAGATGCGTCGGCTGTTGCCCGGCGTCGGCAACCTGAACATCATCCGCGTGTGGAGCGGCATTGAAGGCTACACGCCGGACTCGCTGCCGGTGATGGGCCGCAGCGGTAAGGTCGACGGCCTGTTCTATGCATTTGCCTTCTGCGGTCACGGCTTCCAGCTCGGTCCGGGCGTGGGCGACGTGATGGCTGAACTGATCAGCACCGGCACCACCAGCACCTCGATCAGCCCGTTCGACATTCGCCGTTTTGAAATCGTTACCGAACAAGCGAGTAAAGCCTCATGAGCCCCCGCGCCCTGGAAATTCTCAAACGCCTGATCGCCTTCGACACCGTGTCGTCGGAGCCGAACATGGCACTGATCGAATACGTCCGTGAACTGCTGGCCAGCAAAGGCATCGAGTCGCTTATCGTCAAAGACGAGACCGGCAAGAAGGCCAACCTGTTCGCCAGCACCGGCCCGCGTGATGTGCCGGGCGTGCTGCTTTCCGGGCACACCGACGTGGTTCCTGCTGCGGGCCAGGCGTGGACGATGCCGCCATTTCAGGCGACCCTGCGCGACGGGCGCATCTACGGTCGTGGCACCTGCGACATGAAGGGTTTCATTGCCCTGGCCATCGACGCGATGCTCGATGCCGCAGACATGACCCTGATGCGCCCGCTGCAACTGGCGCTGTCCCACGATGAAGAGATCGGCTGTGTCGGCGTGCGGCGGCTGCTGGATGTGTTGCATCTGGCACCCGTGCGTCCGTTTCTGTGTGTGGTCGGCGAACCGACGCTGATGCAGTTTGCCGTCGGGCACAAGGGCAAGGCGTCCTATCGCACCTTCTGCCGGGGCCAGGAGGCGCATTCCTCGTTGGCCCCGAGAGCGGTCAACGCGATTCATCTGGCCAGCGATTTCATCGCCGAACTGCGCAACAGCCAGAAACGGATCGAGCAACAAGGCGCGCGTGACGAGGGTTACGACATCCCTTACAGCACCGTGCACATCGGCCGTATCGATGGCGGCAAGGCGCTGAACATTGTGCCCAACCTGTGCACCATGGAATTCGAGTACCGCAATCTGCCGGGCGACAATCCCGAGCTGTTACTCGAGCAACTGCGCGAGCGCGCCGAAGTGCTGGTACGCGAAGCGAAACAATTGTCGGGCGTGGCCGCTATCGAAATCGAAGTGATGAACGAATACCCGGCGCTTGAGACACACCCCAGCGTTGAAGCAGTGCGCATGCTGCATGCATTTGCCGAACCGGGCACACAGCACATCAAGGTCTCCTATGGCACTGAAGGCGGCCTGTTCGCCGGGCGGCTCAACGTGCCGGTGGTGGTGTGCGGGCCTGGCTCCATCGAGCAGGCACACAAGCCGGACGAGTTTATCGAGGAGAGCCAGATGAACGCGGGCGAGCGCTTTTTGCAAAGCCTGCTGGGTTCGTTGAAGCAGTAGAGGCTGCCGTCCGAGGGCAAATTTCAGCATCGGACGCTGCCGTTATCCTGCTTTCAGCATCCTGGACTGCGGCGCCTGCCTAGACTGGCAGGTATCCCGAAACAGGACTCGACCATGCTCAAGAATCAGTTGAAAGACCCCAGCCTGCTGGTAGACCGCGCCTACGTCGATGGGCAATGGATCAGCGCTGACGATGGTGCAACGCTGACCATCAGCGACCCGGCGACCGGCGAAATGATCGCGCAGGTTCCGGCCCTGAATGGCCCTGAAACCCGTCGCGCCATCGAAGCTGCGAATCGTGCCTGGCCCGCCTGGCGTGCACGTCCCGCTGCCGAGCGCGCGGCCCTGCTGGAGCGCTGGCATCAGGCGATGCTCGACAACGTCGAAGACCTGGCGCTGATCATGACCCTTGAGCAGGGCAAGCCGCTGAACGAATCTCGCGGCGAGATCCGCTATGGCGCGAGCTTCGTCAAATGGTTCGCTGAAGAGGCGCGCCGCTCCTACGGTGAAACCATCCCCGCGCCCAGCGCAGACCGCCGTTTGATGACTCTCAAGCAGCCGGTGGGTGTGTGCGCCGCAATCACCCCGTGGAATTTTCCCAACGCAATGATCACCCGCAAGTGCGCGCCAGCCTTGGCTGCCGGGTGCCCGATCATCGTCAAACCATCGGACCTTACGCCTTTGTCGGCGCTGGCGCTGGCGGTACTGGCCGAGCGTGTGGGTATTCCTGCCGGTGTGTTCAACGTCATCACCGGCATGCCCGCAGGCATTGGCGAAGAACTCACCGGCAATCCGGTGGTGCGCAAGATTTCCTTTACCGGCTCGACTCCGGTCGGCCGTTTGCTGATGCGCCAGAGCGCCGAACACATCAAGCGCCTGAGCCTTGAACTGGGCGGCAACGCGCCTTTCATTGTGTTTGACGACGCGGACCTGGAACAGGCGGTGACGGGCATCATGCTCAGCAAATTCCGCAACGCCGGGCAGACCTGCGTGTGCGCCAACCGGATTCTGGTGCAAGACGGCATCTACGACCGTTTTGCTGCACGGCTGGTAGAGGAAGTGAGCAAACTCAAGGTCGGCAACGGCCTGGAAGAGGGCGTGACCATTGGCCCGCTGATCAACCCGGCGGCGGTCAGCAAGGTTACCCGGCACATCGATGATGCACTAAGCCAGGGCGCGAAGTTGCTGCATGGCGGCCGTCCCGATGGCACCAGCCAATTCGTCCAGCCAACGGTATTGGGCGAAACCCATGCAGGCATGTTGCTGGCCAATGAAGAAACCTTCGGGCCTGTTGCGCCACTGATGCGCTTCACCGACGAAGCCGAAGCGCTGGCACTGGCCAACGCCACGCCTTATGGCCTTGGCGCGTACTACTTCACCCAAGACCTGCGTCGCTCATGGCGTTTCGGCGAGGCGCTGGAGTTCGGCATGGTCGGCCTCAACACCGGCATCATCTCCATGGAAGTCGCCCCCTTCGGTGGCGTCAAACAATCCGGCCTGGGCCGCGAAGGCTCCAGCTACGGCCTGGATGAATACCTGGAAGTGAAGGCGTTTCATGTGGGGGGGTTGTAACAGCGCAGTGCGAGGACGCTCCGCGTCACAGACCTGCGCCGCGCTGCTGGCTCAAGATCGGACGCGGAGCGTCCAGAACGGCGTACCGACGCGGAGCATCGGCACGATAGTTGAGATTATCGTTCCTCACGCTCCAGCGTGGGAATGCAGTTCTGGACGCTCTGCGTCCGATCTTCAAAGTGTGGCGCGTTAATAACCCTGGCCGCGATCCACCTGCCCCTGCATTGCTTCACCACGCTCAAAGCGGCGAATGTTATCGAGCAGGCCAGGAAAGGCGCTTTCCGGTTGGGTCATGGCCGCGACATGCGGTGTCAGCATGATCTTCGGGTGTTGCCAGAACGGATGATCAGCCGGTGCCGGTTCCTGTTGCAGCACATCCAGCACCGCAGCGCTCAATTGGCCGCTGTCCAGTGCTTCAAGCAGGTCCGCTTCCTCCAGATGCCCGCCACGGCCCATGTTGATCAGCGCGGCACCTTGGGGCAGGCGCTCGAAAAGCTGGCGATTGAGGATGCCTTCGGTTTGCCCGGTCAGCGGCAAGACACACAGCAGAATGTCGCACTGACCAAGAAACACGCCCAGCTGCTCTTCACCCGCATAACACGTCACGCCTTCTACCTGATGCTCGCTGCGCGCCCAGCCCGACAGTTGGAAACCGAACGGTTTGAGGCTCGACAGAATATGCTGCGCCTGCAACCCAAGCCCCATCACGCCCACTCGACGTTGCCTTGCCGGTATCAGCGGGTGGGCTTTCCAGACGCCTTCAACCTGCTGTTGCCGATAACGCAGCATTTCCCGGTGCAGGCTCAGCACCGCAAAAGATGCGTACTGACACATCCCTTGACTGATGCCGGGGTCCAGCAGACGAACCACCGGCAAGGACTCGGGAATACGGCTCAGGTCCAGTTGATCGACGCCCGCAGACAAGGCGAACAGCACCTTCAGGTTGGGCAGCAATTCCTGTAGATCGTCAGGTGCCAGCCAGGCGCCCAAGTAGTGGATATCGGCCGGGTCGCCGATATCCGGCCACACCCGCCATTCAATGTCCGGCGCATGCTCGGCAAACAGGACACGCCAGCGTTCGGCGCGTGCGGGATCGGCTTTGTAGAGCAGGGCGGGCATGGGCATTTCCTGAGTGTGAAAGTGGAGCCCCATCATGCCGCAAGTCGAAAGCAGGATCTGTCGAAACAGCCTTTTGCAGAGCACCGGCATGACTGAAAAGCAGCGTTGCCCGGCAGATTGCGTGGTGCTCGCAAGGCATGAAGGAATCTGCCGTTTGCGAGGCGAAAAACAGTCGATCTGGACATCTGAGAGGGCAAGTTCGGCGTAGATCATTTCGCTGAACGCTTAACCTGAACAGCATCGCAGCCACCCCGCCGGCTGCCAGGCCCACGACAGGTAAAACCATGAACAGCAAAGTCGACGAAACACCTCATCTGCTCCGCCAGCGCGATCAGTTCGTGCCGCGTGGCATTGTCACGGCCCACCCGCTGGTCATCGACCGCGCGCAGGGTTCTGAACTGTGGGACGTCGATGGCAAGCGCTATCTGGATTTTGTCGGCGGTATCGGCGTACTGAACATCGGCCATAACCACCCCAACGTGGTCAAGGCGATACAGGCGCAACTGACCAAGGTTACCCACGCCTGCTTCCAGGTGGCGTCCTATCAGCCCTATGTTGATCTGGCCAAACGCCTGAGCCATCTCATAGCGGGCCAGAGCGGCATCGATCACAAGGCCGTGTTCTTCACCTCAGGTGCCGAAGCGGTCGAAAACGCGGTGAAAATCGCCCGCGCTCACACCAATCGCCCGGCAGTTATCTCGTTCCGCGGCGGTTTTCATGGCCGTACGCTGCTTGGCACTACGCTGACCGGCATGAGCCAGCCGTACAAACAGAATTTCGGCCCGATGGCCCCCGAAGTGTTCCACACCCCGTACCCGAACGAGTATCGCGGTGTGACCACCGAAGTGGCCCTGGCTGCGCTGCATGAACTGCTGGCAACTCAGGTCGCGCCGGATCGTGTGGCGGCCATTCTGATCGAGCCAGTCCAGGGCGACGGCGGTTTCCTGACCGCGCCGGTCGAATTCCTCAAAGCCCTGCGTGCCCTCACCGAACAGCACGGCATCGTGCTGATCCTCGATGAAATCCAGACCGGGTTTGGTCGTACCGGCAAATGGTTCGGTTTCGAGCATTCGGGTATCCAGCCTGATCTGGTGACCGTGGCCAAGAGCCTCGCAGGCGGCATGCCGCTGTCAGGCGTGGTCGGGCGTGCCGAGATCATGGATGCACCGCTTCCGGGCGGCCTGGGCGGCACCTACGGCGGTAATGCGCTGTCCTGCGCCGCGGCACTGGCAGTGATCGATACGTACGAACAGGACAATCTGCTCGTGCGTGGCGAGCAGCTGGGCGAGCACTTGCGTGCCGGTCTGCTCAAGCTCAAAGACCGTTACACCTGCATCGGCGACGTGCGCGGCACCGGTTTCATGCTCGCCATGGAACTGGTCAAGAACGACGCCGCACGCAGCCCGGACGCTGATCTCAATCAGAAGATCATTGATCAGGCACGCATTGGCGGTCTGCTGGTGATCAAGTGCGGTGTGTACCGCAACGTGTTGCGTTTCCTCGCACCGCTGGTCACCACAGAACAGCAGATCGATGAAGCACTGACCATTCTCGATGCCGCCTTGGCACGAGTATTGAAGTCCAGCTGAGCGTAGGCGTGGTCGCGGTTATCGCGAGACGCTGCGACCACCAGCGCTGGGGATCATTGTTGAATGGAGACGTTGCCTGCCATGGGGCTTATTGATTACCGCGCACTGCTGATCGATTGTGATGAGGTTCTGGTAGACCGTGATTCGGGTGTCTGGGCGGCGTTGCAGCCGTTGCTGGAAAACGGTCTGAACACACCGGATAAAGACTCGGTCCTGACCGAATTCAATGATGTTGTGCGCACGCTCTATCCGCGCTTCGACGAACTGGGTTTCAGCGGCCTGCTGTGCTTTGCGCACCGGCAACTGGCCGAGCGCCTTGGCATCAAGGCCAGTTGGGAAGAGGGCATGACTTTCGCCCGTTCCGTACCGAACTGGACGCTGTTCGAGGATGCTCCCGGCGCGATGCTCTACCTGCGCAAGTTCTATCGGCTGCTGGTTTACGCCGACCGGGACCTGCAGGATCGCGGCATCCTGTGCGAACGGCTGGGGCTTGAACCTGACAGCCTGCTGTCCCTGACCACTCACCCGCTGGACGATCCGGACTGGCTTGCCGGGATGGATCTGGAACCGCGTGAAACGCTTCTTGTGTCTCGCCCGCCTGCCTCGGCGCTAGGCACTGGTGGGCTGTGTCTGATCCGCCGTAGCCGTGAGCAACACTGTCAGCCATGCACTGCCGACCTGTGCATCAACAGCATGGCCGATCTGGTCGCTCAGCATCAGCTGTCTTTACGGCGCTGATTTTGCTAGAAGGTAGGCACCGTGAATGGCAATACAAGAGGTAGGTAATGGAAGGCTTGGTCAAACTGGATCGGATTGATATCAATATCCTGGTAGAACTCCAGAAAGACGGGCGCATGACCAACGTCAGCCTGGCCGACGCCGTCGGGCTTTCCGCGAGCCCTTGCCTGCAGCGCGTCAAACGTCTTGAGTCGGCAGGTTACATTTCCAGTTACAAGGCGCACCTTAATCTGGCAAAAATCACCGAATCGGTCACCGTATTCACGGAAATCTCCCTCAGCGACCACAAACGTGAAGACTTCGCCAAATTCGAAGCCAACATCCGCCACGTTGACGAAGTCCTGGAGTGCCACCTGATCAGCGGCGGCTACGACTACCTGGTGCGCTTCATGACCCGCAGCATTCAGCACTATCAGGAAGTGATCGAAGAACTGCTGGACAAGAACATCGGCATCTCCAAGTACTTCAGCTACATCGTCATCAAATCCCCGGTCATGAAAGACGGCGTGCCACTGCGCAAACTGTTGCGCCACTGAATCTCTAGCCCGGAGAGGACGCAGAGCATCCAGAACGGCATACCCACGCGGAGCATGGGCACGATAGTGTTCGCCCGGCCACCGCGTGGGCCGCCCGTTCCGCGATCCCCCAGACACTTATCGTTCCGCACGCTCCAGCGTGGGAACGCCCTTCGTGACGCTCTGCGTCACAAATCTGCGTAGCGCCGCTTGCTCAAGCCAGAGAGATCGTCGCGCCTCAACACTGACCGAATAATATATTTCTGAAATTCTGGCATAGGGCCACCATCCAGATGGCACGTTGGCCGGGGTTTTGCTCGTGCATATCCGAAAACCGACGGGGCCCCCTGTCGCCATGGATTTCAAAAGGATGTGTTCGATGCCCGTAGCCCCTCGTTTCCTGGACCATTACCGCAAGGCCGACCGGATCATGCTGGGCCTGATCTGGCTATTGTTCCTCTACGCGCTCGGGTTGGCGTTCTGGTTTGATACGTTCACCCAGGCAGTGGTGGTAGGTGGCGGCACCGCGGTGGTGCTGACCGGGCTGTATCGCACCATCGGCGGCACCCGATTGATGCGCTGCTGTGTGGGTGTAGGCCTGATGGTCATGGCCGCGCTGCATATCAATCAGGCGCACGGGCTGATCGAAATACATTTCGGCATCTTCGTGTTTCTAGCTGTACTGACCTTCTACCGCGACTGGCTGCCGATTCTGGTCGCCGCCGTCACCATCGCCATCCACCATGTCGGCTTCCACGCTCTGCAGCATGCAGGCTTCCCGGTTTACGTCATGCACCACGGCGGCGGTTGGAGCATGGTGATGGTGCATGCGGTGTACGTCGTTGTAGAAAGCGCGATTCTGGTCTATCTGGCCGTGCAGAATCAGGCTGAGGCGGTCGAGAATCAGGACATGCTCGATCGAATGCTGGCCACCACCAACCAGTTTTCGCCCAATAGCCAGGCCAGCGAGCGTTCGGCCAAACGCGTACCGCTGGCGCAACGTTTCGAGCAGTTTCTGGAGCAGATCACCAGCCTTGTCGACGGCGTGGTGCGCGACACACGCGGGCTCGGCGAACTGGGTCATGACCTTGCCAAAGCCAGCGGTACGCTGGAAACCGGGGCGCAGCATCAACTCAGCGAGATCGCCCGCATGACCGGCGCGATGCAGCGCATGGGTGATGCCATGAACGATATTTCCAGCCACGTCGCGCACGCCGTGCAGCGGGCCGGTGACGCCAGCGATCAGGTCGCCCACGGGCGCGACAGTGTCGACCGTGCGCAGAGCGAAATCACTCAGCTTGCCGCGCGCATCAACACCACCGATGAAACCGTGCAGGCACTCGCCAACCAGTCAGAGCAGATCGGCAAGGTGCTGGACGTGATCGGCAGTATTGCCGAGCAGACCAACCTGCTGGCGCTGAACGCAGCGATTGAAGCTGCACGAGCCGGAGAGCAGGGCCGGGGCTTTGCCGTGGTGGCCGACGAGGTGCGCAATCTGGCGCAACGCACAGCATCGTCGACCAAGGAAATCCAGACCATCATTGAAGACCTGCAAAGGGGCAGCCGTCAGGCCGCTACAGCCATGAACGACAGCCTGCAAGGCGTCGGGCGTTGTGTGGAAAACAGCCAGCGGGCGTCGGAATCCCTGCGTGCAGTCGGCGAAGGTATCGGTCATATCACCCAGCTTAACGGCCTGATTGCCACGACCACTGAACAGCAGTCCACCGTCAGCCGGGAAATCGCCGATCAATTACGTTCGGTGCAGACCATCGCCGAGCACACCGCCGCCAATATCGGTGTGCTGGCGACCAGCAGCCAGAGCCTGTCGCCGCTGGCCATACGCCTGGAGGCGCTAGGCCAGAGTTTCCACAACTAGCTTTCGTACCTGGCTTTCAAATTCAGGCTCAGGCAAACACCAGCCCGGAAGAACGCAGCAGTTCCTGAGTGTAGGCCTGCTGCGGCGCGGCGAAGATCTCGCGGGACGGGCCTTGTTCGACCACCTTGCCGTCCTTGATCACAATCAGGTCATGCGCCAGAGCGTGAACCACCGCCAGGTCATGGCTGATGAACAGGTACGTCAGGCCATGACGGATTTGCAGGTCACGCAGCAGGGCGACGATCTGTTTCTGCACCGTACGGTCGAGCGCTGACGTCGGCTCGTCGAGCAGGATCAGATCCGGCTTAAGCACCAACGCCCGGGCGATTGAAATGCGCTGGCGTTGCCCACCGGAAAACTCGTGCGGGTAACGATGCCGGGTTGCCGGGTCCAGCCCGACTTCCTGCAACACGCGGATCACCGTCTGCTCACGCTCTTTCGGCGTACCGATGTTGTGCGTCACCAGGCCCTCGGCAATGATCTGCTCCACGGTCATGCGCGGGCTGAGGCTGCCAAACGGGTCCTGAAACACTACCTGCAACTGACGACGCAACGGGCGCATCAGGTGCTGACTGTGCAGGCTCAGCTCCTTGGTGCCGAAACGGATGCTGCCCTCTGAATCGACAAGACGCAAAATCGCCTGGCCCAAAGTCGATTTACCCGAACCCGACTCGCCGACAATCCCGAGTGTCTTGCCCTTGAGCAGCTCGAAACTCACCCCATCCACCGCCTTCACATACTGCGGCTCGCGCTTGAACCAGGCTTTGCCCAGCGGGAACCAGACCTTCAGGTCCTGCACCGACAACAGCGTGTTGCTGTGCGTGGACGGCACCGGCTCGCCGTCTGGTTCTGCGTTGATCAGCAAGCGGCTGTAAGGATGCTGCGGATTGTCGAACAGCGTCTGGCAATCGGCCTGCTCGACGATCTCGCCCTCACGCATCACGCAGACCCGCTGAGCGATGCGCCGCACCAGATTGAGGTCGTGGCTGATCAGCAACAACGACATGTTGAGCCGCTGTTGCAGGGACTTGAGCAACTCCAGAATCTTCACCTGCACGGTCACGTCCAGCGCGGTGGTCGGCTCGTCGGCGATCAGCAAGTCGGGCTCGTTAGCCAGTGCCATAGCAATCATGATGCGCTGGCGCTGCCCACCCGACAGTTGATGCGGATATGCCTTGAGACGTGACAGTGGATCGCGAATGCCGACCAGTTCCAGCAACTCCAGCGTGCGGCTCAGCGCGGCCTTGCCTTTCAGGCCCTTGTGAGTGACGAGAATTTCGCCGATCTGCTTTTCGACCGTGTGCAGCGGGTTCAGCGAGCTCATGGGCTCCTGAAAAATCATCGCCACACGGTTGCCACGCAGGCTGCGCAATTGCTTGTCGCTGGCAGTAACCAAGTCGAGCCCGTCATAGCGAATCGAGCCTTGGGTGCTGACGGTTTTGGCCGGCAACAGACGCAGAATCGAATGCGCAGTGACCGACTTGCCAGAGCCGGATTCGCCGACCAGCGCCAGGCACTCGCCACGGCGGATGTCGAGGCTGACGCCATGCACCACTTCATGGCCGTTGAAGGCGACTCGCAGGTCGCGAATTTCAATCAGGTTGTCTTGCATGTCAGCTCCGAGGATCAAACGCGTCGCGGCAGGCTTCGCCGATGAACACCAACAGAGAAAGGATCAGCGCCAGCGCGACGAACGCGGTCAGCCCCAGCCACGGCGCTTGCAGGTTGCGCTTGGCTTCGCCGATCAGTTCGCCCAGCGAAGCGCTGCCTGCGGGCATGCCGAAGCCGAGAAAGTCCAGCGCAGTGAGCGTGGCAATGGCGCCGGTGATGATGAACGGCAGGTAGGTCAGGGTGCTGGTCATCGCGTTAGGCAGGATGTGCCGCCACATCAGCGCAGCGTCGGTCAGGCCCAGTGCGCGGGCGGCTTTGACGTATTCCAGATTACGCCCGCGCAGGAACTCGGCACGCACCACGTCAACCAGCGACAGCCAGGAGAACAGCGCCATGATGCCCAGCAACCACCAGAAACTCGGTGACACAAAGCCGGACAGAATGATCAGCAGGTACAGCACCGGCAGCCCCGACCAGATCTCCTGAATGCGCTGGCCGATCAGGTCGGTCATGCCGCCGTAGTACCCCTGAATCGCCCCGGCACACACGCCGATCACCGTGCTGATCGCGGTCAGCAGTAGCGCGAACAGAATGGAAATCCGCGCGCCGAACAGCACCCGCGCCAGCACATCACGGGCCTGTTCGTCCGTGCCCAGCCAGTTGATGTGGTCCGGCGGGCTGGGCGATGGCGCGTCCAGGTCATAGTTGATGGTGTCGTAGCTGAACGGGATCGGTGCGAACAGCATCCAGCCGTCTTTGGCGGCGATCAGCTTGCGCACGTAGTCGCTTGAATAGTCCGGTTCGAAGGGCAGTTCGCCGCCGAAATCGGTTTCCATGTAGGTGCGCAACACCGGGTAATACATCTGCCCGTCGTAGCTGACCAGCAGCGGCTTGTCGTTGGCGATCAGCTCGCCGCACAGGCAGACCAGCATCAGGCCGATGAAGATCCACAGCGACCACCAACCACGCCGGTTGGCCTTGAACAGGTCGAAGCGGCGCCGGGTCTGGGGAGAGAACTCGAACATCAGGCGCTCCTCGCGGAAAAGTCGATGCGTGGGTCGACCAGCGTGTAACACAGGTCACCGATCAGTTTGATCAGCAGGCCGAACAGCGTGAACAGGAACAGCGTGCCGAACACGATGGGGTAGTCCCGCGAGACCGCCGCCTCGTAACTCATGCGCCCCAGCCCATCGAGACCGAAGATGGTTTCGATCAGCAGCGAGCCGGCGAAAAACACTTCGATCAACGCCTGCGGAATGCCCGCGATGACCAGCAGCATGGCGTTGCGAAACACATGGCCGTACAGCACGCGATGCTCGGTCAGGCCCTTGGCGCGTGCCGTGACCACGTACTGGCGGCTGATTTCGTTGAGGAAGCTGTTCTTGGTGAGGATGGTCAACGTGGCGAACCCGCCGATCACCAGCGAGCTGACCGGCAACACCAGGTGCCACAGATAGTCCTTGATCTTGCCCCAAGTGCTCAGGCTGTCGAAGTTCTCCGAGAACAACCCTTGCGCCGGAAACCAGCTCAGGTAACTGCCCCCGGCGAACACCACGATCAGCAGAATGGCGAACAGAAACGCGGGCGTGGCGTAGCCGATGATCACCAGCGTGCTGCTCCAGACGTCAAACGCACTGCCATGCCGCACCGCTTTGCGAATGCCCAGCGGGATGGAAATCAGGTAGGTGATCAGCGTCGCCCAAAGCCCGAGTGACAGCGACACCGGAAGCTTCTGGGCAATCAGTTCGGTGACCGGCGCGCCGCGGAAGAAGCTGGTGCCGAAGTCCAGCTGTGCGTAATTCTTGAGCATCAGCCAGAGTCGTTCGTGCATCGGTTTGTCGAAACCGTAATGTTCCTTGATCTGCTCGATCAGCGCCGGGTCCAGCCCGCGCGTGCTGCGGCTGGCGGTGCCGCTTGCGGCTACTTCGCCACCGCCGCCACCAACGCCATTGGGGCTGAAACCCTGAATGCGCGCGATGGCCTGCTCGACCGGGCCACCGGGGGCGGCCTGCACGATCAGGAAGTTGACAATCAAAATGGCCAGCAGCGTGGGAATGATCAGCAGCAGGCGTCGAATCACATAAGCCAGCATTTCAGTACTCCTTGGCAGCGGCGGGCTTGCCGGTCAATGCAGCAGCCTGAGCGTTGGTCAGCGGGGTCGGACTGATCTGCCACCAGGTTTCCAGACCAACGTCATAGGTCGGTGCCACATCCGGCATGCCGAAACGGTTGGCGAACACCAGTGGCGTGCCCTTGGAGTAGTAGTTGGGAATCATGTAGTAGCCCCATTGCAGGACCCGGTCCAGCGCCCGCGCGTAGAGCACCATATCGTTACGCGTATTGGCGCTCACCAGCCCGTCGATCAGCGTGTCCACCGCAGGATTGCGCAGCACCATGGCGTTGGAGCTGCCCACTTCGGTGGCGCTTTGCGAGCCATACAGGTTGTACAGCTCACGGCCAGGGGAAATGATCGGGTTACCGTTTTTCGGCAGGCTGACCACGATCATGTCGTAGTCCCGCGCATTGAGCCGGTTGATGTACTGCGCCGAATCGATGCGCAAAAAATCCAGGGTGATACCGATCTGCGCCAAGGTGCGTTTGAAGGGCAGAATCAGGCGATCGAAACCGCCCTGACCATCGAGAAAGCTGAACACCATCGGCTCGCCAGCGGCGTTCACCAGCTTGTTGTCCTTCGGGTGCCAGCCCGCTTCAGCGAGTAGCTTGAGGGCCTGCAGCTGCTTGTCACGGATGTAACCGCTGCCGTCGGTTTTCGGCGGCTGATACACCGTGGTGAACACCTCGTCCGGCACCTGGCCGCGCAAGGGTTCAAGAATTTTCAGCTCGGCCGGGGTCAGCAGCTCGGTGGCGGCCATGTCGCTTTTCGGGAAATAGCTTTGTTCGCGCACGTAGAAATTGCGCATGACTCGACGATTGATCCAGTCGAAATCCCACAGCAACGACAGCGCCTCGCGCACGCGGCGGTCCTTGAACATGGGTTTGTCCAGATTGAACACAAAGCCCTGCGCGGCGACCGGACGTTGCGGTGCGAGGATGCGCTTTTGCAGGCGCCCGTCGTCAATCGCCGGGCCGCTGTAGCCGACCACGAAGCCTGAAGAGGAGAACTCGCGGTTGTAGTCGAACATCCCGGCTTGCAGCAGTTGGCGGGCGATTTCGATGTCGCCGTAGTAGTTCACGGTGAGCGTGTCGAAGTTGTACAGGCCACGGCTGACCGGCAGGTCCTTGCCCCACCAGTCCTTGACCCGTTCAAAGACCACGCTGCGTCCGGCATCGACCTTGGCGACCCGGTAGGGCCCGTTGCCCAGCGGCGGCTCGAAACCGCCGCCGTTGGCGAAGTCGCGGGTCTTCCACCAGTGCTCGGGCAGAATGTGCAGGCTGGCAATATCCAGCGCCAGCATGCGGTTGAGGTTGTTCTTGAAGTCGAAGCGAATCTGTAGCGGCCCCTCGATGGTCACCTGTTTGACGTCGGCGAACATGGGGCGATAGCTGAAGCTGGCCTTGGTGGTCATCAGCTCGAAGGTGTAGCGCACGTCTTCGGCGGTGACGGGCTTGCCGTCCTCGAAGCGCGCCTTGGGGTTGAGGAAAAAACGAATCCACAGACCGTTCGGGTCCATCTCCATCTTTTCCGCGATCAGGCCATACACCGTGTACGGCTCATCCAGCGAGCGATAGGCCAGCGGCGAGTACACCCAGCTGTCGACCTCGCGCACATTGATGCCCTGATCGACGTAGGGATTGAGGTAATTGAACTGGCCGATTTCTTCCGCTGAGCGGCTTAGTGAACCGCCTTTGGGGGCGTTCGGGTTGACGTAGTCAAAGTGCTGGAAGCCAGCCGGGTATTTCGGTGCCTCGCCATAGACGGTCAAGGCGTGAGTCGGGGCGGCCTGAGCGACCTGCCAGCAACTGCACAGCGCAACACCCAGAATCAGGCGCCGCAGAAAACGGGTATGACGCAACATGATGGGGCTTTCCTCGTACGCACTGAATGACGATGAGTCGCGAAAAAGCCCCCGGCCGGGGAAGGTGGATGAAACCTGGGCCGGAGGGGGCGAGCTCGCAATCTGACGTGGCCCAAGGAGCGTGTTTGGGCCACGTCGTCACACTCAGAAGTGGTAAGTCGCGCGTGCGAACAGGGTGCGGCCCAGCGGGTCGGCGTAACGCGGGTCGTAGCCGGACTGGAAGTTGTAGGCCTGGTTGGAGAACGGCGGGTTGCGGTCAAACATGTTGCGCACCCCGGCGTCGATATCCAGCACCTTGTCGAAGGTATGACCCACCGACATGTCCCACAGCGCATACGACGCGACGCGCGCATTGGTGGTGCGGTCGTAGTCGTTGTAGCCGCTGGTGAAGCGGTTGGTGATGGAAGCGCGGGTATCGCCCAGTGCCCAGGTGCCGGTCAGAACGTGTTTCCAGCGCGAGATCACGCCGTCGCCCTGGAAGTCGCCGACCTTGTCGGTGTACGGGCCGTCGATGATGTTCTGGAAGTCATAACGCGTCACATAGGTGCCGGTCATGCCCAGACCGAACTGACCATAAGGCGTGTTCGGGAAGCGATAGTCGAGGGTTACGTCGACACCGCTGGTCTTGACGATGCCCAGGTTGGCGTTGCCGGTGACGATATTGGCGATCGAACCGTCGGCAGCGCGCACGTAGCGGTCGGCGTAGGTGTTGGGGTCATCGAACACGGTCGACTCGGGGAACGCCTGGATCTGGTTGGAAATGTGAATCCACCAGAAATCCAGGCCCATCGACAGGTTGTTGACCGGCTGATAGACGAAGCCCAGCGTCATGTTGCGGGCTTTTTCCGGGGCCAGCTCGGTGTTGCCTCCACCATTGTTGAGGAACTGCTGCTGGCAATCACGACCGGCGTTACCACCCGGCTGGACGACGCCACCGGCACATAGAACCGGGTCGTTGTAATAGCCCTGGGTGAAAGTCGTACTGCGCGGGGCATACAGCTCGTAAAGCGACGGCGCGCGGAAACCTTCGCTGTAGGCACCACGCACCACCAGTTGCTTGAACGGCTGGTAGCGGAACGAGTATTTCGGGTTGGTGGTGCTGCCGAAGTCGCTGTATTTGTCGTGACGGACGGCGGCGGTCAGTTCAAGGCTGTCCAGCACGGGCACGTTCAGTTCGGCGTATTCCGCCTTGACGCTCCTGTCGCCTTCGACGCTACCGGCGGCATCTGCGCCCAGGCTGCTGATGTCGTTGACGTAGGCTTCGTACTGCTGATGCATTTTCTCTTTGCGGTATTCGCCGCCCAACGCCAGACCCGCAGGGCCTGCACCGAACCAGTCACCGATTTCCCGGCTGATGCGCGCATCGAGCCCGGCCACCCGGCCCACAGCACTGGAGTACTGGCCGTGATATTCGTTGGCATCGATCAGTGCCTGACCGGCAGCGGTTTGCGGGCCGAACGGGTTAAGGGTGCCATTGGCCAGGCCGTTGAGCATTGCAGCGTCACTGACATAACCGTTGGTGAGCGATGACAGGACTTTGTTCTGGTTGTAAGAAGCACCTACGTTGTAGTCCCAGCCGCCCACCAGGCCGTCGAAGTTCAGCAGAAAACGCTGGCTGGTGTTCTGGTCGCTGGACCCGCGTGGCCCGGCTGCGGTTTCTCGCCAGGCTGTGCTGATCGGTTGGGTCGGGTCGAGAGTAAAGTCGGTCGGTGCCGGAGTGATGCCGTTGCCGGGATAAAAAGGCGACGATGAGTCCAGAGACAGGCCGGTAAGGGGCGCAGGCCCGATATCGGTATGGTTGTTGTTACGAGCCCAGAAGTATTCGAGGCTGACGTTATGATCGTCTGCCAGCTTGCCGGTGGCCTTGCCAAAAAACGAGGTCTTTTCGGTTTGCGGGATCAGGTCGATGTATTCACGGGTGCTGAACCGGCAGATGCCGTTGCTGGCGATCAGGTTAGGGCCGCCGCAGTTTCTGCCCAGCGGGTTGGCAGAGTTGTCACCCTGGAAGTAATTGCCGGGATAGGCCGTACCGGAGGTCTGATTGAGCCCGCGTCCTGGCACGTAATCTCTGGCAAACGAGCGGTCGTTGGCGTCCAGGTTTTGCTGCTTGTTGTAGTTGAAGACACCCATGACGTTGAAGCGGTCTTGCTCCAGATCGCCAAAGCCCCAACTGGCGCTCATGTCCTTGGTGGCACCGCCGCCGCTGGCGGTCGGGGTTTCTCCACCCAGGGTCAGGCTGCCGTCGGTCAGGGATTTTTTGGTGATGAAGTTGATCACACCGCCAATGGCGTCAGTCCCGTATAGCGCCGAGGCGCCGTCACGCAATACTTCCACACGGTCGATGGCGGCAAACGGGATCATGTTCAGGTCGATGGCGCTGCCGTTGGGCGTGCCCACACCCGACAGTGCGTTATTGGCCAGACGGCGGCCGTTGAGCAGCACCAGCGTCTTGTTGGCGCCGATGCCGCGCATATCGGCAAACGAGGCACCACCTGTTCCGGCGCCGACCGAGCCTGCACTGTTGTTGATCGACTGGCTGCCAGTGATGCGCTGGACCATTTCCTGGGTGGTGGTCACGCCCTGTTTCTTAAGGTCGTCAGCGCGCAGGATGGTAATTGGCACTGCGGTTTCGGCATCGACCCGGCGGATCGCCGAACCGGTCACTTCTACACGTTGCAATTGGGTCGTGGCAGGCACAACCGCTGCGCTGGTGGACACGGCCGAGCCGCTTGTGTCCGCGTCGACGGCGTCTGCCGCCTGAGCACCGCTCATGCCCATGGCCAATGCACAAAGCAGGGCACGTGGATGACGCCGGACCGCGAGGGCCAGTGGTTTGAGGGTGCAACCGGGAAGATTCATCAGCATGGTTAGTTCCGACTTGGTCCAGACGTTATTGAAATGGCCTTGTGAGCCCTCTGTTCCCGACGCGGTTGTGCCGAGCGGGAGTTCCACTTCTTCTTTTTCCAGCAAGCCGCTCCCCTCCAGAGGCTTTTCAGCCCACGGACAACCGCATTTACGGGGGTCGGGTCAAACGGCTTCGCGCGGCGAAGCCGTCAAATCACCTGAGGGTCATTTCGCCGTCATGACGGATATCTTCGTAATGCCCGAACGCTCGATGGACGCCATGGCCTTGGCCACCTGGCCATAATTCACGGCGGTATCGGCCTGCAACTGGACGCGGATCTCCGGGTCCTTGGCCTTTTCGTCCTGCAGGCTTTTTTCCAGCAGTTCCGGGGCGATTTCCGATTTGGCGAGGTAGAACTTGCCGTCCTGATCGACGCTGACCACCACCGGGTTTTTCTTCTCGGCAGGGGCGACCGCGTCGGTCTTGGGCAGGTTGACCTTGATCGCGTTGGTCATCAGCGGCGTGGTGACGATGAACACCACCAGCAGTACGAGCATCACGTCCACCAGCGGCGTGACGTTCATTTCGCTGAGTACTTCATCGCTGTCCTGAGTGGAGAAAGACATTAGCTGGCCTCCCGAACGGCATGGCCATTCTTGCTGGCGATGGGCTGACGGGTGACCGCGAAGGCGCTGCGCTGGGCGAGGGCGTCGAAGTCGTGGGCGAAGTCATCCATGTCGGCCACAGCGAGCTTGAGGCGGCGCAGGAAGAAGTTGTAGATCAGCACCGCAGGCACCGCGACGGCGATACCCACACCGGTGGCGACCAGCGCATGGCCGATAGGACCGGCGACCGCTTCCAGGCTGGCCGAGCCGGTCACACCGATGCTTTGCAGTGCTTCCATGATCCCCCAGACCGTACCGAACAGGCCGATGAAGGGCGCGGTGCTGCCGATACTGGCGAGAATTGCCTGACCACTTTCCAGTGCGCGACGCTCTTTTTGTATCTGCTGACGCAGGTTGCGCTCCAGACGGTCCGAGCGGTTGATGGTGTGCGCCAGTTGTTGCGTGGTGCGCGGCGACTCATCGACCGCCATGGCTTCGAAGCCACTATTGGCGATACGCGCCAGCGCTCCAGGGTATTGTGCAGAGTGCTCGGCGGCGGTCAGCAGGTCCGGCGCGCTCCAGAACGCCTTGGTGAACTGTTTGTTCTGCGATTTCTGACGCACGTACTGCGCCGACTTGATCAGCAACAGTGCCCAACTCAATACGGAAAACAGAATCAATGCCCAGAGCACGGCCGGGACAATCATGGAAGAGAGCGATGCGTTCATGGTTTAAACCTCACCAGCTTTAATAATTGAAGTGTCGGTTGTCAGGTGCCGGATCATTCCGGCAACTTGAAGTCGATGGTCTGCGTCGCGAAGCCTTCTATCGGCGTGTCACCCCGTTTGGCCGGTATGAACTTCCAGTTGCGCACGGCCTCAACGGCTGCTTCGTCCAATACCGGTTTGCCGCTGGATTTGGTCACCTCGACAGCGCCAGCGCGGCCGTTTGGCAGCACCTTGATACGCAAAATCACGCGACCTTCCCAACTGCGGCGCAAGGCCAGCCCCGGGTATTCCGGCGGCGGGTTGCCCAGACTGGCGAGCCCGGATACGGCAGCGCTTTCCTTGGCTGGCGCCGGTGGCGCGGCAGGTGCCGGAGGTGCAGGCGCAGGTGCTGGCGGCGCAGGCGGGCTGGGCGCGGCAGCAGGCGTTGGCGCAGGTGGCGTCGGCTTTTTCACCGGCTCGACTTTCTTGACCGGCTTGGGCTTCTCGACCTTAGGCTTCTCCACCGGTTTTGGCGGCGGCTCTACCGCGTCCGGGTCCTCGACCGGTTGTTCCGGCTCGGGTGGCGGCGGCGGGGGTGGCGGAGGTGGTGGCTCGGGCGGCGGCGGTTCCGGGGCAGGTGGCGTAGGGCTGGTCAGTTCAATGGTCATTTCCGGAACTTGTGGTGCAACTTCCGGGACGTCTGGCTGGGCAGTTTGCATGTACCACCAGATCACCCCATGAATAAGGACCGACGCAGCAATCAACACCATTACTTGTGGCTTGTTAAGGCCACCCGGTCGTGACGTATTGGCGCTGAAAGGAATGCCCTGCCACGCCGTCGAAGTGTCATCGGGCGAAGGAGAGGGAACCGCTTTCATTATTACCGCATCATTCATTAACGCTCCCTCGGGTAGTTAAAGGGCAATAAAAATCCGTCCGAATATTTTTGTGAATATTCGACTGAGGGCGGCTTGCACACTGTTTATATGCAGCGCACCGCGGTGCCTGCGCACGGCAGGCTTAAACAGGGAAAAGCGGGTCACATCAGGGCGCTGGCATTGCTGATCCTTGCTTCTTATCGTCATGTACGGGGACGTACAGCGATGTTCCTGAATGCTTACATTGCAACCGCTGTGCCAGAAAGCCCATGCAGGAACCGTTGATTCAGAGCCAGTGTCGCATTCATGTAACTATTTATCGAATCCCGATTTCATGGACTTCGAAGGCATTCAAATGAAGGACTCCTTAAACAAAACAGCAGACAAATTCGTACCCTCTGCTGTGCCAGACGCGTTCAAAACTCGTGACCTACTAGTCACTTTCCTGGATGCACCAATACTGTGTAACGAGGATCAACTTGGTGCGTTAGTTACTCAACACTTCATAAAGGGCTGCTCCGTGTGCGTCCGTGTTTATATGATCAGTCACCGCTAAAGAAACAAAAGCCATCGCACAAATGATGGCCAAATGAAACCACTCAAAATAAAGTGTCGGACAATCTTTATATGTGGGTTGCCCGTTAATTAAAAAGCAGGGGGTTTATCCTTATTGCGCGCACAGTTCTGCAAGGCCCTGATTAATCGTCAGAACATTCAAGGGCACACGCAAAATGACTTACGTCCAGACGTGCAGGGCCGTCGAAAAACAACAAGCAGATCTGGATAACGCGCAGGCACCGCCCAAGGCAGGCAATGCCTCAAGGGTAGGCAGCCAGCGTAACGGTGGTCTGACACAAGACTGATAGAGCACGGCTAGATTCCTTTCCTGGTGAGGAGAAAGACTTGTGGTCTGCCCTCCTGCACTGTTTGTGGACGCTCTGGCGTCCGTTAACTGCACTTTGGTGCGTGTAGGCACCCCTTGAATGCAGCGTGCACCAATGGTTTATGGCACGACCGTTCCACTTGAAAGAACTGTGCCAGTTTGTGTCTTTTTGTATCTGAAGGGGTACATTTTCATGTAATCGACGCTAAAGGCCCCCGCCGGGTGATGTTCGGGGCCTTGACTTGAAGACATGGGAGAAGATGAAAGCCAGCGATGGCTGGCTCTGGGGAAGGGCATTACTTTTCAGAGCGTCAGGGACCGCTTCGATACTCAGAGCTGCTCCAGCGCTTGTATCCGGATCTTGAACCCGTTGGGTGCGAGGATTTTCTGCCAGCCGACGTATCTGAATTGGGCGTCGGGGTTGATCCAGTCACCGCTGTTCACGCCGCGGGTTCCTCTGATCGCGAATCTTTTTACTGACCCACATGGGCCATTGAATCTGGGGTCAGTCGTATAAATGACGTACGGCTCCACGTACTGCGTGGCCCGCAGATACTTTCCGCATTGCTGGTCAACGTTAATCAGTGTTGACTTCAGCTCAGCGTCACCGACCATGTCGTCATACATTTTCAGAAACGTGATATTGCCTACGTCCTTGAACCCCAACGATCTCGCCTGTTTGTATTCAGGTAAATTCTGGTGAGCGATCAAGTCGGCTTTCTTTTGCTTCTTGTCTTCAATGGCCTGAGCGGCCGCCAGAGTAGCTTCGGCCTGCTTGCGCAACTTACCCGCTTTAGCGTAAGTGGCATTGCATCGCGCAAGCTCCTCTGCGCTCACACCCATTTCGCTGGGGGTGTAGTTGTCAGCGCTGAGGGAGTAGGAAGTAATAGTGAGCGAGTTGATCACTTCTTTTGGGTCCAGCGGGCCTTGTTGAGCCTCCAGAGAATCCACTTGCTCTTGCGTTTTGTTGCAGTGCTCCATGTAGAGGGTGTAGGGAGAGTAGGCGTCATTTTTGTCGGAGTCGGTATACATCTTGGCAAAAACCAGGGGGCTGATGGCGGTCGTCACAAACGCCAGGAAAATACACCTGATTGGCAGAGCAAAGGTCATGACTTATTCCTTTAGGGTTAAAACCTGATCCGTGAGCATCACTTGGCAGCCGCCGGGTTGTGCCATTATAACGACATCGCTCTGTTGTTGCTTTTTCTGATCTCGAAAATACTGGTCACCAGAACGCAGCAGGTGCGCTGAGCGCCTTGCTGAACACCTCAATGGCACGCTCGACGTCTGCCTGCGTGGTGTAGCGGCCAAGGCTGACACGCACGCTGGCCAGGGCCTTGGCTGAATCCATACCCAGAGCGAGCAGCACATGCGAAGGTGCATTGCTGGCCGAGTTGCAAGCGGACGTCGAGGACAACGCCAAACTGTGGGATAGCTGCGAGCTGGTGAAGCCACTGCGGGTGATGCACAGGTTCAGGGTGTGCGGGATGCGTTGTTGCGGACAGCCGTTGAGCTGCACATCCGGCAGGCTCAACAAGCCTTCGCGCAGGTGGCGACTCAGCTCTTCGATACGGCGGTTTTCAGTTTCGGCCTGGCTGATCGCCAACGCAAAGGCTGTACCCATGCCGACGATCTGATGCGTAGCCAGTGTGCCCGACCGAAAGCCGCCTTCGTGTCCGCCGCCGTGAATCTGCGCTTTCAGCAGCGAATGAGCACGCGGGCCCACGTACAGTGCGCCAATGCCCTTGGGGCCGTAGGCCTTGTGCGCCGAGAACGACATCAGGTCGACGGCCAGACTCGCCAAGTCGACCTTCACCTTGCCGACTCCCTGCGCAGCGTCCACATGAAACAGCGCGCCGTGCTCGCGCACCAAGGCGCCGATGCTGGCGATATCAGTCAGCGTGCCCAGCTCGTTGTTCACCAGCATCAGTGATACCAGCAGCGTGTCTTCGCGCAGGGCAGCCTGAACCGCCTGCGGCTGGATCAGGCCCTGGGCGTCCGGTTTCAGCCAGGTGACGGGAAAGCCCTGACGCTCCAGCGTGCTGACGGTATCGAGCACTGCTTTGTGTTCCAGCACGCTGGTGATGATATGCCGACGTTGCGCGCTGCTGTCGTGAGCGATGCCCTTGATCGCCAGGTTGTTGGACTCCGTGGCACCGGAGGTCCAGACGATGGTGTCGGCAGACGCACCCACCGCATCGGCCACCTGACGCCGAGCCTGCTCTACAGCCTGCCGCGCAACCTGCCCGTAACCGTGCCCGCTGGATGCCGGATTACCGAAATGACCTTCGCGGCCCATACAGGCAACCATGGCTTCAATCACCTGTTCATCGACAGGCGTGGTAGCTGCGTAATCCAGGTAGAGCGCAGAGGTGGTCATGGGCAATTCACTTGGTAATCGAGTCAGAATCAAGGGCTGGCATTACCAGACCGACTGCTTGAAAGATTACTGATCCGCACGCGAAATTTTTTTGATATTTGCACGTATACCAGCAGCCAAATCGAAAAATTATTCGCTTTGGTTTGGATTTTTACGATTAAAAATTCTAGGATGCTGCTTCAGGCGCAGAATCGCAGTCATACACCATCGTTCCTCACGCTCCGCGTGGGAATGCAGTTCTGGACGCTCCGCGTCCAATCCGGGGATGCAAGGGGCTGCACCGTTGGGTGACGCAGAGCGTCACGAAATGCATGCCAACGCGGAGCATTGGCACGATAGTCATGCTGTGTGAGGCGCAGAATTGGAGTCAGACACCCATCGTTCCTCACGATAAGTGTAGAGCGACTAACGCAGGAAACCGCTAATGGACAAATTCGACCGGGCAATTCTCGACATTCTGCAAACCGACTGCACCCGCTCGGTGGCGGACATCGCCGAGCGTATTGGCCTGGGCAGCACAGCGTGCTGGCGACGCATTCAGAAGCTGGAAGAAGCCGGCATCATCGACCGCCGGGTAGCCCTGCTCAACCCGCAACGTCTGAACGTGTCGGTCAGCGTATTCGCCGCCATCCGCACCAACCAGCACAACGCCGCCTGGCTTGAACAGTTCCACGCCGCCGTCGGCGAACTGCCTGAAGTGGTCGAGTGCTACCGCATGGCGGGCGACACCGACTACATGCTGCGCATCGTCGTAGCCGACATCGCAGGGTACGACGCGGTGTACAAACAACTGATCAGCATCCCCGGGATCAGCGACGTAAGCTCCAGCTTCGCCATGGAACAGATCAAGTTCACCACCGGCCTGCCGCTGCAATATGCGTCGTTTGGCGGGTAAAGCCCGCCACGCTCATCGATTGAATCGAACCCTCAGCCCAATGCCACGTCCACTTTCTTTGGCAAACGAAAAAGGTGGCTGACATGACAACCGATCACATACTCACAAACAGCGTGCCCAAAGAAGACCCCGCCAGCCCGGAACTCGGCCAATACGACCGTGAAGCGGACCCGGTCCTCGCCATGAACTCAAACAAGCCCGGCGTCGGTTCTGCCAGAGGCGATGAGGTCAAGAAACGCACGGAAGGCGACGAGGCTTACGAAGACGATGAGCCGGAAGTCTATTCGGATGACCCGGATATCGTGGCAGATGAAGGTGGTGGTGTTTCGCCGGGTTAAGGAAGTACAAACCTGGCGTTGAGGTGGTGTAACAGCTCAAACGTGTTCATGTAAGGGACGTTGAGCTGCTCACACAGGTTGGGGATGATGAACTTTCGCTTTGCGTCCAGATTACGCACCTCATGCGTAACTACGGTTGCTCCGGATGTCAGCGCCTTGGCAATCAGCCATGGATCGGCCCCCTTTAGAAACTCCTCCATTGCTCCCGTCTTCATGCCTTGCGCTTGTGCTACCAACGTAGCGACTTTCACGAATTCGGCCTGAGTCTTTTGATCCGAAATGCTTTGGAAAAAAGCCGAATTATTTTTTGCCCAGTCAGCCAGTTCATCATGGCCTTTGGTAAGTTCGTCTTTAACAGGACCGATACTGGCCAAGAAAAATGTCTGGTTTTGGAGCAGCAACCACTGCCAATAAGCCGGACAAATCGTCATGCCGTAATAGCGATTCTTGGCTTCAATCAGGGTGTTGGAGTCCATCAGAAACATCACCGGGCCAGTGTCTCCGCCAGCGTTCTTAACTTGGCTGGCTGTACACCGAGCAGACTACCAGCCTCACGCAACAGCATCCGCCCACTCAGGGTTTCGGTCAGTACAGCCTTACTCAGCCGCGTACTGTTTTTGGCCGTTGCATTGCGGTAGTAGTCCCCGGCACCGCCTTTCTCGTCCCGGAATGCCTTTAGGACCTTCTGGTAATACACGCCGTACTGCTCTTGCGTAACGTAGCCCAGGTCCATCGCGCGTCGGCCAATAACAAGCTTGCTGACATGAAACCTCGTAGCGAGAGGGGCCAGATTACTTTCCCATTCAATACCAGCGTTCCATACAGCTCGAAAAAGCTCTTCGGGTACAAGAAACTCACCCGCCACGGCGTTGCAGAATCGCTCTTCCTCTCGACCATTTGCAGTACCCGCGTCAGAAACGCCGCTGCTGCCAATCCAGAGATGAGCGAGTTCGTGCATTAACGTAAATAGGCGAGCTGTCGGAGTATCCGAACTGTTGATAAACACCACTGGAGCCAGCGAATTACTGATGGCGAAGCCTCGAAACTCACTGACCTCCAGTTTGCGATGGGTATTGCCCAGCGCGATACCACTGCGCATGACAAGCACACCAGCCACTTCAGCAGCATCAATCAGCGCGCGGCTGTATTTATCGTAATCAAGGCGGGACTTTTCCGGATCGACACAGAGGGTTTGCCGAATATCACTCACAACCGTCTTCACCGGCGTCCGGCTGTCGAAGCGACCGACGAACGGAAGAGGCTGGTGCTCTTGTACGTGAAGGTATTCCAGATACCAGTCCTGTTTGCGAATTGCGTCTTTTACTGTGTCCACAAGCTCCAGACTTGGCCGCAAGGGTGCCGAGTTACCAACTGTGCGCAGGTCTGGTAGCGGCAGCTGTTCGACAGGAGGCTGAGGCAAGAACAAAAACCCAAAGGGAACATGCGCAACGCTCGCCCACTTCTGGGCTTGCAAAAAGGTTGGCCTCGCTTCTCCTGCTTCCCACTCCTTGATACGCTCAGGTTTCACAGGCAGCTTTCTGGCGACCTGGGCGGCAGACAGGCCTGCCCGCTCGCGGGACCACGTGAGGATGCTTGGGTTAACGAACGCGGCTTGGCTCATGGCAAATTTGGAATATCAGAGAGGAGTGTGTCGGGCCAGTGCAAGCGCGGGCTACTGTGCATTGCCTTTTCCTTGGCTATGACGAGCACCGCAGAATACAGCGCGTGCACGTACACTATGGGCTCGCAACGCTACGGTCAATGACGGCAGCTAGTGAGATGGAGATGATGAACCCGATTTTCGCGGGCATGTAGGTAAATAATTACCTCATTTGCCACGCCAGCCGATCATTCAAGGGCGAGAAGCGATCTCGTCCAGATGATTCAGCAGATCCAGCGGGTCTTCATAGACCCTCAAGGCACCTGCGCGCTCAAGCTCGCCTATGTCATAGCCACCCGACAGCAGGCCGACGCCGGTTGCCTTGCAGCGACGTGCCGCCAGCATGTCCCAGATCGCATCCCCTATCACCAGACACTCGTCAATCGGAGCGTTTATCTTCTTTGCAGCCGCCAGAAACAGGTCGGGGTCAGGCTTGCCATAGCTCACGTCATCGCGCGTAACAATGTTGATCTTTTTGATGTCCAGTTTCAGCGCTTTCAGGTTGATCGTCGCCGTATCAATCCCGCCGCTGGTGGCGATGCACCACTTGAGGTTTTCCTTGTCGAGCGTCTCCAGCAACTCGACGGCGCCGGGCAACGCGATGATCTGCCCCTGTAGCCGCTCATACGCCTGAGCGTGTTTTTCGCTAAGCCGTTCGGCTTGTTCTTCGCTGATGTTCAAGCCGGTTTCACGCGACAGTGATTTCAACATCAGCCCGCCGCTCATGCCGATCTTGCGGTGAATACGCCACATCGCAAGCGGGATCTCTTCTGCATCCAGCGCTTCTTTCCAGGCGGCGACGTTTTGATAAACGCTGTCGGTCAGCGTGCCGTCCAGGTCGAAGATGAAGGAGGTTTGCGGTCTCATAGGGTTACTCTTTTTGAATTCGGATTGACCATCTGGCGAGGTCCGGAGCGCTGTGGTCGACACCTGATCGGCGGTATCGGGATGTGGCGTTCATCAATGAAGCGAGGGCTGTACCGGGGCTTCGAACACGGAATTGCCAGATGGAGGGAAAGGGCCGGTTTTTGAGGTCACACACTTTCGAGTGTGCGTGGGAGTGGCGGTTCGATCTTTCGCGCGGGGGGCAGCTTGGTAGCAGAAAATCCTGATGGCTTTTCAGCCGCGTTGAAGACTCTCCAGCCGCGTTAACGCTTTAAGTAATCTTTCACCAGCGCCTATCCGCGCCGCCTCATCATGGATAACCGGGTTATAAACAATCATCGACAGAACGCCCGCAGGCACGCTGCTTTTTACAATTCGTTTAATTACGTTAGCCAACAGGCGGCTTAAACTCGTGCGTTTGCCATGCAAGGGAAGCAAACGATGAGCATCAACCAGCTGCGTAAAGATGTAGAAGAACACTTTCAGCTATTTGAGCGGGCACCTTTCAAAGAGGCTTGGCGTCGGCGTGATGCCCGTATCTGTCTGATCTGGATGGCTGCGTTGATATTGGCATTTTCAGGTGCGCTGATATTTTTACCTGCGCCTACCCTGACTGACTACGTTCCCGCTTTGCTGCCAGTCCTGCTGACTTCCCTGATATGCACAGTACATCTGGGAGAGGTGTACGCGCGGATCAGAGCAGAGCGGATGGGCGCCGCTTCAATTACTACGCCTTCCGAAAGGTTAAAGCTGAAACAGGACTGGCTATGCACACGCTATAACTGCGGACCCGGCGAGCTTGTCGATAAAGCGAGGGCGCTTAGACATCTGTGGGAGGAGCGTCAGGAGCTCAAGCAACTGGCCAGTCACGACACAATGGGGCCACGTATTGCTGCGTTCTTCCGGCTACCTGACCCTGGCAGATTCATTGCAGCACTCTTCACTATCGCCGCGATCTTTACAACGATGGTGACCTTGGGCAGCAGCATCGACGCCATCTTCGAAGCCTTGCAAGACTGGCGAACGATAGGTGCCACTGTTTTGATTGTCACTTTCCTGTGTGGCGAAATCATATTGCTCTGGATCATGGTCACCAGCATGGTCCGCGAGGTGGGCCCTTCTATACTTGAGCAGATCGGGCTGCTGCCGATGAGTAGCCGTCGGGTGTATCGGTATTTGCTTGCCGTCCATGATGCGAGTGAGCCTGTTATGACCATTCGCAGAGATGTGCCTGGAGTGCTGAAGCTGATTTCGGTGTTTTTTATGCCGGTTGGCGAGGTGTGGGCGAAGGTGCGTGCTCGCTTTATGGCCGGTTCGGCAACCGGGGCCTGAATGAGATGTTGAGGTGACTATCGTGCCAATGCTCTGCGTTGGCATGCCGTTCGTGACGCTCTGCGTCACACATCTACAGTCTGGCAACGCAGCCCAAGGACCCTACAGAATCGCGTGTAATCAGCGTGATTACTGGTGAGTGTCCGCATTCTCAGCCGGATAAAACTCACCCTTGCTTCCCATCCTTTCCAGCCGCTCACGAACGAGCGCCTCGACGCTGGCCACTGCAGCCCGGTCGTCAGGGTTGACCAGTTGCAAGTGCAGGCGACTATTGTTCTGATCGTGGGTACCCTCGCTGAGCATGTCGTGTGTGACGACTTGTTCGCCACGCCACAGACATAGCTGAGTATGGGTATCACCAAGCCATATCTCTTTAACTGATCTGAGGTCAGTTTTAGCCAGTTGGTCCACGGTGATTGTCTTTTCCATTGCGCTGTACCTTTTCAGTGAGTCGATGCAGGTCTGACGTACTGGCGCAGCGGGTCGTTCCCGACATCGGCAGTTCGACTGCACGAACGGTGATTAACCGATGCTCCAGACCGACCCCGGTCAATCAACCGTTGCATGGCGCAAGGCTTTATTTCTTCAGCCAACTCTCGACGACATCAGAACCGTGTTCTGCTTTCCACTCCTTCAAGGCTCTGTGATTCCCACCTTTGGTTTCGATCACTTCACCGGTCTTCGGATTCTTGTACACCTTCAGCTCACGTGGTTTGCGCGTGCCCGCAGGTTTATCCGCGACCTGGCGACGCGACGAGTTCTGTGGTTCCAGCAGATTGACGATGTGCTTGAGGCTGAAGCCATAGTGCTCAAGCAGCTTGCGCAGCTTGGTTTCGAACTCGATCTCTTTCTTCAGGCCCTCGTTGCCTTTCATGGTCTCCAGTGCCTGAAGTTGCTCGGCGAGGTGTTTTTCCAGCTGACGGTATTCTGCGAGTTTGGACATGGTATTTTCCTCATAAACAGGTGTGCGTAGTTATTGAGAGAGATAGTGCCCGTTACAAGTTCAGCCTATTTTCCGCAGGTCGGTTGGCCTTTAACAAGTCGGAGTAACGTCATAAGCCGGATTGCCCGGGCTTCCGGTTATTTTCAAAAATGCGGTTTTTCGCGCACAGAATTAACAGCGGTTTTTGCCCATCTGTTCTGCAAGCCACTGGAAAGTTTTGATTGGCCTATTTCCTGACGCAATAAAACGGCGACTCCATCTATTGACTGCGCGCCAGCGAAAAGCAAGAGCGGAAGGCGAGCGCTTTGACAGCGAACCAGGCCTGGTCGCGTTGAAAATGCAGGAGCAGTGAGCATCAATACCGCTCACTGTTCCTGCCTTGTAGGCGTCCAGGCAACTAAAGGTGGGAAGGGAGCCCACACGCTAGCTGTTCAGGTGATATCAGCTCGCGAGGTCGACCGCGGTTTGACCCACGAGCGCCACGTCTGCCGTATCGGCAACCACCAGGTCGGCGTTGGTGAGCTCTCGCGTATAGTCAAACCCTGCTAGCGTGACCTGGAACGCATGCCCATCGGCGCCTGGCTCGCTACTGCGCAGGTAGGTACGGTCGGTGTTTTCATCGTAGGTCATGCTCAAGGTGCCGTCGCGTCCGTTGCCAAAACCGGTTACGCCGAGCGCAGAGACGTCGAGCTTGTCCTGGCCCCAGATGAAATCAGTGATCAGATCGCTGCTGCCCGCATGGCTGTCGGCGCTGCTAGTGAACACGAAACGGTCGTTGCCTGTGCCGCCGGTGAGCTTGTCCGCGCCCAACCCACCGGTCAGCACATCGTCACCGGCGTTACCCTCGAGGGTGTCGTTTCCGGCGCCACCGACGAGGGTATCGTTGCCCCAGTAACCATAAAGGATGTCGGACTTGTCACCACCTACCAGACTCACCGAGGTGATCGGCTCCGGAGTGGTCACAACCGTCGCATCACTGGGCGGGGCGAACAGCACAGTGCTGGCGTTGAGTTCATTGACATGGTTGCCACTGAGCAGAATTTCAAAGCGGTTACCGTTGGCATCAGCCTCTAATGATTTAAGCGCGGTGGCATCGCCGGCCAGGTTGAGGACCACCTTCAGCGTACCGTTGTAGCCGTTACCCAGCCCGGTGAAGCCCAAGGCGGACACGTCGATCATGTCATGGCCGTTGCCACTGAAGTCGGTGATCAGGTCGCGGCTGCTATAGCTGCCACTGGCATCGTTGCGGTAGCTGTCGCTGAGCCGGGTATACACGAAGCTGTCGGCACCCGCGCCGCCGCTCAGAGTGTCGCCGCCGGAGCCACCGAACAGCCGATCATTGCCCGCACCCGCTTCGACGTTGTCGCGGCCAGCGCCGGCTTTCAGGGATTCGCTGGCGTCTGTGCCTTCGAGCAGATCGTTGTGCGAAGTGCCGTTGATCAGCGGCTGGAAGTTGGCATCGGTAATAAGGCCGCTATTGGCCAGGAACTGCACGGCAAAATGTTTGCCATTACCGTCTCGCTCGTAGCTTTCCAAAAAGTAAATGCCGCGCAGAGGCTCGCTACGGATGTGCAAGGTATCGCCATAGCCATCACCTAAATGGCTATAGCCAAGGGCCGACACGTCGAGGGTATCGTGGGCGGGGTCAAAATGGCTGATGGAATCGGTGTGCTCGCCTCCGCTATTGATATAGCTGTCGCCGATGCGGTCGAAGCGGAATACATCATTACCGGCGCCGCCGTCCATACCGTCGTATCCGGCACTGGAGACCATCACATCGTTGCCACCCCCGCTGACTAGCTGGTCGTTGCCGCCCCCACCCATCAGCAGTTCATTGGCCAGCCCACCACGTATGTAGTCGTTGCCAGGAGTGCCCTGCACGATGAGTTCAATCGGGTTATTACTGACCTGGCTACTGGCGCTTTTGACCTGCAAATTCCCAAGCGCCGTAGGGTTGGTGGCGTCCTTGATGTTGAATACCTGGGTCATGCCGTGCTCCTTACTTGCAGTTGGTCCACTGGGAATGGGGTATGACGCCAGTAATGCCGTCTCGTTGATAGCGATGGGCCTTATCCGACGAAGGGGTTATAAGCGGCGGGGGCTTTCCGACCAAAACAGCCCGTTAGTGAGGACGGATAGCGAGCTCATTCTCACAAGTGAAACAAGTCACCAGACAATAGGCTTATCATCCCAGGCCCAGAAGGTCCCGCTGTCGGCCGGTCCATGTGCGCCTACCACCTCAATAATGCGATCCGCCGAGAACGCCGGTTCGAACAGTTGGCCTTCGGGCACGTTCGCCTGGAATGGCTGAGACAGCTCCGTGTCCGTCGTGCCTGGGTGTATTGCCAGGACAGTAGAGGCCGGGTTAAGGCGTTTCAATTCGATACTGGCCGTGTGCAGCAACTGGTTCAGCGCTGCTTTGCTGGCTCTGTAGCTGTACCAGCCACCCAGTCGGTTATCGCCAATGGAGCCAACCCTCGCGGAGAGCGCCGCGAAGGTAGAAGGTTGTTTGCGCAGTAGTGGGAGTAGGTGTTTGAGCAGCAGGATCGGTGCAAAGGTGTTGGTCGCGAAACTGGCTTGCAGGCTCGCAAGTGTCAGTTGTGCCAGGCCCTTTTCTGCTTTTGCGCCGTCCTGATGAAGAATGCCGAGCGTACTGATGACGAGGTGCAGATGCTCACATCCATCAAGCGTCTCGCTCACGAGTGCCTCAAGGGATTGCTCATCACGCGCGTCGCAGTCGACTCGTTTGATGCGTTGGCCATATTGCTCTGCAAGCGTTGCCAGCTCTGTGGAAGTGCTGGCTTGTCGCGCGACCGCCCATACCTGAGCCACATCATCGCGAGCAAGCAACGCCGCGCACAGTGCCAAGCCAATACCTCGGCTGGCCCCGCATATCAGCACGTTAGCCTCGCTGTTCAGTTCGGGTATCAAACTCATAAGGCACCTTGAGGAGCATGGTTGAAGTGTTTTTGACTTCGGGGCAAGACATTGCGTTCAGGCGGACAGTTGCTTACCAATACGGAGCTCAACGAAAGGGGGCTTATGCAATCTTGCGGATAAGTTGAGTGCTCGTTTAAACAGCTTTCGCCATGCAGCCGAGTTCGAAGCGTTTCTATTCGGCCTGCGGTGAATGGCCGAAGCGTTCTGCGGCAGTTGCCAGACTGCCGCCGCAGATGAGTTCGACGAAGGCGGGGGCTTTTAAATCAATCCATGAGTTGGGTATCAGACCCGACAGATCAAGCGTTCGCCAGCGCAGCATGGGTCTTCAATTCTTCATTGATGAAAGCAGCAATCATCGCACGATAGACCTGCTCCACTACCTCGGGCGAAGCGCCGGTCTCGCTTGCCATCGCTCGCACCTTTGCAATGACCTGTTCCACCCGGTTGGGCGCGCGGACGTCATCGGTTGTCTTCTTGAAAGCGGCAGCCTGGTTGACCAGTTTGCCCCGCTTGGCCAGCAGGGCGACAACGTCGCGGTCGATATTGTCGATGTGCGTGCGGACTTCTTCGATTGTGCTGTACATGACTTCCATGTGGGGATCTCCGAGAGGACAGGGTTGGGTTGGATTGGATTGTGTTGCGAATGGGACGTTAACGGGCTGCGGTGGCAGGTGTCTACTCGGTTGCACGACTTTTTTGTGTGCGGCACTGCAAGCTGTGATGGTGATGTTATGCGACGTTTTTCGCGAGCCGGCTTACCAAGGCAACGGTATTGGTCGGCGGATATTTTGGGGCCTGCACATTAGGTACGTAGACAGCTCGTAACGTGCAATCAGACCAGGCACACCCTAGGCTGGTAATCTGAGAGAGAATTCGGCTAATATTTTCTTTTTGATATGTTGAAAAGCAGGGAGCTAAGATTATGTCTTTTGATGCTTTTATGAAAGTTGATGGTGTTGAAGGCGAGTCTCTTGACGATGGACACAAAGGTTGGATAGAGCTGCTTTCTTATCACTACGACGCCATGCAGTCGATCAGTCAGACTGCCAGTTCCAGTGGCGGAGCGACCGCTGGAGGCGTTTCCCTCGGGGATTTTCAGATCAGCAAATATATAGACAGAGCCACCCCGAAATTATTTGAGCTTTGCTGCAGGGGCTCACACATCAAAAATGTGACCATCCGAATCCATAGGGCGGGAACTGAAAAATTCAAGTATCTGGACATAGTGCTTGAAGAGGTGCTGATTGCATTAGTCAGTGGGCAAGGTGCAGAACAGTCTGGCTTTCCCGTTGAAGTTGTGACCTTAAACTACGGTCGAATCAAATTTGAATACTCACAACAGCGACGTGCTGATGGTGGAAGTGCGGGTATCGTTTCTGGTGGTTGGGACAGGACCGCCAACAAGCCATTTGCGTAAGGAAACGCATTATGTCTGATGATGGAAGCTTTCGCGTCATCCTCAATTTTACACAAATGGCAGCGGTACTCTCTCATGAGTCTCTTACGCCTGCTGAAATTATGTCTAACCGTATATTTGGCAGCCTTCGACTTGTCGGCGGCATCATTGAGCTTGCTGGTTCAGGCGTTTTGTGTGCGTTACCTGATCCAACGATGATTTCAAAAGTCGGTTGTGTGGCAATGGGAGTGCATGCATCTGACCAGCTTTCAGCCGCGTCAACGCAGATTGTTACAGGAAAGCAAACCGATTCTTATGCATTTAAAGCAGGGATGACTGCGGCTGAGGCATTGGGGGCGTCTCGAGAAACCGGTCAGGTTATTGGTCTAGCTACTGAGTTCGTGGTTCCCCTGACTACTGCTTCTATGTACAACGCATTTCGAGTTTCCTCGGTACGCGCTGGTAGAATGACAGTTGATGTTAGTGAAAAGCCAAAAAATGTGCCAAGAAAAGATCCGGGTGGTCATACATGGAAGGATCACTTTCAAAAAGATATTCCCGGATTACAGCAACGCCTGAAAAAGGTAAGATCGGCGACTGTAATGTCTACGTTTGAAAGAGTAGATATTGCAGAGTGGGCGGTGAGCCAAACACTGAAAGCAAATCGCCTCAGAATTCTAATGTATTCCAAAACTCAATTTATTCGTAAGAGCAACCGACTAGTCTTAGATTTCGATGCTCAACAGGAGGTAGGGTGGGGCATATACCGTTCAGCGCCAAATACCCCCGTAACCATGACAAGGTTGAGGGTAATTATAGAGTTTGTTGAGTTTAATCACATGCCCAGATACATCCTTACTGCCTTTCCAATTCCTTGAGGTTTTTGCAATGCGCGGATATATGGAGTTGATAAGCTTTATGAAGGCGTTGAGTGATGGATTGCTCGATTATCTGCCTGAAGATCAAAGAGCTGGACAGCTTACCGTCGAAGAGGTAATCGGGCAATGGATGTCAAGCAAATCTTATTACTCTAGTCTCTCACTGCGAAAAGATATAGTTACTTATATAAGACTCCAGAAGTCCGGCGATTTTTCAGTTGATGAGATACTGTCATGGTATGACCTTTGCTTCATCCCTGAAAGATTTGGTGTTGAAGAGCATGTTTTTTTTAGCGGAATACTCAAGTCAATAGACTCGCATATTGAAAAGAAAAAGAAATCTTTTTTTGCTAAATATTTTAGTTGGGCAGGATGCAAGTAATTGCATATTAGCCCATTAAAAATTGCGTCGATAGAGCAGATGCTGCACGTTGCAGATTATCGTCTTGGTGGCTAATTTTTGATTTCATCAGGCGTCAGCGCCTCCTGAAGGCCCGGATGCAGCAGCCAAGAAGGCCACGAGCAGGAAAATCCCGGGTGTGGTGCTTCTGAAACACCACACTGATGTGCTGCATGCACGAATTCAGCGGAGCAACTATAAGCCCTACCGCCTCGCCAACAACCGCGCCAACACAGCCGTCACCACCACAGCCAGCAAAACGGCAGCCGCGATAGACACAAGCGCGCCCCATTGCAATATGGAATACCTGAGGGTCAGGTAGAAACTCACCACCCCGACAGCGCCAATGGCATTGCCTCGGACTATTGCCGCCAGTTCGTAACGCCCGCCTTGAACGTGGACAAACACTGCAAGCGGCCAGGCGATCACCGGGATCGGCGCCAGCAGCCCACTGACCACCGGCCCGAGCCAGGTAGCGCTTGCGGTAATCGCCAGCAGCAGAAGGGTGGCCGTCAGCATTCGCATCGGGATGACCCAGCGCGGCATTGCAACGTATGACGCTACATCCGGTGGTGCCTGTCTCGAGGTGGCAACAACGATCAACGCAACCATCAGCAGCGTGAAGATGATCGACAGCGCCAGTGAGCCCGACAGGTTAATCGCAAAGGCCGTTGCGCCATACACAGCCAAGGCCAAGGTGCATCCAGTCACCGCTGAAACGCGTCCAGTGACCAGGAAATAAAACAGGTAAGTCGCCTGAATCGCCGCCAGCCCGGCCAGTGCGCCGGGCACCGCCATCGAGGCGAACTGGGTGCCTTGCTCAAGGCTGAGAAACAGCATGACCAGCGCCGAGGTCATCGGCAGTCCGGAAAGCAGCCCTGCCACGCCGGTACCCCAGCGCTTTGCCGCCAATGAAATAGCCAGCATCAGCGCGGGGGTGATGAGTAACTTGAGGTAGAAGGCCGTCATGCAGAAAACTTCACATCCGAAAGTGGGCTGAATGCTAAACCTTTTGGCGGTGGGTAACGATGCATGTCAGCGCTTACTCAATCGCTCGATAGCGCATCCGCCAATCGCCAGAAACAGAAAAGCCCGGCGAACCGGGCTTTCTGAAAACGAGCGGTGCTTATTTAGCGGTTTTCAGCTTGATCACGTCACCAGAAACGGTAGTGGTGTAGCCGTTCAGGACCCAGGCCCAGAACCACTTCTCCTGCACTTGGGTATTGATCAGCGCATCGCCACCCTTGGCCTGAATGGCGCTGTTCTGCGCACGAACGAAACGGTCGTTCTGACGAATCGGGATCAGACCGAACAGCATCAGGCCGGTGGCGCTTGCTTCACTGTGACCTACGACGGTGTATTGGCTGCTGTCGTATTGCGGGGTTTTCATAGGGGTGCCGGTGCAACCCGCCAGAACCAGACCACATACTGCTGCGGCTACGACTTTGCTAAATGACTTCAAGGTGAAACTCCATGGGAAAACCCGGATCCACGTCTCGGGCGGCGGTACTTTACTCGTCGGGGTTGTGGTTTAGGTATTTTTTTATAGTGGCAAGAAGGCGCTCTCACATGCCCAGACGTCTTTTGAACTGGAGGTCGGCAGGCCCGTATTTTTTGGGTCTACCAGTCTTCGGTTTTTGCGGGCATACATGTGGGCATACAGAGCCCCGGCTACTGGTCATGCTCGCGGCCTACTTTTTGGGCTCATTAGATGGCTGTTTGACGCTCAGCTCTGTTTCCCGGATCACCCGGCCAGAGCTGCCATCAAGCTTAAAGACCTTCATTCCAACAAGTAAAAATGTGCTTTTACCATCCGCAAGGATCAGGTAGCCGGTGAGTCGTTCGTTTTTGTCCGTTATGACCGTATGGATTTTATCCAGCCCTAATGGAGCTTCCAGATGCGTATATTTGTTGAAGTCCGCTAAGCCTTTATTTACTCCGTTTTGAACCCCGAGTGCCGGTACAAAGAATGCCACAAATAGGAACATTCCTATCCAGGCTGAGAGCCCCACAATAATGGCCATTGTGAGACGCTTCGTTACCAGGCTGACAAAAACCGCCGCAACCGCAACAAATATGAAAGCCAATAGCCCTGGTCCAATGGTCGGCGATTGACTCGCCATGTCGATTGCTCTGGAGAAAAGGTCAACATAACCATTGAGCAGGAGAGAAGGGGTTCCTAGCGCTAGCTCGTTCGTATCGATTCCGAATTGCTCGTAACGTCCTACCAGAATTGAATACCCGAGGACCAGCAACGCTGCCTGCGATGCCAGAGTTCCATAGGTGATCAGTTTGAAGGCCAGTTCCGCGTTGGTGGTCGCACGCTTGTCGACCGACTGTTCTGGCGTGTCAGGTGGCGGTGGAGCTGGCGGTATGCTCAGAGCAACCGGAGTGAGTAGCTCTACCTTGAGGATGTTGTCTCTTTTCCAAAACATGGTGCTTCCTGCGCCTGAGATTGAGTTGAAACAATACCGCTCGTTCTAAACGATGCCCAGCGTCCGTACCCATTCAATCACGCAATGTATGTTGGGTTAGACTGCACTCACCTCACACCATCGCGCGAATCTTATGCATCAGTTACCTGACCTCGACGAGATTACAAAAGCGAAAACTCGACGACTGCTGACTACGGGCGCCATTTTTCCCGTAATGAACAACACCAAATGGGCTGAGCTGATCAACGCCATGACTAACGCCCCGCACATGAAGTCAGAATTCAGATTGCACAGCGTCTTGGCCCCAAGCGATTACTGCACAGACTGGGATGGAGAATGGCATTACCACATCCATCCGGTGGCAGAGATTGAGTGGATCGAACTCAGAGCTGATTCAATCGAATGGCTACTCTCTATCCTAAGAAAGCACAATCTGCCCTTTTCTCTAGAGGATGGGGTACCACGTGTTTGGGGTTACACCAGACCGGGAATGCAGCCGTTGTGGGTCTGAGTGTCTGAGGTTTCGTATAGTTGGCATTGTCGGACGTATCGAGGCAAAGGCCTCAGTAACAGGGATCGCTTCTCCATAAGTCTGGGTAGGTTCACTAAGCTGGGAAACGTCGGCTACTGAAGATCCGAGATTCTCTGCCGGTATGCAGCAGAGGCGCTCAAAGCCCTCGGTGTATGCCGGTCTCCATTCGCTGATGGAGCTCATTTCGTAAGGAATAGGAGCAAGCTCACCTGACCTTTTGAAAATAAATAATAAAATAGTCGTAACTAGAGTGATGCACATGTAATTCAACAATGAGGAACTGCGCAATAGTGCCTTCGTCCATATGTTCGAGCAACCGTGTACAATGGCCGCTATCAGACTATTCTTTTGAAAACAGTCGGACGAGGTTTTCACGGCAGAAAAATAAGCACATGAGATTGAAATCTTGAATAGCCGTATAGGCTTTCGAGCACAGACTTCACGTAGCAGCGCGAAAAATATACTCTTTCACTCGTCAGGTTTCTGGCAATTCGAGAAAACCGATTTTTTCAACAGAATCAGTCGAAAGCGGTCGTTCAGGAGCTGATGCTTTCGGCCAGAGACCGTCATTCGGCAATTCAGAAAGCATGGGCAATTTAAACCGTTTAGCTATCTTTGCTGGCTGATAGAAAATTGGGAATACTGACAAGCCATGCATCCCCTTTACTATTGAAATTATCCCATTCTTACTGGACGCAAAACAAGAGCAGTCGTGGAGCTTCCAGAAATAGATGTACTCCTAGCGTGCAGTATCCGAGCAACATAACTTCTATATGTATGATTTTCTTATAAAAATCATATAGACATAACTACCCGGCGGAGACGTTTAGTTTGATATGGCACTAGTAGCACTTGAAGTGAAGATGGCCGAATTTTACAAGCACCTCCTCCCTATAAACGGCCTGAGCATCGTAGATATGGACGACGCATTTGCGTTATGCTAAAAATCACAGCGCGCGCATTACGTCTGCTACCTTGGAATAAGCGAGTAGCCGAGACTCACTTCTGCCACATTGATTAGCGTAGTCCGACGTGCTCGGTGTGCGTGCGGTTGAGCTTCTACCTATTATTTATTTTATAACCTGGCAGAGGAATCTCAGACGTACAGTTATAAAGCGGAGCAGGACTAAACTCTACGCTTTCTAATTCTTGTGTGTTCCAGACTTTTGCTCTAGCCGCCAAATAAAGCATGCCCAAAGTTATAGGAATCTTGCCGCGCCTGTCCTTGCTTCGCCTGAAGGAGAAAAAATCATATCCCTCAGGTACGAAATACCTGTAGGGATCATAGTTATCTATGTTTATGGAAAAACGCTCAAAGAACTCGGGCATCAGCTCATTGGCATCATCCCCTTCGATGCCCAGCTCACGGTTAATATCAGTGGCCAGGCTGAGAGTTTCAAATGCATCCTTGCTGAATTCAAACACTTCTTGAATACACCTGACTATGTCGTTCAGCAGCTCATAGTCCACGCTATCTTTATTCATTCAGAACACCTGATCTTCAGCGCTTACAATGGCATTGTATGCGACGACGGTTTTATAGCCGATGAGTCCTAGCTCTGCAGCTGTGTACGCCCAACCGACCACTGGAATGGCTCGACCTACAAATGCGCCAATGTAAGGTGTAACCCGCACAGTCGGAGGTCTCCAGCCGACGATAGTCGGAGCCCTGTAACCCCCGGGAAATTTACGCTTTCTAAATATCCGCCTTGAAACGATAGAGGCTACGGAGGTATTTTTTATAGTTCCACCGGGCTTACGGCGCGTTGGAATTATATTTGCCCCCGAAACGATGGACAAGGCCGCAGCTATGTCGTCAATTCCAAACTCTTCCATTGTGGTTTCGATTGCAATTGTCCACAGCAGTTGATCTGCTGTAAGCCCACAGTCACCGTCGCAGCAGTAAATTCTTGGCACTTAAATATCCTTATGCATAAGTGGTGTTTCGTTCTTGGTCCCATCCGGCAACGACTTGACCTATCATTTGACCATTGGCTCTACTCTGCTGTGAATATGTCATCTTGATTTTTGAGTAACTAAACCAAACAACGTCTTCTGGAAAAGCGCTGGGCAATGCGTCAAATATATTCCCGCTATAAAACCCGCTTACAATAAAGTTCTCAAACGTTACTTCCATGTACTTTTGCTTGTCGCCTCCTGCACGATAAACACTCAACGTTGCTTTCTTGAAGTGTTGCCCCGAACAGCATGCGGCCAATAGTTTTGGGGTTGCAGAGTCTACGAGTTTTGTAATGCTAAAATCGCTTAAGTAAATACGGCCAGCGGTTGCGCCGCCAGCTGAGCTAGCCGTACGGGAGATTGACTGAGTAGCTGCTAAATTATATCCAGTTATCTCAATTGAGTGCTTATGATTGGCGTCAGTGGAATCCCCTTGGAGACCCTCGATCTGTAAAAAGGCGTCGAATGCCATTCCCCCTCCTTGGAGCTTGATTAAATTTTAGCTGGCGTACAGGCACGCCCGCTTTAGCACTTGCTGTTTTGCTTAACCAGATCAGGCCAGCGCCCCACGCACTGATTGAGCAAGGATCGTTTGCTTCCGGGCTTGGGACTATCTATCCACAGAAAAATTCCCGAAGCACAGCAGGGCTGATCTCGACTCCATATGTTCAGGTAGCAGCGCCTGGAGTAGCTCGACGAGAGGTTTTCAAGCTGAGGACATTCTGCGGAGCTGGGGGCGGTATTTCCCTTACAAATCGGTGCGCGTGTCACTGAAATAGAGCGCGTCCGCTACATGTTCAGACCCGTTTTGCCAAGGCACCAAAAACAAAAAAGCCCGCACAAGGCGGGCTTCGGGCATTTCATAGACTGTCCACAACTCAAGACACATCCAGACTGCAAAAGATGGCGCACCAGGCGGGATTCGAACCCACGACCCCTGCCTTCGGAGTCCTAAAAGTCGACGTTTAGAATCAATACGTTAGCGGGGATTAGCTGGAAAATCAACGAGTTGTGTTAGCTGGGGTTAGCGGGTTTTCGCCCCGATTAGCGGGGTGAGTGTGGCAAATTTGTGGCAGCTTAATCGTGGCGGGTAGGCCGTTACCGATCGACTTAGACTGAGCAAAAACTTCTTCCAGTGTTTACTGGCGATGCGTGATCCGGCCTGCTCAGTCATCACGTACGTGACAGCCTAACGGCATCATTCGATCTATTCTCCGAATCGACGGGCGAAAATACGAAATTTTAGTGGTAAATAACCATATACATCCGCAGATTTCTTTTATTTTCCCCGCATTGTTTACACGTTGTTTGGCTTTACTGCTTTATCAAAAACGCCGACGGCCTTGCAGGCTTGAAGAAAGCTGTTCTTCAAGAAATTTCCGTTGGTGTAAGGTGACTTTTCTGTGTGGTAGTCTACAGCTTGCAAGTACGCTTCTGGGGATTTTCCTTGCGTTTTGGCGGACTCTTCGTGCCAGCGCCATTCGTCCAGCACTTCCACAACCCATGCTTTTGCATCTGGACCGCAGAACTTTGCGCGATAGCGCTCTTCAATTCCGTACACATCTTTCCAGGTAGCGATCTGCTCTTCTAATTCAAGAGGGCCAAAGCTAATGCCGATATCTGCGCGAGTCAGCTTTTCTGGATCAGCATGCTGCAGCGTTACTTGCACTGTGATGCGGTAGGGCAGAATTGAGAAAGGATAGAACATTTTGCGGCGGGTCTGATGATGGCAGGGGTCTTTAGGAGTTAATGCAGTATCCTTGCTACCCTTATAGCTGCTGTTGCAGTGATGGCAGGCAGGTACTAAGTTTCTAAAATTGATTGAATTGAACGGGTAGATTGCCTTGGGTAGATAGTGGTCGTAAGCATCGCGATAGCTGTGATCTGGGCCCAGTAAGTCACTGATCCCACAAAATGGACATTTACCTCGGTTATTGGTGCCAGTGAACTTTGTGTAGTGCTCGTCAATAATGCCGATCTTGTCTTTGAGTGCGGCCAGCCCCAGCAACGCTTGTGAGTAGAGGTTCTTAAAAAAAGATGCGAGATGTTCGCTTAGTACCGGATGAAGCTTTGCAATATCCGTATAGCGAGCAAGCTGTGCTGCGGGGTGGTTGTTGCATATTTTTTTCAGGTCATTGTTGCCCCAGTACCATTTTTTGAGCTGTTTAATCTGTGATGGTGATAAGGATTCAAAAAGCTCGTAAATCGATTTTACGTCTTTGTAGAACACCTTCCCGCGTTCGGCCGCTTGTGCAGAAAAACCAAACTCTACCATGACCTCCTTTAGATCTGGTTTTGCCTTGAAAAGGTCCGGGTGAAATACAAGGCCCACCGGCGCTTTGCACCATACTTCAAAGAAAATGAAGTCAATAAAGGCCTGCATATTCTCCATCTGGTGAGGCACATAGGTATAGGGGAACAACATCAGCTGTGCTCCCTTCCTTGGCCTTTCAGAACACTATCGTGCATTGCCTTGATAAGCATTACCTTTTCCACTGAGTCGCCAAGTTCGCGATCCAACTGGGTAATTAGTATTGAAATATCTTCACCCTGTTCAAAGCGCTTCCTTAGCTTCTCAAGCAAGGCCTGGGCGCGGCCACCAATGGTTTCGCGTTTGCCAAAAGTTGTCATGGTGATCTTATTTATTGACGCACCCAGCGTGTTGTATTCGGGATGGGAGATGCTTACAACGCCAGTATTTGAATTCTTATCGAACACCAGTACTTTCTCCGGTTTGCTGTCCGAGATTAGGAACGGTGAGTGCGTGGTGATCAGCATCTCCTGGCTAGTACCTGCGTGTTCTTTCAGGCAGCTGCGTAGACGGCTAATGAAGTTCGCACGCCATGCTGGGTTGAAATGGGTTTCCGGTTCATCCAGTAGAAATAGGCTGTTGGTGTTGCGGAACAGCAGGCAAAGGCCGAGGCTGTGCAGCAGTTGATGTTCGCCGTCCGACAACTCCTTGAGCAGCATTGGTTTGGTCACACCCTGCTTTGTGAAGTAGAAGTTTTTAAAACGCATAATGCGTTCGTCAGACGCAAGTGTAGGTATTGTCTCGCTAACGTAGTGGCTTTTTGATCGATAAATATCACTCTTGAGTGTGTCACTTACCGTATACAGGTTCAGCACCAGTAGCACCTGCAGGGCCTGAAATAACTCCAAAGGGGAGGCGTCGAAGTTGTCTCGAAATGACTCTTTAGTCGCTTCATTCACCAAATAATCGAGGACAAGTGTATCGGTGGCATCATCTTGATAAGATAGAGTGGCACAGCGTTTGAGTTTTTCGATGATCGATGACCTTTCATCGCCTTGTAGAAGATACATCAAATTTACGGTGTAGGAGTCGCGCTCTTCGTTTAATGAAATAGCTGGGTTATCTGAAAAGTAACTTTCCTGTGAGTACCCAGGTTCGACGTAATCGCCAGAGGTTAATTCGGTTGCCTGTTTGGCAGATATCTCTATGCTTTGTTTGAGGATGATACGGAACTGACTCAATGCCTCGATACCCACATCTTCGCGGAAAGGTTGTAGGGTGGCATCATCTTGAAACAGCAGGTTGCATAGCAGGATGGCCTGGCTGAATCCGTTATCTAGGTAAGCTAGTCTCGCTTCTGGGTGCCCAGAATAACTTAACTGCTGAGCCAGCGCGTTCCAGTATTCGTCAAATTGCACAAAGCGCATCTTAAAGAACGGCAAATTTAGAATTTGGTTTTCGCCCGACGAATACCCCAAAACATATTGAGGTAGAAGAAAATCCCTTTCCTCATCAGTAATAGTGGTGAATCCATCAGTGATGAATTTTTCCGCATTAACCCAAGCTAACCACGGTGACTTTTCTGGCTCTTTTAAAATACGAACATGTGCATGTGCATATCCTTGCTGCTTTTTGTAGGAGAGTGGAACCTCTATTAAATATTCCAATTCATAGGCGTTGGGTTCGCCTTCACTCTCCTTTATGCCTTTCGGATTACTTACCGGATTGTAGTCGAAAATTTTCGGGAGGAAATTTCGCCTTACCCGTTGGATTTCTAATTGATAGAAGATCGCCGCTAACGCTTCTAGCATATTGGACTTGCCACTACCGTTGGAGCCTGCGCAAACAAAGGGCGCGAACTCATCAGCGCGGGCAAGCTCCTCTTGCACTGCTCGTTCAGTGCGGAAGTAGTGCTCGAAACCACATGGTAGACTGCGGAAGCCTGACGGGTCAGTGATCTTGAGACGCAAAAGTTTCATATCTGCGCAGCCTTAAGCTGAACACGGTTGCCCGCATCATCATGTGCCTGGGTAAGTGTTCCCGAGTCTATTGCTTTAAAGACCCAGCATTTAATAGCCTCATACTCCTCAGCGCCAAATTCGATGTCATTGTTCGGGTGAAGCTTGATTAGTCGATTCTTATGGTCTTCTTCGAGAGTCTTATTTTCCAACAGTGCCTGTAACTTATCGCTAAGTCGAGTTTGCGCCGCAGACATAAAGAGTTGGACCGAAAATGGCTTGGTGCCCAGTTGGCTACGATAAGCCTCAAGCCATTGGGCGATCAACGTATTCCGCGCACCGGAATTCTCTAGAGCGTCTAGTAGATTATCGGTGTCGGGCAGGCTTAGCGTAATGTTTTCCTCGGTTTGGAAGTGCACGGTGTTAGTAAGCTCGGCGTTCTCTTCCTCCGACTCCATTCCAGGCAACGGCATGCCCGACAAATCAAGATCACCCTTAAGCATTTTCTGGCTTAGTGCGCTGTAGAGTGCTTCAAGATCGGAGAGGCTTTGCTGATAGCGGGATTTGAGACGCTCGATCTTCTCAACGACAACTGCAAATTTCGCCTGTAACTCAATGGGCGGTTTCGGAACCTCCAATCCTCTTAAAATCTCAAGGTTAATATTTTTCTGTGCAGCTGCTGGTGCGTTTTTCTCGAGAATTTTTTGAAAAAACCAGAATAGGCCATGTACATAGAGTACGTGTGCTTCATTCTCGAAGGCGGAAAACGCTACAATGCTGTCTGGAAAACAGGAATCAAAAGTCAGAACGCCCGTTTGTGCGATGTTAGCAGCTATCGTTATGCACAACGTTCCCGATGGCCATATTTTGCTCTGAGAAAAGCCAATGTCCGAATAAGTCTGTTTGTAAGATGTTATGTAAGTGCCTGAGTTAGAGACCTCGCCAGTTTGAATCAATGGGTATTTCCCCCCCAGAAGCTGAGGGGCATTTCTAGGACGGTGCTTGGATACGCCCCTGTTTAAGGTTCCGAGTTTTTCGAGTGGTTTTTTCCCCCAGTTTTTTTCGTTTCGGACTGGGTCGCCAAACATTTTCAAAAATACGCTTTTGAGCAATTCATCAAACTGTTTCAGGTGTTTTTTTCGTTGGGTAATCAAACCATCTACTTTCCCAAGTAGGTTGGCAATACGAATTTGGTCATTAAGGGGCCAAGCTGGAATTGTGAAGTTTTCTAGAAAGTCAGCTGGAACACGTTTGTGTCCCGCTGCTCCTTTCATCGATTTTTTGCCAAGGAACCGGAGCCGACTGCTCCGGACAAGATGAAAAAGAAATCTTGGGTCGAGTTTTTCAGGAATCGCGCGCAGTACGTGGAACTCGGTAGATCCGAAACCTAACGGATGTTCAAGTTTTTCAGTAAGCGCGGACTTTCCGTTTTCAAAACACGGGGTTATTTTCGCCAACAATACATCGCCACGCTGGAAGTATGTAAATCCTTTTTTTACATCTTTCAGTGATCTAGTTTCCTGATGAATTATCTCTCCATCTTCAGAAATGGACGCCATTGCAAGAAACGAAGTCTCTTGTGAGTCATCAAGCCCTTTCGGTGGACGGGGATTTATCTGCGTGACCTGAGCGAGCGGGATCATAATCATCCCACTATCCCCTTAAGCTCCAGCAACTGGCGCACAATGCCGCCTGGTACCTTGGCCATTTCCATTTCCTCCAACTCACCGATTTCGGCCTGAATGAGTCGATCCAGAATCACACTCGGCGAGTCGTAGTGCACTTCCTCGAATACATCCTTTTTGTAGCGACTGAAAGAGAGGTCATAACCTTCAGTTTCGATACTTGTGCGGGGAACAGTAAAGTATTTTGCGGTGCGGTCGGTATCGGTGGCCGGGTTGCGGGCATGGTACTTGGCTACGATGTCCTGTAAGTCACCGTAGCCCTCCTGTTTGCTTCGCTTGTCATCCATCGAGTAGCCGTCGGTGGCCATTTCATAAAACCACACGTGTTCGGTGGCTGGTTGGGTGACTTTGTCCTGAGGCCCCCATACTTTGGTGAACAATAGCATGGCGGTGCTAACCCCAGCGTAGGGTTTGAACACGCCGCTGGGGAGGGTAATTACGGCTTTCAGGTCGCAACGAACGACGAGCAACTGACGTAAGGTCTTGAAAGCACTACCAGAGCCGAATAAAACGCCTTGTGGAACAATCACGCAGGCGGTGCCGCCTTTCTTGAGTAGGCGGTAGATGTTCTCTACAAATAGAAGTTCGGTTTTAGTCGTAGCCAATTGAAGGCATTCGTTGATGTCGCTCTTGTCGATACTGCCGGTAAATGGTGGGTTGGCCATCACGATGTCGTATTCAGCTTCTTCGTTGTAGCTCTTACTCAGTGTATCTTTGTAGTCGACGTGCGGCTCGTCGAGGCCGTGCATCATCAGGTTCATCAGCCCAAGACGCACCATAGTGCTATCTATGTCGTAACCCCAAAGAGATTCCTGCAGGATAGCCTGAGCTTTTTCGGTGAGTGCGGCAGCGACCGAGGTACGCAAGAAGCCGTCCTCATCGGCAGAAAGTTCTTTCGTCCCTGTCCCTTTTTTCATGTTAGAAAGGGCGAGCTGGGTGACAATGTATTGATAAGCGCCAAGAAGGAAGCCACCGGACCCACAGGCGGGGTCGGCGATCTTGTGCCCCAGCTGCGGTTGTACCAGCTCAGCCATCAGTTTAATAATGTGGCGGGGAGTGCGGAATTGTCCGTTTTTGCCCGCAGTGGCGATCTCAGAAAGCAGCATTTCATAGACGTCACCCTGAATATCTTGAAATGCCTGACCGTTTTCCCGGGAATCCATCTCCATTATCTCGAAGATTTCGTCGATAGTTTTCACTGCCTCCACCAGCAGCGCTGGTTTGGAGATCACGAACACGGCGTTTTTCATATGATGAGTGAAATTTGACTCGGCGCCGTTTAAATCCTTCAGGAACGGAAACACTTTCCCTTGCACATGTTGAAGCATATTTTGGGCTTGTAAGCGTTTGAATTCACTCCAGCGCAAAGTGTGCTTTTCTATGGCAAATCGCTTCTCATCTAACAGTTTCTTTGCCCATTCGTGAGCGGAGTCTTTTTCGTCCCACCGTGCGCGATACTCCGGTGGAATCCAGCTTCCTTCAAACTTCGAGTTGTATTTTTCGCCGGTGAACTCAGCGTCCGACTGGCGTTTGAGATCCTGTTCATCCAACCGTTTCATGAATAGAAGATAGGTGATCTGTTCAATAGCAGTGAGCGGATTGCTGATGCCGCCGCTCCAGAATTTGTTCCAGAGCTGGTCGATCTTGCTTTTGAGTCCGGGGTTGTTTTGCAGCATGAGATTGCCTGTGCTTTAGGCGGCCAACCGTTCGGTCAGCTGCAGGATTTCGTTGATTTCAACCGGGCTGAACACGCCGCGAATACCTTGTGGGTGAATGACTGTGAAGGGGGCGTTGATCAGGTCTTTCTTCTCCACTCGTTCGCGCTCGACGATGAAGCTCTCCAGTAGATTGAGGAACTCTAATTGGCGGCTGCTGAGGGTTGTGTGGGCACGCATGAACTGGTCAAACGCGGCGCTGACTTCGTCTGAGAAGCTCTGAAGTATCTCAATGCCGAGAATGTGGCGGATGAACTGGATGAGGCGGGCCTTTCGGTTCTTGTAGACTTGGCGTAGCAGGTCTTCGGTGATATGTGGGTATTCTTCGTGGAGAAGCTGAGCGAGTTCGTTGGCTTCATCTATGCTGACTGATTCACCGTCTCTGATTTTCTGCAGCGCTTGGTTGTGCTCTGTCAGCTCGGCAACACAGGCCTCAACCATCTCCCGGTAGCGGGTGATGCTGACGGCCTCGTGCTGGGGGCCGAACTCCACCCATTCTTTCTTGTGTAGCTCGTCAATCAAATCAAGATGCGTTTGCTCCCCGCCGCGTTTTTGCTCGCGGAATTTCATCAGTGACCCGAGTTTGGTCACCATGCCATCGAAGGCATCTTCGTCGGCCTTTACCCAGTAGTGGCTGGTTTGAGCGGCACGGATCAGCGCTTCTTCCTGCTTCACAAAGCTAACCGAGAGCGGCAGTTCGCTAATCTGTTCGATGATTTTTTCTTTGACGGTTTCGGCTTGCTCCTTGTTCTCATTGAGCACGGCTAGCGAGTACTCCAAAAGGTCGCGCTCGAAGCGCATGGCCTTGAAGTCAGCCTCAGAGACCGTACGGAACAGCGGTTTTATTTCGGCGCGTAGGAATTCCAGCTGGTTGTGATTGAGGCTGATCCAAAATGTTTCTTCTTTCAGCTGCGCCAACGCAGCTGCAGCTTCTTTGATGACGACGGACTCCATGGGTAACTCTGCAATCTGCAGACGAAGCTTGGTGATTTCTCGCGCAGCGATATCGATATAATCACAGTTGGTGGCTTTCTCTATCTTGTCGAGCCGCAGACCAACTAGCCGTATAGGGAGTGGCAACTGGGGATTGAGTTCTTTGCCCTTGGGGTTGAGCTTGAAGTATTCGAAGTTGTCCCAGCAATCGAGAATTAGGAACGCTTCTTTCTCGGTGCACCAAGGCTTGGGTTTTCTGGTTTCCAATAGCCTCGTTCCGCGGCCGACCATTTGCCAGAACTTGGTATAGGAATATACCGGTTTTGCGAAGACGAGGTTTACGACTTCGCGCACGTCGATGCCGGTATCGAGCATGTCGACGCTGATAGCAATACGCGGCATATCGTTGTTGGTGAATTGGTCGAGCAAGCCGCCTTTGCCATAGACGCGGGGATCGTCCGATACAAGCACCTTGGCCAGTTCACCGCGGTATTGTGGATAGAGCCTGTCGAAAATTTCCTCCAGGCGCCGGGCATGGGCCTTTGTGGCGCAGAAGAAAATGGTCTTGCCCGGGAGAACGCCGTTGGCATCCTTGATGGCCTCTTCCATAAACTCTCGGACGATCAGGGTATTGGTGCCCTTATTGATCACCTGCTTTTCGAGCTGCGAGCCTTCAAAGTTAATTTCTTCAATCTCTTTGCCTTGAAGGATCAGCTTTTTTTGGTCCTCCAGCGAAATGGTACGCTTGCTGATGCCTTCCATCTGAAACTTGGTCTGAATCTTCATGACTTGGAAGTTGCATAGATAAGGTGGCACGTTGTTAACGGCCTCCTCGAAGGTGTAGGCAAAGGTCGGCATGCCGTCTTCACAATGGAATAGCTGGAAGGTATTGTGGTCAATGACGTTAGTCGGTGTTGCCGTCAAACCCAGCGTGATGGTTTTGAAGTAGTCGAGCACCTCGCCGTAGGTGTTGTAGATCGAGCGGTGGCTCTCATCGACGACAATGAAGTCGAAGAAGTGCGGTGACAGGTGCTGTGCGCTATCCCGAATAATGTTGAGCATTGTCGGATAGGTGGCCACATAGATACGACGGTCTTTAGCGATGAGCTTTTCGCCCACGTTGGGCCAACGTGGCTCGTTGGGAAGGTGCTCTTTGAAGGCAGCTAATGCTTGCTCGCGCAGTGCGATGCGATCGACTAGAAATAAAACCCTCTCGGCATGGCCTGCGCGCATCAGCGCATCGACCATGGCAATGCAGGTTCGGGTTTTGCCAGTGCCGGTGGCCATCACCAGTAGGAAGTCGCGTTTTTTCTGTTCGATGCCTTCGAGTACCGCGCGAATTGCACGGATCTGATAATCACGGCCGGCAATCGAGGTGTTGATGAACTCATGTGTCAATTGTTTACGGTTGCGGCGGATATAAGCGAATCGCTCAAGATCGTCCCGAGTGGGATAACCAACGACCTTACGCGGCGGCGCGTTCCCTAGGTCCCAGAAGTAGGTTTCGTAGCCATTGGTATAGAAGCAGAACGGCAGCTCACAACCCAACTGTTGCTGGATGTGGTAGCAATATTGTTTGGCTTGTTCGCGGCCTATGGCCGCTTCCTTACTAGTTTTTTTTGCTTCAATCACAGCTAAGGGTTTGCGGTTTTTACCCAGTAGGACGTAGTCACTGAATTGGTGGCCTTCGTATGGGGTGCGCGGTTTGGTCATGCCTTCAGGTAAGGCGGTCAAAATGTCGAACTCTTCGAGCACCTGCGTGAGATCCTTGACGTTCCATCCCGACTGGGCGAGCTGCTGGTCGATCATGTCGGCCCGTGTCTGTGCTTCGGATTTCGACATGCCTACCATCCACATGAGAGGTAAAAGGACTTCTGACCTGTAATGCTTGCGGCTAAATTTTGTTCATTTGCTTGGCGCAGTCTTTCGAGTGTTACGGAACTCTTGACCAGTCCGCCCCACTCGGCCGTTTTGCACAGCCCGGAGTGCTGCAGTTTCTTATTTTGCATTTGCCCATTTTGGCTCATAAGTAGACTTCCCTCATCCGCGATCTTCAATCCAGCACGACCAAAAACTCGGTCGCCAAGGCTGTCGGCTGGACATCCCGGACGTTGCGCTGCAACGAAACCAAACCGTAATCCGCCATTAAGCGAAGGGTGCGCGACAGATTCGGCACCTTTCGACCGCTGAGCTCAGCTAGTTCAGTGAGAGATTTGGGTTGCTTTTCATGGATCAGTCGCAGCAAGCGCCGGTTGTCGTCCGACAGTACGGCGGCCAATGAGGCTAGAGAAGGGAACCAGATGCTCGGTGTCTCTTTTAGCTTTGGTAGCGAACCCTCGGAGCGTCGGATTCCGACGATACAGCTCTCCATGGCATATAGTTCCTAGTGACGACTAATCGCGAATTGTATCAGTGCCTGATAATGATCGTCGATCAATGGCGCTCCTTCTCCGCCGTACGAATGGTCTTCCCATTCTCATCGCTGAGAGCTTGCTCGAAGGATTTGGTAAAGCTGATGAGGTCACGACCCAAGACCTCACACAAATCCCGCAATTGCACAGTATCCAGCCGCCTTACCCCCCGCTCCACATCGCTCATGAACGATTGCGGTCTCCCCAGCGCGGTAGAGCACTGGGCCTGGGTCATCCCTGACTCAACACGCATGCGCTTTAGCTCCTGCAGAAAGATCACGTGTTCGCGTCGATAAATAGCCTTTGTCATAGCCGTGTCCGGGCAAGGTTCGGCCGATCACGCTATATCTGCTTTTGGGATATCTGATTTTCAGTTATTTTATCTGTGCTCGTTTGCTTTAGGAGGATGCATGAGGCTGATCTGGGAGTTATTTCGGGTGGTATGGGCCGTCGGGTGTTTGCCGGTCGGTGCGCTTTTGCTAGTTGTGGTGGTTCTTTCTGGCTTCAACCTGACATTTTTTCTGGGTTTGACCAATAGTGAAGACCCGGCGATTCGGTGGCTGTTCTGGGTCTTGATCCTCTACATGGTGGGAGGTGGATGGCTGTTTTCGAGAATCAACCAGAGCTATGGCGAAAAGCTGAGAAGAATGGTCGTCGGCTATCAGGCTGAAGGGTTCCACCCGCAGGTAGAGGTGTTCGCTAAGATCAATGACGCTTACATTGGTGTCGACCTGCAATCGAAAAGGTTGCTGGCGTACCCCGTAGGTCAGGACGGCCACCTCTTCCGTTTGGATGAGATACGGTCCTGGCGCATCCTTCCAGTCGGCAAGAGCAACCATCGATTGGAGCTGTTGACCAGCGATTTGGTTATTCCGACGTTCAGCCTCGCGCTTAAAACGGCGGACGTGACCAATACTGAGGCACGGCTGCATTCAATCTTCAGCACTTAGCTGGATGATGGACCCTTCACTTAGCTATTCGGAGTGGCCCGATGACCGACGTAACCGCAGGAAGTGTTTGGCAGGTAGATATCGCTCAACTGAAGCAAGCCAACGCCACTATGCGTTTGGCCAATCAAGCGCTGGCCTCTGACGATGTTGCCGTCCTATCCGCTCTCGGTTTTTCGCTCGCTCACATCCGAGAGCTAAGGCGCAAAGGCGGCTTCAGAACCTCTTCCATTGCGCAGAACACACGAATGATCAATTGCCTAAAACAAATGGAATCTGCCCATGCTGATTAACCACACGCCATTAAGAATCGCGTCCGGCGTCCTGGCGGCTACTACCATCGACTCTGTCCGCCGATCGACTTCGTATCATGCCTGCGGCTGGCAGATTCTTGACCGCTGGGCTTTTAATTCTCCCGAGCAGCTTCGCGCACTCGAAGCGCAGGGAGAGCTGCTGCTTTTAGGGCGGTTGCTAGAACAGCAAGTCGTCGAGCATGAGGCGCTTATTTCGCCCCTCGGATTGGCGCAGCGGAGGCAAGGGCTTGCAGAGCATGAGGTTCTTGCGCTGTCAGGCATCTCTACCGAGTTGTGAGCCATCGGCGGCACCGGGCTCCACCAAAACTCTCCGGCCATTGGCCGCAGTGGGGTCTCGGGGCTTGCCCTGAGCAGGGACGGTAGGCAAAGCAAGAGAGTGAAACGAATGCCGCGTTGCCGGTTGTACGTACGCCATTCATGGCGGGAGTACAAACCCTACCCTGTCCCAGTTCTTATCCACCCAATGGTTGCAGCCGTTGTGAACGATTTTGGTTAGAAAAGTTGTCCGTACGTAGGTGCTGGATTTCTTGTTCCTTGATGAATAAAAGCATCGTTGGGGATGGGGCAGGGGAATCGTCCAGTGACTCGATCAACACGAGACTCAGACGCCATCAGCTAAACAAAATTGATCATCGAAATATTTTGCGAAGCGAGTACGGTAACTTTCAAAAAGCACCGCAACACGACGCCGTACGAAGCAGGGCGTTTTCTGTGATGGTGTCAGTATTTTGAAGTGCGCGCGTTTGCCGTTGGTGACTGTGCGTGCATCGCTCGGATAAGAAGAGAAAAACATCTGGCAGCACAGAGAAAGGTAGATCTGGTGATGCTGAGGGAGGCATGCGGTAGGCAAATTTGGGCACGTCATCCACAACTGGAGTAAACGCTATGAGTGAAAGCTGGCTGAAGAAAATGTGGTCGCTTGCACTGCGACGGAAATCTGTAGACGCGATGAATGCTGGTAAGCCGTTTACCAGGTGCGGAACCCTCATGGTCTATACGGGAGAGCTCAAGCTCATACCTGAGCTCATTCCCGATTCAAAACCTGCCAAACGCTCCACGCCGCTCGATTCAGATTGAGTCCAGCATCTCAGGGCGGCTGAACGCATGTCAGTAAAAGTGAAACGCCTTGGCTGATAAGCACTTTGGGTCGCCGGTGCGCAGGGCTAGCTGCTGAGACTACCTTCCTGATCAAACAGAGCTCTGGCAGTGGGGCCATAGGTCGCGATGACATTCTCGATGGTATCCCGGTCGTTACAGTTCAAACTGCGGGTCAGGTCGAAGAGGGTGTTCCGCTCTGCTTTCCACTGGCCGATGATTTCAACATTCGGTTGGGCTTTCTTCCGCTCGTAGAAAATCGACTCGGAACGGAGCGCTATCAAACAACCCAAGAGGTCCTGGGCGATTTCCAGTCTATGAGCATCTGATTGTTGGATCATCGTTGAGACCTCCTGCTGATCGTTATCATGGCTTGCAGCGTTCCTAGATCTTGTCGGGTCGCGAGCGGTAATGGCGTTCCAACTGATATGGTTTTCTCTCTTCTTGTATGAGTGACTCTGTGTCACCTCAAATCAGGTTACACATGTCACACAGTCACCTGAAGTGAGCGCATGCATGCCACCCTGTCACGTGACTGGCGGTCCTGTGTATAACTCATGTTTTGGTCGCCTTGCGCTCCCGGATCGAGTTCCGGATAGACAGCAGCTTGGTGTAGATGTCCGGATTGCTCTCGGCCAAATGGTCCAAGTCAGCTTGGCTAATCTGGAAGCCAATGTTGGTCTGGTTCTCGATGATCTGTAGGTTTTCGATGTGAATACCTTGGCCGACTGCCTCCCTGTTGAAGAGCATACGTTTCAGCTCCTCAACCGTGCTTTTGATCTGGGCTGGGCGGTACTCCCACTGTGCTTGGCCTCTGGGTCTGCCTTGCGAGTCGCTGATCGCTATTTTTTCCGTGAGCTTATATTCGTTATGTTTACGGGATCGCGTCCTGCTGATGTAGCCTCGGGTTTCAAGCGTTTTGATCTCGCGCATAGCCTGGCGTGGACTGATCCCAGCTTTGCGAGCAATGGTTGGGATTGAAGGAATCGACAGTCCCGTTCTGAGATCGCAGTGGGATTTGATCAGGCAGTAAACCGCGAATGCATACGGTCCTAGCTTTGCGAGTTCGTGATCCACCATGGCCTGGAAAATGTGAAACCAATAGGTGTTGGATTTCAGTTGATCCTGTGGTTCCTGACCGGTGGCGGCATCAACCGATAATTCCAGCTCACTCATTTCCGAGCCTCCACCTGAGCCTTCTTGGTAGGGCGCCCGACTTTATGTGGTCCTTCGGTCGAGGCTTGCTTGAGGAGAGAAGCCGATGTGATTGCCCCGGTACGCATCCACTGTCTGAGATCACCTAGCCGCCATCGCAAGCGTGACAGGCCGGGTACGGGCTCAAGCCCCGGCAATTTGCGCTGACGCACGGTCAGAGCGCTGAAGCCTGTCAATGCAGCGACCTCGGCAACGCCAATCAGTACGTCATCTGCTAGCTTCTGAATCTTTTGAATGGTTTCGTAATCGATGCTCATCGTGACTGTCGCTCGGCTGCTATGGAATGCCTCCAGCTTTCTCCATGCGACTACGGATTTACTAGGACACCTTTTTGACATATGCGCGAATAAGCCAAAGAATAGTCCCATGCAGCCACACATTCCTGATGTAGATGTCGACCCGGATGAAGCCTTCCAGCTTGTTTTTCGTGAACTGAAACGTCATGAGGAAACGGGCCGGAGAAACTTTGTTATTCGCGCTCCTGTGGATCTGCTTGAGCACCTCTTCTCAGCAATTCTGCGCAAGTCTGGGATGTCGCGGGTTTCGCTTGAGCTGCAGCTGACGAAGTTGGGGGTTTACGGATTCAAAGAAGAAGATGGTCGGATTCTGCGGCGGTATTTGAGCGGCCATACACGTATGGCGTGGTCGAACTACCAGCGTTTGATGCTGTGGGCGTTATCAAGCGGCTGGATCAGCACCTGGGTTTTCCGCGATTTGGCTTTCCGGTCGTATGAGCGAGAAGCTGCTCAGCTTTGCGCACGGAAAATAGTGAACACCCTGAAGCGTCGGACGACGCTCCCTGATTTGACCAAGGAGCAGGTTGTCGTGTGCTTCTATGAGGTCTTTCAGCTTAGGCAGCAGGAGCGCGATCAGGCTGCGGCTACTCGATTGCGAACTGATTCGGGAGTAAGAGAGGCTGTAGGCATTGTTTGCCAAGAGACCCGGCGCTGCTAGGTCTGGGAGAATTTGGATGTTGTTAGACTCGGTGCGGACCAATGCCCGAGCTAACAACGTTATACAGGTCTTGCGTATAAACCCTTCCGGCAGGGAACCACCGGCGTTGGTATGCTCGACGGATGGATGGCTATTTGATATCGTTCGTTCTGGTATGTCCGACTCTCTAAAGCCAAGGATGCGTGATGAACGACGTTGAAGACCAGATAATCGAGCTCAAAAAAGCTGTGGCATACGATAGCAAAGACTTCACTATCGAGCTTCTTGTTAGCAAATATCTAGACAAAATTGATGAGAATGAAAACGAAGTCTTTGTGCCCGATTATCAAAGAGACTTTGTTTGGGACACTTCGCGCCAATCTAGGCTTATTGAATCTATTGTCTTGGGCTTACCAATTCCACCTATCTTTGTAGCTGAGAATAAAGATGGTCGCCTTGAAATTGTAGACGGTTCGCAGCGAGTTAGGACTCTAAGCGCCTTTCTTAGAAGCGAACTGACGCTTGAAAGTTTGGAAAAGGTTACTAAGCTTAACGGAATGTCCTACTCTGACTTTGACGTTTCCAGAAAGCGCAAATTCAACAATATGACCATTACAGTTATAGTTCTTTCTGAGAATGCAACTGAAGAAGTTAAGAACGACCTGTTTGAGCGTATAAACAAAGGTAGCGACATTCTTCGAAATATGGAAACGCGCAAGGGTATCTATCGCGGAGCCTTTACGGACTTTATTTATGATAAATGTGCGACTAATCAGAAGTTTCGTACATCTATCGTGCTTTCTAGGACTGTAACTAATCGCCAGGAGCATGAGGAGCTGGTCTTAAGGTTTTTTGCGCTGATTGATATGCGTCCTAAGTATAATGAGTTTTCAAGGAGTGTGAGCAAGGCTCTAGATAACTACATGGATGGTAAGCGCGAGTCGTTCACTAAAGAGGAAGAGCTGCATAAGCTATTTGTCTTTAATCGAATGATTGATTTTGTGACGGAGAATTTTGAGTTTGGGTTTTCGAAAAGTGCTGGAAAAGAGGTGTCCCGGATATTTTTTGAAGCCGTTTCCGTTGGCTGTCATCTTGCGCTTGAGGAAGTGCCTGATCTCAAGCTGCCCAAAAAAGTTGATGTGCGATTCTTTCTCTCGGATCGAGAGTTTAACAAGTCTGTGACAGGTCAATACCGTACGCACTCGTCCGAAAACCTTAATAAGCGCATTAGCTACGTCAGGGATCGCATTCTCAGCCTTTCAGTTAAGGCCTAAGCTCATGAATGGTACAAAGTCAGACCTTCTTGAGCGCAATGCCTCTATCAATCGATTATTCAACCATATTGAGGAGGTTTCCGAGCAGCGAGGAAAAATTGAGGTGGTAGTTGTACTGAAAGCAAGTTTCTTTATTGCTTTATATAATAATATAGAAGCTACGGCATATGCCACGCTTGAGCAGGTGCACTACCGGCTAGGGCAGCGTAAGTACAGTGAGCTTACGGGAAAGCTTCAGAGTCGCATGTTGGAGTATAGCTTTGGGAAAGGGAGGTCTGGTGACTTAAATGATGGATCTAAAGTGCAGGCTGTAAGGCAGAAGATTCTTGCTGAAGATATTCGTTTTCCGTCAATTAATGATTTCCTCAAACGGAAAACTATATTCTCCGGAAATCTTGATGCGAGGCGATTAGGCGAGATTGCTGATGAGTATGGTATGACGGTTCCCCGGTTTCGAGGAAGAACTGATCACGTATTGGTTGTGAAACATAAAAGGAATAAGATTGCTCATGGAGAACTCTCTCTTTCTGATGCAGGCAAGGGTATAAAAAATAATGATTTACGAGAGATATCTAAAGCAGTCAATCTTGTGCTAGAAGACTTTATCAGCGCTGCCGATGAGTTTTTGATACAGCAGCGTTATCTCGCATAAGCATTAATAGTTTTTACGGTGGGTATGAAATGGTAAGTCGGCGAGAAGCAGAAATTTTTTGTGAATAAACGCACAGCTTTTAATGCACCCTGCGTTGAAGGTCAGCATGCTACTTTTCTAATACGGTAGCGTGAGAGTGAGTTTTACTCGAGGTGGTCAATCACTAGGAGGCTAGGCACCTCCTAGGTGATTGATTTCCAGCTATTCGAGCTTTGCTGCCAGCTCCTCCGCAGTAATGTTGTAGTACCGCTTAAGCATATTCACCTCTCGATGCCCCGTCACGCTCGCAAGCTCAATCAAATTCGGCAGCTTGGTCGCAAGCCTACAAGTCGCTTCATGCCGCAGGTCGTGAAAGCGCAGATTGATCAGAAAGTCTTCCTGGGGCGTCACCTGCGCCGCTCCGCAATCTCCCAAGTATTTCAGCCTCGCACGCTCCAGACCTCTCACAAATGCCTTCTTGAGGGCATCTGCAGTGGTGGGGAAGACTCGCCCGCACAGCGAGCGCGGCAAATCCTTAAGCAACTGAATAGCCTTCGGTGAAAGCGGGACGGTTCTGGGCAGTCCGTTCTTCGTCGCTGGTAGGTGCGCGGTTCTACGTTCCAGGTTCACATGCTTCCAGCGCAGCTCAAAAATCTCGCCTCGGCGCATCGCTGTCTCAATCGCCAGTTGGACGATGGGCCGTATCCAGGGATTGTGTGATGCATCGGCGTAGGTGCCGTCAGCACGTCGCTCACGAAGCTCTAACGCGCCGAGCATGTATTGCTCTTCAATTGGATCGAGCCGTCGCGAGCGCTCATCGTTATAGCTAGGGCGGCTGACCATCCTGACTGGGTTTTCAGCAAGATGAATACCCCATTCGCGGCGAGCGACTTCGATCACGCACTGAAACAAAGCCAGCTCACGCTTCACCGTATTGCCCTTGCGGATTTTCAGGCGCTCGTCACGGTAGCGTGCAAAATCTGAAGAGGTCAGGGTGGCAACGATGCGCGTCGCGAGCGGATGACGCTTGAGTGCTTCCAAGCGTTTGATTTCCGAATAAGCGCCTTTGTGCTTCGGAGCGATCTCGGAGATATAGCGATCGATGAGTTGATGAAAGGCGGTGCGTTCAGCCTCGACGCGAGAGACAAAGATGCCTCGGTCGATTTCGCTTTCGATCATGCGTGCCCAGACTTGGGCATCGGATTTGGTTTCGAAGGTTTTTCGCTGGGCTGGATAGCCCTTACGGCGAATTTGCGCTTCCCACTGATACTCGCCGCGATTCCTGATTGTTGCCATTTCGACCATTCCCGCCACACTTGAGTGTGGCAAATTTGTGGCAAAAACGACTTTCAGGACTAGGACAGGTTTCTGGTAGTAGAGCTAACCCCTTGTAATACAAGGGATAGAAGGTGGTGCACCAGGCGGGATTCGAACCCACGACCCCTGCCTTCGGAGGGCAGTACTCTATCCAGCTGAGCTACTGGTGCGACGCGGGCGCCATGATACTCACATGGGTACGGGGCGTCCAGTTGCGGGCGGCCTGCAACGCAAATCATCCCGCGCACCCGGCAGACGGACGCCAGCAAGCCTTCCATCACCCCATACCCACCTCCACCCACAAAGGAACAGCCCACCGCTACCGGCACAACCGCCAGCTGGTGCATGATGCATCGCAATCACTCAGCCAGATCGTTCTCACCGAGGGCATCTTATCAATCAGTTCAAAAGCATCGAGCGCAGCCCGTGCCGCGTTCTTATTACCGGGGCCAGTATCGCGGGGTGTGCCGCGGCCTGGTGGCTGACGCAGCGTGACTGTGATGTCACGGTGGTCGAGCAGGCGTCTGCCTTTCGTGATGGCGGGCAGAATGTGGATGTGCGGGGCGCGGCTCGGCAAGTCTTGCGTCTGATGGGGCTTGAGCAGGCGGTGAAGGACCTCAATACCGGTGAGACCGGGCTTGCGTGGGTCGATGAGGACAACCGCACGGCGGCGCAAATTGATCTGTCCGGTCTGGAGGGCGATGGTCCGACGGCTGAGCTTGAGGTGTTGCGCGGGGATCTTGCGCGTCTGCTGTATGAGGCGTCATCTGCTGATGCGTTCTATCGCTTTGGAGACCGTATTGTCTCGGTCGAGCATGATGATGAGGGCGTGTCGGTCACGTTCGAGGGCGGTGGCGAGGAGCGTTTTGATCTGTTGATCATTGCTGAAGGTGTCGGCTCGCGTACGCGGGAGCTGGTGTTCCCCGGCGAGAATCACCCGCGCCGGATGGATTTGGCCAGCGCGTTCTTCACTGTGCCCTCCGCGCCGACTGATAGCCAGACCGCACGCTGGTATAACGCGGTGGGCGGGCGCAGTGCGGGTGTCCGTCCGGACAATCGCGGTACGACGCGTGCGTTCTTTAATGTACATGGCCGAAGCCACCTGACGGTAGGCAACAGTGTTGCCGAGCAGAAGGCGTTTCTCCGGGCGTCGTTTGCAGGCGCGGGATGGGAGGTGCCTCGTCTGCTGGAGGGGATGGAGGCGGCGGAGGACTTTTGGTTTGATGATCTGCGCCAGGTGAAGATGGATCGCTGGTCGAATGGCCCTGTGGTGTTGCTGGGCGATGCGGCCTGGTGTGTCACGCCGTTGGGTGGGGTAGGAGCTTCGCTGGCGCTGATTGGTGCGTATGTGCTGGCGGGCGAACTCACCAGAACCGACACGATTGCTGGGGCCCTTGCTGCGTACGAATATGTGCTGCGCCCTGTGGTGAAAAAGTCGCAGAATGTGCCGAAGCTTGTGCCGCGTCTGGTTCATCCTCGCAGTCACACGGGGGTGAAGATCCTTCGCGCCGTGCAGCGATTGGTCGCAACACCCTTCATCAGCAAGCGTGCTGCCAAGGCGCTGACCCCGGCGGTGCAGTCCTTCACGCTTCCGGAATATCGATAGCGCTACAGGCGTGCGTTAAAAGCTGCGCCGGGCCCTGCGGTGGTCATGGCGCTGTCGAACTCGATCAGCCACGGCCCGGCCAGGACGATGATCGGGTCGTTCGGCAATGCCTTGAGGTTGATCGTGACCTTCGCCGGTTGCTCCGTGGTCGCTCACGGCTTTTATGCGCCGCCTGATCACACTGCGGCTGCCTTACGTTCAGGTTCGGCGCTGATCAGAAAACCACACACCTCCCTACGCCCGTTCTTTTTTTCGAACGGGCTATTGTCCTTTGCCCCCGCAATGCCTAGGATTCGTTTGAGATTTCAAACGCTCTTGTTCGGTCTTCCTGCCTTCATGCGTTGCGCAGCGCTGGAACCCGATGGAATGTTTTCCTGACGATGGCTTCCAAATGGGGTGCATCGATATCAATTGTTCGCGTCGCCTCTCGGGCGATGCTGTTTAGGAGGCCGACATGCAGCTCAAAGATTCCACACTGTTCCGCCAGCAAGCCTACATCAATGGCCAGTGGCTGGACGCGGACGGTGGTCAGTCGATCAAGGTCAACAACCCTGCCAACAACGAGATCCTCGGCACTGTGCCAAAAATGGGCGCAGCCGAGACGCGTCGGGCGATTGAGGCGGCTGACAAGGCGCTGCCGGCCTGGCGTGCACTGACCGCCAAAGAGCGCGGCAACAAGCTGCGCCGCTGGTTCGAGCTGATGGTCGAGAACCAGGACGATCTGGGTCTGCTGATGACGCTGGAGCAGGGCAAGCCACTGGCTGAAGCCAAGGGCGAGATCACCTACGCCGCGTCGTTCATCGAGTGGTTCGCAGAAGAAGCCAAGCGCGTCTATGGCGATGTGATCCCTGGTCACCAGCCGGACAAGCGCCTGATCGTGCTCAAGCAGCCGATTGGTGTGACGGCGGCGATTACCCCGTGGAACTTCCCGGCGGCAATGATCACCCGCAAGGCCGGTCCGGCACTGGCGGCGGGCTGCACCATGGTGCTCAAGCCTGCGTCGCAAACGCCGTTCTCGGCACTGGCCCTGGCTGAACTGGCCGAGCGTGCGGGTATCCCGGCTGGTGTGTTCAGCGTGGTGACCGGCAGCGCAGGCGATATCGGTGCCGAGCTGACCGGCAACCCGATCGTGCGCAAACTGTCCTTCACCGGCTCGACCGACATTGGTCGCCAGCTGATGGCCGAGTGCGCCAAGGACATCAAGAAGGTTTCCCTGGAGCTGGGCGGCAACGCGCCTTTCATCGTGTTCGACGATGCCGACCTCGACAAGGCGGTCGAAGGCGCGATGATCTCCAAGTACCGCAACAACGGTCAGACCTGCGTCTGCGCCAACCGTATCTATGTGCAGGACGCGGTGTACGACGCGTTCGCCGAGAAGCTCAAGGTGGCGGTCGGCAAGCTGAAGATCGGTAACGGTCTGGAAGACGGCGTTACTACCGGCCCGTTGATCGACGACAAGGCCGTGGCCAAGGTCAAGGAACACATCGCTGACGCGGTCAGCAAAGGCGCAACCGTCCTGACTGGCGGCAACAGCCTGGAAGGCTCGTTCTTCGAACCGACTATTCTGGTCAACGTGTCGAAAGATGCCGCCGTGGCCAGGGAAGAAACCTTTGGTCCGCTGGCCCCGCTGTTCCGCTTCAAGGACGAGGCCGAAGTGATCGCGATGGCCAACGACACCGAGTTCGGTCTGGCGTCGTACTTCTATGCTCAGAACATGAGCCGCGTGTTCCGTGTTGCCGAAGCGCTGGAATATGGCATGGTAGGTATCAACACCGGCCTGATCTCCAACGAATTGGCACCGTTTGGTGGTATCAAGTCGTCCGGCCTGGGCCGTGAAGGCTCCAAGTACGGCATCGAAGATTATCTGGAAATCAAATACCTCTGCCTGTCGGTCTGACTGACGTTGAGGTATTGCAGCCGATGATGCGCGAGAGCGACGTGTCATCGGCTTTTGTTGCACCGTAGTTTCCTGGTGGCCTGAAGGCTGCAGCAGTCGATCATCGTATGCTGCCGCAGTTGATCCGGTCCGCTTGATCCTTGACCCACGCCGACCGATGAGCGGCGAATGAGGAATACATGAGCAAGACTAACGAATCCCTGATGCAACGCCGCCATGCAGCCGTCCCGCGTGGCGTTGGTCAGATCCACCCGATCTTCGCAGCTTCGGCGAAGAACGCGACCGTTACCGACGTGGAAGGTCGTGAATTCATCGACTTCGCGGGCGGCATTGCCGTTCTGAATACCGGTCACCTGCACCCGAAGATTATTGCTGCGGTGCAAGAGCAACTGACCAAGCTGAGCCATACCTGCTTCCAGGTGCTGGCCTACGAGCCTTACGTCGAGCTGTGCGAGAAAATCAACGCCAAAGTGCCGGGTGATTTCGAGAAGAAAACCCTGCTGGTCACCACCGGTTCCGAAGCGGTTGAAAACGCCGTGAAGATCGCGCGTGCTGCCACTGGCCGTGCGGGCGTGATTGCCTTCACCGGCGCTTACCACGGGCGCACCATGATGACCCTGGGCCTGACCGGCAAGGTTGTGCCTTACTCGGCGGGCATGGGCCTGATGCCGGGCGGTATCTTCCGCGCGTTGTACCCTTGCGAGTTGCATGGCGTGAGCGTTGACGACTCCATCGCCAGCATCGAGCGCATCTTCAAGAACGACGCCGAGCCCAAGGACATCGCTGCGATCATCATCGAGCCGGTTCAGGGCGAAGGTGGTTTCTACGTGGCACCGAAAGCGTTCATGCTGCGTCTGCGCGAGCTGTGCGACAAGCACGGCATTCTGCTGATCGCAGACGAAGTGCAGACTGGCGCTGGCCGTACCGGCACGTTCTTCGCGATGGAGCAGATGGGCGTTGCGGCTGACCTGACCACCTTCGCCAAGTCCATCGCCGGTGGCTTCCCGCTGGCGGGCGTGTGCGGCAAGGCTGAATACATGGATGCCATCGCACCGGGCGGTCTGGGCGGCACTTATGCCGGTAGCCCGGTTGCTTGCGCTGCGGCGCTGGCGGTTCTGGATATCTTCGAAGAAGAGCACCTGCTGGACCGTTGCAAGGCAGTCGGCGAGCGTCTGGTGACTGCGCTCAAGGGCATTCAGGCCAAGTACCCGGTCATCGGCGAAGTGCGTGCGCTGGGCGCGATGATTGCCGTCGAGCTGTTCGAAGACGGCGATTCGCACAAGCCTAACGCTGCGGCAGTGGCGCAGGTGGTTGCCAAGGCGCGTGACAAGGGTCTGATCCTGCTGTCGTGCGGTACTTACGGCAACGTGTTGCGCGTACTGGTACCGTTGACCGCCGAAGACGAATTGCTGACCCGTGGGCTGGCCATTCTGGAAGAATGCTTCGCTGAAATCGCGTAAAAAGTGTGAAGTCGTAAATTGATTAATTTATGACCAAACAGACAAAAAAAGCCCGTTTCGACGGGTTTTTTTTGGTCTGGAGCAGGGTATTTCGCTCTTTTTGCTATATCCGGACGAAGGCTTTGGCTAAGGTGAACGCATCGATGTCGGAGAGTCATGATGACTGCTGTAGATTTGCCCGCGGTACCTCGCGTATTGATTGCTGAGTCTGATCCGTGGGTTCGCGAAACACTCAGCGATCTGGTACTGGGTGTGCGAGCGGACGTCGACCTGGAAATGTGTACCGATGGCAAGCAGGCCGTCGAGTGGATGAAGAAACAACTGCCTGATCTGATCATCGCCGCACGCGAGCTGCCGGGGATCGACGGGTTGAGCCTGTTGCGTGGCGTACGCAATCTGCGTCGTCAGCCCGCCATCCCGTTCATCCTGATCAGCAATCGCAACGACAGCGCCAGCGTGCGTGAGGTCTTGCCACTGGCACCGACTGCCTATCTGACCAAACCCCTGAATACCGAAGGGCTACGCCAGCGTCTGGAAAGTCTGCTGCTGGAACGTCAGGCCCCGGTTGCGGGCGCAGTGCCCGCGCTGACGCCGGGTTTGACGCTGACCAAGTTTCTCGACAAGCGCCGTGACGTGGCTGACGGCGCGCCGCTGTTCGTCGATGTCGCGACGGCGATAAAACTCAGCCAGACCGCCAATGGCATCGACGCTGCCTTGCTGGAGCAGGAGCTGCGCAACGATCCGCACATCACCGCCGTGTTGATCGCCGCCGCCAACAGTGCCGCGCAACATTTGGGCAAGCCGGTGCAGACCATGGGCGGGGCGCTGGCCATTCTCGGGCCGGTGCAGGGCGCAAATATCGCATCAGGCCTGGCCAAGAAACGTATGGCCGTGCTGACCAGCGACGCGTTGCTGGCCCAGGCCAGTGAGCTTTGGACGATGTCGCAGCGCACGGCTGATTACGCGCGCATTCTGGGCGGCATGCTGGAGCTGGATGTAGAGCGTTGCTTCTGCGCCGGTCTGCTGCAGTCGCTGGGCGATCTTGCTGTGCTGGGTTGTTTGCAGGAGTGGCTGCTGGCCGGTGGCGAGCTGAATGAAGACGTGATCAAGCAATCGCTGGAGCAATATTCCGCTGCCTTCGGTTCCGCTCTGCGCACCCGCTGGCGTTTGCCGCTGGAACTGCGTGAGCTGATCGCTGCGGTGTATCAGTACAACACCGGCATCTTCACTCGCGAAGTGCTGGCAATGAACCTGGCGGGGCAGATGGCACGTCTGGGCGAGGAAGAGAGTGTTAACACGCTGATCAAGACCAAGTCGGCCAAGTTGTTGAAGCTGAGCGTCGGTGACTTGCAGCGTTTGCGCAAGAAACTGACCGGCGTGACTGACCCTAGCCTGTTGAAACCCTTGCCGACCGAACCTGAAGTGGCTGCCGAGACGGTTGAGGGGGAAGACGAGCCTGATTTGCTGGACCTGACACCTGAGCCACCTGCCGAAGAGCCTGCTGTAATCGAGGACCCGGCCAGCGCCGTTCAGGGCCCGCTCGAAAAGTAGAACCTGACTGAGGCCTTCGCGAGCCAGGCGGACCGCCGCCCAGTCGTTCCCTCAGGGCGTCATGCCGTGTGCACACTCGTGGGAGCGAGCTTGCTCGCGAAGGCTATATTCCTGACGCAGAAAATCCAGCGACAGCCCCGCCCTCTTCGCGAGCAAGCTCGCTCCCACAAAGCACCGCAAACTCCTGTGGGAGCGACCGGGGCGGCGATCCGCTTTGCCCGCGAAGGGGCCAGTCGTGCTTTCTACAGTCGAAAAGGCATTTCAGACCAGTACGATCTGATTCTTGCCCTGGCGCTTGGCTTGATACATGGCAGCGTCGGCACGGCCGTAGAGGGTTTCCAGGCTTGGGTCTTCCGGGCCCAGATTAGTCAGGCCCTGGCTGGCGGTGATGCTGAAGGTGGTGCCGCCTGACTGGAAGTTCTGGCGCTGGATCTCGCGTTGCAGGCGCTCGGCGATCTGCATGGCCATATCCGGCGCGCAGCCTGGGAATACCGCGGCGAACTCTTCGCCACCGATACGCCCGAACAAATCACCACGTCTCAATGCCGAGCGGCCGCTTTCAGCAATGCGTTGCAGCACGGTATCGCCTTCCTGATGGCCGTAGGTATCGTTGACCAGCTTGAAGTCATCGATATCCAGCAGCAGAAAGGCCAGCGGCGTGCCGTTGAGGCGAGCCAGTTCGAACTCGCGCTGGGCGCATTCGAAAAAGTGCCGACGGTTGCTGCTCTGGGTCAGCACGTCGGTGGTTGCCAGGCGTTGCAGCTCATCCTCGAGGTGTTTCTTGTCGGTGATGTCTTCGGCGATGCCCACCACGATCAGACGCTGGCTGGCGTCGGCGCGATGGCTGACGAAGCATTTGTCGCTGAGCCAGCGTACTTCACCGTCGGCACGGATGATTCGGTACTCGCGATCCTCGATCGAGCCTTTCTCGATCACCTCGTTGAGGCTGCGCTCGGCGTAGTTCAGGTCATCCGGGTAGATACTGTCGCGCCACTCGCTGTAATCGGCCAGCAGCAAGCCCGCCGAGCGGCCGAAGATACGCTCGTACGCCGGGCTGACGTAAATCATGTGCTGGGTTTCCCAGTCAAACGCCCACAGAACAGCATTCACGCTCACCAACAATGAGCTGAACAGTTGTTCGCGCTCGCTCAGGCGGGCAACTTCTGCCTGGGCGTGCATCAGGGCTAACAGGGTTTCTGCGGCTGCGGGCATATCAGTGATCGGCGTGCCGGGTAGGGAGGTAGGAGGCTGCTTTTCCATAAGATCCATCTCAAGCGTTACGGCCAGTGCCGTGCCCTATCCCGTTTGGCGGGAAAGTTGATGAGATAGATTGGCAGGGGATAAGTTCCGGGACCGGCGCACCTGCGGGAGGCGCGCCGATCAACGGTATCAGGCGTGGGCGGGGCGTAGCGAGTAGGTTTTCAGCTGGTCGGCGAACTCGCGCAGCGAGTGAATACCACTGGCTTCGGCCTCGTGAATCCACTCTTTGATGGCTGAAAGCATGTCATGGCCATTGCTGCTGGTCTTGACCCAGATCTGCTGCAACGCCAGACGCTTTTCGTAGATCACTTTCAACGCATGGCTGTGTTCCAGCATGGTCTGGATGCGCAAGTGGTGCTTGTCATCGAGCAGACTGGTCTCACGTGACAGCAGCCGTTTGGCACGACTGAACTGATGACGCACCGATTCGTCGGCCTTGGCCAGTTCCTGGGTAACCAGCGGCGCAATTACCAGCTTGCGATACTGCGCCATGATCTGGAAACGGTTGTTGAGGATCGCCATGGCAGTGTCCATGTCCATGTGGCCCTTGCCTTCGACCCGATGGGCGATGGGCGCGACCCGCTGGACTTTGGCCAGACCCAGGAAACTGAACAGCTTGATCCACGCCCAGCCCATGTCGAATTCCCAGGGCTTGACCGACAGCTTGGCCGAGTTGGGGTAGGTGTGGTGGTTGTTGTGCAGCTCTTCGCCGCCGATCACGATGCCCCAGGGCACCAGATTGGTGGCCGCGTCACGGCATTCGAAGTTGCGATAGCCGATGGCATGGCCCAGACCGTTGACTACGCCAGCAGCCCAGAAGGGAATCCACATCATCTGCACGGCCCACACGGTGATACCGAGCGCACCGAACAGCGCCACGTCGATGACCGCCATCAGGGCGATACCCAGCAGCTTGTAGCGCGAATACAGGTTGCGCTCGATCCAGTCTTCCGGGCAGTTCTTGCCGTAGATACGCAGGGTGTCCTGGTTCTGCGCTTCTTCGCGGTACAGCTCGGCGCCTTTGCGCAGCACGGTGGACAGGCCTTTGACGACCGGGCTGTGCGGGTCGTCGACGGTTTCGCATTTTGCGTGGTGTTTGCGGTGGATGGCTGTCCACTCGCGGGTGTTCTGGGCAGTGGTCAGCCACAGCCAGAAACGGAAGAAGTGTTTCAGCCCCGCATTGAGCTCAAGCGAGCGGTGGGCTGAGTAGCGGTGCAGATAGACCGTGACGCCGACAATAGTCACATGGGTCATCGCCAGCGTGACTGCTATTACCTGCCAGACAGAAAGGTCGAGCAAACCGTTGTACCACATAGGCTGTTTGGCCCTCGTAAAGATACTCATGAAGAAAAAAGTTACGCGTGCATTATCACTGACATCCCACAGAAAACCAGTCACCCTTTCAGATAAGAGTCGCAGGATGTTTCTTGCTTTATAATTCCGGCTTTATCTGAGGTTCTTCGTTTCCGATGTCAGATTACTCCCTTGGCGCGCTGCGAACGGCCGTCCTGTATGGGCTGCTGTCCATTTTGTGGTTTGTGACGTGCGACCTGTTGCTGCCCTTTTTCATCGAAGAACCCGCTCGATTGGCGTTCTGGCAACTGATGACCGGTTACAGCTGGGTGTTGCTCAGCGCGGTCATGATCTTCATCGCACGTTACAGATTAAGGAGCCTTATCGGCGGCGATGCGCTTTTTCAGCGCCAGCAAACCGATTACGACCGGCTGCGGCTGGCGGAAGCGGTGTTCGACAGCACCCGCGAAGGGGTGCTGGTCAGCGATGCGCAGGGCCGCATCGTTCACGTCAACCGCGCGTTCGTCGATATCACCGGCTATCAGGCCGAAGAAGTGCTGGGCCTCAACCCCAGCAAGTTCAAGTCCGGCCGACACGGCCCGGAGTTCTACAAACAGATGTATCACTCGATCATCAGCGAGGGCCAGTGGAGCGGCGAGATCTGGAATCGGCGCAAAAGCGGCGAGATCTACCCGCAATGGCAGACCATTCGCAGTGTTATGGGCAACGACGGCCAACCCAGGCACTTTGTAGCGGTGTTCTCCGACATCACGGCCATCAAGCGCTCCGAGCAGGAGCTGGCCCAGTTGATTCACTTCGATGGGCTGACCGATTTGCCCAATCGCCTGCTGCTGACTGATCGCATCAGCCAGGCGCTGACTTCGGCGCGCGCCAGCAAACGCGGCTGCGCACTGTTGCTGATCGACCTGGACCACTTCAAAAACATCAATGACAGCCTGGGCCACAACGTGGGCGACGATGTGCTCAGGGCCGTCGCCGAGCGGCTCAAGAGCGTGTCCGGCAACGAAATGACCCTGGCGCGTCCGGGTGGCGACGAGTTCGCCCTGTTGATCAAGAATTGCTCGCAGATGGTTCAGGCTGCCGCGCTCGCACAGCAGGTGATCGATGCGCTCAAGGCACCGTTCGCGATTGCCGCGCATCAACTGTTTGTGACTGCCAGCATTGGCATCAGCCTGTTCCCCGGCGATGCGCTGACCGCCGAGCAACTGTTGCGCAATGCAGACTCGGCGCTGTTCAAGGCCAAGGGCGACGGTCGTGAGTGTTATGCGTTGTACACCGAGGAATTGACTGCTCATGCCCAGCAGCGCGTGCAACTGGCCTACGAGCTGCGTCAGGCCGTCGAACTGGAACAACTGCGGGTCTTCTATCAGCCGGTTCATGACCTTGTCACCCGCCGTATTCGCGGTGTCGAGGCGCTGGTGCGCTGGCAGCACCCCGAGCGCGGGATGGTTTCGCCGGGAGAATTCATTCCGATTGCCGAGCAAAGCGGGCTGATCGCCGATATCGATGCCTGGGTCTTGAAAACCGCCTGTCTGCAGATGAAGGCCTGGCTGGCGGAAGGCTTGCCGGTCGAGTTCGTCGCAGTAAACGTCTCCAGCCGCCTGTTCAATCATGGCGACCTCGACCGTCGGGTAGCACAGGCACTGCATGAGACCGGGCTTGAGCCTGCCTTTCTGGAGCTGGAAGTGACTGAAAGCGCGGTCATGGAAGACCCCGAACAGGCGATCGAACAATTGCATCGCCTGCGCGAACTGGGCCTGAGCCTGGCCATCGATGACTTCGGTACGGGTTATTCTTCGCTGCTGCGGCTCAAGCGCATGCCGGTTCAGAAGCTGAAGATCGACCAGGGTTTTGTGGCCGGACTGCCGGGCGACGATGACGACATCGCGATTGTCAGAGCGGTCATCGCGCTGGCGGGAAGCCTGGGCATGCGGGTGCTGGCTGAAGGCATCGAGCATGCGAATCAGGCTGCGTTTCTGCTGGGCAACGGTTGCCAGTTGGGCCAGGGCTACTGGTTTGCCCGGCCAATGGTCGCGCAGGCTATCGACTGGACGCATGCACCGGTCTTCGAGCAGCCCGGCTGAAGCCGCCAGAGCTAGGCTTGCCAGGGTGTGCAACGCATCCTGGCGAAATCACTAACCGCTAAATTTCTTTTGGTTATATCTGCATTCTTAAATAGTCTTTTTAAGAATATCCGCACCTCACTATTATTGCCTCACCGCCATACGCCATCGCCCCCAGTCGCGACGGCCGGCTTCTCATCTTTCAAGGAATAAGACAATGAGCGCATCTCTACGTAGTGTTGACGGTCAGGACGAAGCAGCAATTCTGCGTGAGATTCAGAGTGCGTTGCGTGACCTGCGTTTTGGCGCCGTCGAAATCACTGTGCACAACGCGCAAGTGGTTCAGATCGAGCGCAAGGAAAAGTTTCGTTTGCAGAACCCCGCCGCCAAGCAGAGCTGAAGCGGCATTACCCGACTGGTCAACCGGAGGGCTTCATCCTGACTCCTGATACCTCCCCTGAAAAAAGCAGCGCGCCCGTGCGGATGCCGTTCTGACGCGCCAAGAAGAAATTAAAAAAGCCAACACACCGCATTTCCAGGAGCTTCATCTATGTCCATTCGCCGTTTTGCTCTGGCCGCTCTCGCCAGTGCTGTTTTCGCAGGTTCGGCTGTTGCCAAGGATTACGAACTGCTCAACGTGTCTTACGATCCGACCCGCGAGCTGTATCAGGATTACAACGCAGAATTCGTCAACTTCTGGAAAAAATCCCATCCAGACGACAAGGTCGAGATCAAGCAGTCCCACGGTGGTTCGGGCAAGCAGGCCCGTGGCGTGATCGACGGTCTGCGTGCAGACGTGGTGACCCTGGCACTGGCCGGTGACATCGACGAAATCGCCAAGCTGGGCAAGACCCTGCCCGAAAACTGGCAGACCCGTCTGCCGGATGCGAGCACGCCTTACACCTCGACCATCGTGTTTCTGGTGCGCAAGGGCAACCCCAAAGGCATCAAGGACTGGGGTGACCTGATCAAGAAAGACGTCTCGGTGATCACACCGAACCCGAAAACCTCCGGCGGTGCGCGCTGGAACTTCCTGGCTGCCTGGGCTTACGGCCTGAAGGCGGGCGGCGGTGACGAAGCCAAGGCCAAGGAATACGTGCAGACGCTGTTCAAGCACGTGCCGATTCTGGATACCGGTGCCCGCGGTTCGACCATCACCTTCGTCAACAACGGTCAGGGTGACGTGCTGCTGGCGTGGGAAAACGAAGCGTTCCTGGCGCTGAAAGAAGACGGCGGCAAAGACAAGTTCGACATCGTCGTGCCGTCGCTGTCGATTCTCGCCGAACCTCCGGTAGCCGTAGTCGACAAAAACGCCGAGAAGAAAGGCAACACTGAAATCGCGACTGAATACCTGAAGCACCTGTACAGCAAGGAAGGTCAGGAAATTGCGGCGAAAAACTTCTATCGTCCACGTGATGCCGAAGTGGCCGCCAAGTACGAAAAGCAATTCCCGAAACTCGATCTGGTGACTATCGACAAAGACTTTGGTGGCTGGAAAACTGCGCAGCCGAAGTTTTTCAATGACGGCGGCGTGTTCGACCAGATTTACCAAGCGCAATAAACCGAATCAGGATGCCGCGCGAGTGGCATCGCAGGTTGGGTCAAGCAGCCCGGATTAACCTCCGGGCTTCGTGCAAGTGAAACCAGGGACTTTTATGTCGCGTCGTATCTCCCCCGTCATACCCGGCTTCGGGCTGACGCTGGGCTACACCTTGGTGTACCTCAGTCTGATTGTGCTAATACCGCTGGCCGCCATGTTCGTGCATGCCGCGCAGCTGACCTGGGATCAGTTCTGGACCATCATCACGGCACCACGCGTGATCGCGGCGCTCAAGCTGAGTTTCGGCACCGCTTTCTATGCGGCCCTGATCAATGGCGTGATCGGTACGCTGCTGGCCTGGGTGCTGGTGCGTTACACCTTCCCCGGTCGCAAGATCATCGATGCCATGATCGATCTGCCGTTCGCCCTGCCGACTGCTGTGGCCGGTATCGCCCTGACAGCGCTGTACGCGCCCAATGGCTGGGTCGGCCAGTTCGCGGCTGATCTGGGTTTCAAGATCGCCTACACCCCGCTGGGTATCACCCTGGCGCTGACCTTCGTCACCCTGCCGTTCGTGGTGCGCACCGTGCAGCCTGTGCTGGCCGACATCCCCAAGGAAGTCGAAGAAGCCGCTGCCTGCCTGGGCGCGCGTCCTCTGCAGGTGTTCCGCCACATCCTCGTTCCGGCCTTGTTGCCCGCCTGGCTGACCGGCTTCGCTCTGGCGTTTGCCCGTGGCGTGGGCGAGTACGGTTCGGTGATTTTCATCGCCGGCAACATGCCGATGAAAACCGAGATCCTGCCGCTGCTGATCATGGTCAAGCTCGACCAGTACGACTACACCGGCGCAACCGCTATCGGCGTGATGATGCTGGTGGTGTCCTTCATTCTGCTGCTGCTGATCAACCTGCTGCAGCGGCGCATTGAAACCCCATCCTGAGGAGGCGCAGAACATGTCTTATTCATCTGTTTCAGCCGCCGCCTCTGCCAACGCCGCCCGTCGTGGCAGCGCGCTGTCGCGACGTATTCTGATCGGCCTGTGCTGGCTGGTGTTCGTGCTGTTTCTGGGCCTGCCGCTGTTCATCGTGGTGTCTCAGGGGCTGAAAAACGGTCTGGGCGCGTTCTTTACCGCAATCCTTGAACCGGATGCCTTGTCAGCGCTGAAGCTGACGGTCATTGCGGTCCTGATCTCGGTGCCGCTCAATCTGGTATTCGGCGTCAGCGCCGCATGGTGCGTGAGCAAATATTCGTTCCGCGGCAAGAGCATTCTGGTCACGCTGATCGACCTGCCGTTCTCGGTGTCGCCGGTCATCGCCGGTCTGGTTTACGTGCTGATGTTCGGTGCGCAGGGGCTGTTCGGGCCGTGGTTGCAGGATCACGACATCCAGATCGTCTTCGCCCTGCCGGGTATCGTGCTGGCGACCATCTTTGTCACCGTGCCGTTCGTTGCGCGTGAGCTGATCCCGCTGATGCAGGAGCAGGGCACTCAGGAAGAAGAGGCCGCACGGCTGCTGGGCGCCAATGGCTGGCAGATGTTCTGGCACGTCACGGTGCCGAACATCAAATGGGGCCTGATCTACGGCGTGGTGCTGTGTACGGCACGGGCGATGGGTGAGTTTGGCGCGGTGTCGGTGGTTTCCGGGCACATTCGCGGCGTCACCAATACCCTGCCGTTGCACGTCGAAATTCTCTACAACGAGTACAACCACGTTGCAGCCTTTGCCGTGGCGAGCCTGTTGCTGATCCTGGCGCTGTTCATCCTGCTGCTCAAGCAGTGGAGCGAATCCCGCATTAACCGTCTGCGCCATAACGCGGCGGAGGAATAATCATGTCGATCGAAGTCCGTAACGTCAGCAAGAACTTCAACGCCTTCAAGGCCCTGAACAACATCAGTCTGGACATCCAGAGTGGCGAGCTGGTGGCTTTGCTCGGCCCTTCAGGCTGCGGCAAGACCACCCTGCTGCGCATTATTGCCGGCTTGGAAACCCCGGATGACGGCAGCATTGTGTTCCACGGCGAAGATGTGTCCGGCCATGACGTGCGTGATCGCAACGTCGGGTTCGTGTTTCAGCATTACGCGCTGTTCCGCCACATGACGGTGTTCGACAACGTCGCGTTCGGCCTGCGCATGAAGCCCAAGCGCGAGCGCCCGAACGAAACGCGCATCGCGGAAAAGGTCCACGAACTGCTGAACATGGTGCAACTGGACTGGCTGGCCGATCGTTATCCGGAGCAGTTGTCCGGTGGTCAGCGTCAGCGTATCGCTCTGGCCCGAGCTCTGGCGGTCGAGCCCAAAGTGCTGTTGCTGGACGAGCCGTTTGGTGCACTGGACGCCAAGGTGCGCAAGGAACTGCGTCGCTGGCTGGCGCGCCTGCACGAAGACATCAACCTGACCTCGGTGTTTGTGACCCACGATCAGGAAGAGGCCATGGAAGTGGCTGATCGCATCGTGGTGATGAACAAGGGCGTGATCGAACAGATCGGCTCGCCGGGTGAGGTCTACGAGAACCCGTCCAACGACTTCGTCTACCACTTCCTGGGTGACTCCAACCGCCTGAGCCTGGGCGAGGAAGGGCACCTGTTGTTCCGTCCGCATGAAGTGTCGTTGTCGCGTCAGGAAATCGAAGACCACCACGCCGCCGAAGTCCGCGACATCCGCCCACTGGGCGCGACAACGCGGGTCACGCTGAAAGTGGAAGGGCAGAGCGAACTGATCGAGGCCGAAGTGGTGAAAGACCACGACAGCCTGGTAGGCCTGGCCAAGGGCGAGACACTGTTCTTCAAACCGAAGGTCTGGCAAAAGCTTTAAGCCCACCCCCCCGACTATCGTTCCCATGCTCCGCATTGGGACGATAGTGATCTCGAGACTTTCATCGTTCCCATGCTCCGCGTGGGAATGCCTTTCTGGACGCTCTGCGTCCGATCTTGAGTGCGCGGCGTCAGCACGAGCATGTGACGCGGAGCGTCACGAACTGCATGTCAACGCGGAGCATTGGCACGATAGTGATCTCAAGATTTTCATCGTTCCCATGCTCCGCGTGGGAATGCCTTTCTGGACGCTCTGCGTCCGATCTTGAGTGCGCGGCGTCAGCGCGAGCATGTGACGCGGAGCGTCACGAACTGCATGCCAACGCGGAGCATTGGCACGATAGTGATCTCGAGATTTCATCGTTCCCATGCTCCGCGTGGGAATGCCTTTCTGGACGCTCTGCGTCCTCGGGCGGTTAGCGCACTGACAACGCGAGCATGAATGCGGCAACAATGCCGCATACGGCGAACAGCTGTTGCAGGCGTGGGCCGGCGAGGTAGCGGGCGACTTGCCTGCCGGCTATCAAGCCGATGACTGCGCCTAGTGCAAAAGGCGCACCCACCGTCCAGTGCATCACCCCGCTCAAGGAGGCGGTGATGACGCTGCCCGTCGAGACCAGCGCAATCACCGCCAGTGACGTCGCCACAACGCTTTTCATGCCCAGGTCGCTGTAGCGGGTCAACGCCGGAATGATCACGAAACCGCCGCCCACACCTAATAGCCCGGACAATAACCCTGAACCCACGCCGGTCAGCGTCAAAGCGCGCAGGCACGGCATGGTCCAGCGCAAACGGCCTTGTAGCGGGTTGAGCACGCAGGGCAGCATTTCTGCGCGTGGCGGCGGTTGGCCGTGGCGCAATTCGCGGCTGGCCCTGATGAACATGCGCGTGCAGGCGTACAGCAGCACGACCGAAAAGACCAATGCCAGCGGTGTATTGGGCAGCCGATGGGCGAGCCACAGGCCCAGAGGTGCCATCAACACACCGATGGACGCGATGTACCCGGCAGCGCGATAGCGAACGATACCCTGACGCAGCCCCAGCACCGCGCCGATTCCCGCCGCCAGCCCGACGGCCAGCAGGCCGACAGGTGCCGCTTCGACAATCGACAGGCCAAGACCAAAAACCAGCAGCGGGACCGCGAGAATGCCACCGCCCGCGCCTGTCAGCGCCAGTACCACGCCAATGATCGCCCCCAGGCCAACGCCCAGCAGTTGATGCTCATCCATGCCTGGCGTCAGCCTTTTCCGGTTTGGCCAGCCATTCACGTCCCTTGAGCATGCCATGCCAGTAAAGTACGGGCAGCACGCGTTCTTTCAGCCACCAGGCCAGCCGGGTCGGTTGACGGCCATCCAGCAGCCAGCGCGGGAAGCTCGGCGCAACCTTGCCGCCATAGGTGAATTCAGCCAGTACGATCCGGCCTTTCTCGACGGTCAGCGGGCATGAGCCATAACCGTCATAGGCGGCAGACTCACTCAGACGACCCAGCGCGACCAGCACATTATTGGCCACCACCGGTGCCTGCTTGCGGGCGGCTGCGGCGGTTTTGGCGTTGCTGGTATTGGTGGCATCGCCGAGACCATGAACATTGGCGAACTGTCGGTGCCGGAGCGTGGCAGGGTCCACGTCCACCCAGCCTGCGGCATCGGCCAGCGGGCTGCTGCGAATGAAGTCGGGGGCAATCTGCGGTGGCACCACGTGCAGCATTTCAAAGCTGTGCTCGACGGTTTCGCTGCTGCCATCGGCCTGCGTGCAAACAAACGTAGCACGCTTGCCCGGCCCGTCGACGGCCACCAACCGATGGCTGAACTTGAGGTCGATGGCGTACCGCTCGATGTACTTCATCAGCGCCGGTACATAGTCCGCCACACCAAACAGCACGCCACCGGCGTTGAAGAACTGCGTATTGATCTGCGCCAGACGGCCGGTTTTCAGCCAGTGGTCACAAGACAGGTACATGGCCTTCTGTGGCGCACCGGCGCATTTGATCGGCATGGGCGGCTGAGTAAACAGCGCGCGCCCTTGCTTCAAGCCCTGCACCAGCTTCCATGTATAGGGTGCCAGGTCATAGCGATAGTTGGAGGTCACGCCGTTGGCACCCAGCGTCTCGACCAACCCGTCGATGGCCGCCCAGTCCAGCTTCAGGCCGGGGCAGACCACCAGTTGCTGATAGCCAAGCGTACGCCCGTCGGCGAGCGTCAGGGTACTGTGCTGCGGCTCGAAGGTCGCCACCGCAGCCTTGATCCACTGCACGCCTTTGGGAATCAGCGACGCCATGCTGCGTGCCGTCGACTGCGGCGTGAAGATGCCCGCGCCGACCATGGTCCAGCCCGGCTGGTAATAGTGGGTATCAGCAGGGTCGACCAGGGTGATCTGCAGGGCAGCATCACGGGCGAGCAGGCTTGCGGCGGTGGCGATACCGGCAGCACCGCCACCGACGATCAGGATCTGACAGCTAGTTGTCGAAGCATTCATCACAGGGTTTCCCAAGGCGGGCAGCAGTCAAAAGGCATTGAGCGGGATCTTCAGGTAGACGACGCCGTTGTCTTCCGGCTCGGGAAAGTGCCCGCAGCGCATGTTGACCTGCACCGAAGACAGCATCAGTACGGGCATATCCAGCGTCACGTCACGGGCTTCACGCATGCTGACGAACGCGTCTTCATCTACGCCGTCATGAACATGGATGTTGCTGGCGCGCTGTTCGGCGACGGTGGTCATGTATTTCAGCTCACGACCGTTGGGCAGGTAGTCGTGGCACATGAACAGCAGGGTGTCAGGCGGCAACGCCAGCAACTTGTGAATGGAGCGGTACAGCGTGCGCGCATCGGCTCCGGGAAAGTCGCAACGAGCGGTGCCGTAATCGGGCATGAACAACGTGTCGCCGACAAACGCGATGGTTTTGTCGTCGACCTGCACCAGGTAACTCATGCACGCCGGTGTATGCCCGGGCGTATGCATGGCCTTGACCTGAAGTGTTCCAAGGGCAAACGAGGCGTTATCTTCCAGCAGCACATCGAACTGGCTGCCATTGCGGGCAAAGTCAGACGGCGCGTTGAACAGCGCGCCAAAGGTTTCCTGCACGGCGGTGATGTGGCTGCCGATGACGATTTGCCCGCCAAGCTGCTGTTTCAGATACGGCGCGGCCGAGAGGTGATCCGCGTGCACATGGGTTTCGAAAATCCACTGCACCGAAGCCCCCAGCGCCTGTACCCGGCCGATCATCCGGTCGGCAGACTCGGTCCGGGTGCGGCCCGACTTGGGGTCGTAATCGAGCACGCTGTCGATCAGCGCGCACTGCTTGCTGTCCAGGTCCATCACCAGGTAGCTGATGGTCCAGGTATGGCTGTCGAAGAGGGCTTCGACATAAAGTTTTTCACCGATGATCATGTGCAATTCCCATGGCTGTAAATCGCCTCGAGGCCCGTTTGGTCAGGCCGGACGGTTGGCAGTCGTTGCTATGACTTCTCAATAACCATGCCAACGGCCGGAAAACCTGTTGAGCATAGTAAATACAGTGCTTTGAGGGATTCTGCGGAAACCCGCATGATGGCTGCCAAGACGCTGACTGCCACATTCTGGCAGTCGATTGGCAGACGGTGGCATAAGCTGGCAGCGAGATGGGTTAAGCTGCCACCAATCCACAGGAGCAAGCATGAACCTCATCGCCACCGATTTTCCCGGCAGTCGCATGCAGTCGCTGGTGTCATACCTCGAACATGACCTGCGACCGACCATCGTTCTGGACACCAACTACAACATCATCGCGGCCAACACCGCCTATCAGCGCCAGTTCGGCGTTGAAGGCACGCCACATGTGGGCGAGAAGTGTTATCGGGTGTCACATCAGTTCGCGGTGCCGTGCGATCAGGCCGGTGAGCATTGCCCGATGCGCAAGGCCCACGAAACGCGGCTTCCGGAGCGTTTGCTGCATATTCACCATACGCCTCGCGGCCCTGAGCATGTGGATGTGGAACTGCGGCCGATTCTCGATGACGGGGGTGAAGTCATCGCCTATGTCGAGCGACTGAGTTCGGTGGCCGTGGCGTCGGTCCAGCCGCAGCAGCATGGGCTGGTCGGTCGTTCAGCGGCGTTCAAGGAAGTTCTGGGTGCCTTGCAACGCGCTGCGCCCGCACAGATACCGGTGCTGCTGCAGGGTGAGTCGGGTACCGGCAAGGAATTGTTCGCTCGCGCACTGCACGCCAGCAGCGCAAGATCCGCCGGGCCGCTGGTGGTGGTCGATTGCACCGGGCTTACCGAAACCCTGCTGGAGAGCGAGCTGTTCGGCTATGAAAAGGGCGCATTCACCGGGGCGTTACAGCGCAAGACCGGTCTGGCCGAAGCCGCTCATGGCGGCACGTTGTTCCTTGATGAAATCGGCGAGGTGCCGCTGGCCATGCAGGTCAAGCTGTTGCGGCTGATCGAATCAGGCAGCTTTCGCCCGGTGGGCAGCCTGCGAACGGTGCACTCGGATTTTCGGCTGGTGGTGGCCACCCACAAACCGCTCAAGGAGATGGTCGCCGATGGCAGTTTTCGCCAGGATTTGTTTTACCGCATCAGCGCTTTCCCGATCCGTCTGCCGGCACTGCGCGAACGCAGTGAAGACCTGCCGCTGCTGATCGACAGCCTGCTGCAACGCATCGCGCCGGGTGCTGCTCCGCGTGTCGACCCCGCGGCCATGAACCTGCTGAGTGTGTACAGCTACCCCGGCAACATTCGCGAGCTGCGCAACATACTCGAACGCGCCCGCCTGTTTACCGATGACGGCGTTATTCGCGTGCAGGATTTACCCGCTGAAGTGCGCGGTCAGGGCGAAGAAGCGGGTGGCGTGACTTACCGCCAGCAGGACGACGGCCTGGAGAAACTCGCCCATGCACTGCGAGTGTTCAACGGCTCGCGCAGCGAACTGGCCAGAGAACTGGGGCTGAGCGAACGCACCCTGTATCGACGCTTGCGTGCCCTCGGTATTCCGCGCTGAAGCACAGACACGGCGACGCAGAGCGTCGAGAACTGCATTCCCACGCTGGAGCGTGCGGAACGATAATCGTAACTATCGTACGGCGCTCCGCGTCGCATGCCTTTCTGGACGCTCCGCGTCCTCTTGGCGACGCAGAGCGTCGAGAACTGCATTACCACGCTGGAGCGTGGGAACGATAATCGCAACTATCGTGCGGCGCTCCGCGTCGCATGCCTTTCTGGACGCTCTGCGTCCTCTTGGCGACGCAGAGCGTCGATACCTGCATTCCTACGCTGGAGCGTGAGAACGATAACCGCAACTATCGTGCGGCGCTCCGCGTCGCATGCCTTTCCGGACGCTCCGCGTCCTCCCTTGAGCGCGTTACTTGAACGTCACAACCCCACCGGCCAGGGATTCAACCCGCGCCAGCGACTCCACTCTATAGCCCTGTGCATCCAGTTCGGCACGGCCGCCCTGGAAGGACTTCTCGATCACGATCCCCAGCCCGGCCACAGTCGCACCGGCCTGTTTGATGATCGAGATCAGCGCCTGCGAGGCTTTGCCGTTGGCGAGGAAGTCATCGATGATCAGCACGTGGTCGTCGCTGCTCAGATGACGCGGCGAGATCGCCACCGTGCTTTCCACCTGTTTGGTGAACGAGTACACGGACGCCGACAGCAGGTTTTCAGTCAGGGTCAGGGACTGGTGCTTGCGGGCGAAAATCACCGGCACGCCCATGTTCAGACCCGCCATGACGGCCGGCGCAATGCCGGAAGCTTCGATGGTCACGATTTTGGTCACGCCAGCGTTGGCGAACAGACGGGCGAACTCGTCACCAATTTCCTTCATCAATGCCGGATCGATCTGATGGTTGAGAAACGCATCGACTTTCAGCACCTGGTCGGACAATACGATGCCTTCTTCGCGAATCTTCTTGTGCAGTGCTTCCACTTCAATTCCTAGACTGCGCCATTGCGCAATAAATGATCAATTTCGTTTGTCGACTAGCGTTTCAGCATGGCGCGAATATCGGCAAGCGCGGTATTGCCGCGAACCGCTTTGACTTCCGTCGGAGTGTCGTCATTGCCTTCCCAGGCCAGGTCATCCGGGGGCAGCTCATCCAGAAAGCGGCTTGGCGCGCAGTCGATGATTTCACCGTACTGCTTGCGCTTGGCGGCGAACGTGAAGGCCAGAGTCTGCCGCGCGCGCGTAATGCCGACATAGGCAAGACGGCGTTCTTCTTCGATGGTGTCGGCTTCGATGCTGGAGCGGTGCGGCAGGATCTCTTCTTCCATACCCATGATGAACACGTAAGGAAACTCCAGACCCTTGGAGGCGTGCAAGGTCATCATCTGCACGCCTTCGGCACCATCTTCCTCTTCCTGCTGACGTTCAAGCATGTCGCGCAGGACCAGCTTGCCGATGGCTTCCTCGATGGTCATACCGCCTTCTTCGTCCTTTTCCAGCGTGTTTTTCAACGCCTCGATCAGGAACCAGACGTTACTCATCCGGTAATCAGCGGCCTTTTCGCTGGAGCTGTTCTGCCGCAGCCAGTTCTCGTAGTCGATGTCCATGACCATGCTGCGTAGCGCGGCAATGGGGTCGTTCTGCGCGCATTGCTGGCGCACGCCGTCCATCCAGCGCTTGAAGCGCTGCAAACGGTCGGTGTAACGGCTGTCCAGGTGCTCGCCCAGGCCGATTTCTTCGGTGGCGGCGTACATCGACACCTTGCGTTCGGTGGCGTAGTTACCGAGTTTTTCCAGCGTGGTCGAGCCGATTTCTCGACGCGGCACGTTGATGACCCGCAGGAAGGCGTTGTCGTCGTCCGGGTTCACCAGCAAACGGAAATACGCCATCAGGTCTTTCACTTCCTGGCGACCGAAGAAGCTGTTGCCGCCGGAGAGTCGATACGGCACTTGGTGGTGCTGCAATTTGAGTTCGATCAGCTTGGCCTGGTAGTTGCCGCGATACAGGATGGCGAAGTCGCTGTAGGGCCGGTCGGTGCGCAGGTGCAGGGTGAGGATTTCCATCGCCACGCGCTCGGCTTCAGCATCTTCGTTACGGCAACGGATGACACGGATTTCGTCGCCGTGGCCCATCTCGGACCACAGTTGTTTTTCGAAGGCGTGCGGGTTGTTGGAGATCAGCACGTTGGCGCAACGCAGAATACGGCTGGTGGAACGGTAGTTCTGCTCCAGCATGACCACTTTCAACGACGGGTAGTCGTCCTTGAGCAGCATCAGGTTTTCCGGCCGCGCACCACGCCAGGCGTAGATCGACTGGTCGTCGTCGCCCACCACGGTGAACTGGTGGCGCGAACCGATCAGCAGTTTAACCAGCAGGTACTGGCTGGCGTTGGTGTCCTGATATTCATCCACCAGCAGGTAGCGCACCTTGTTCTGCCATTTCTCCAGAATGTCGGCGTGTTCCTGGAACAGCTTGACCGGCAGCAGAATTAGATCATCGAAGTCCACCGCGTTATACGCCTTGAGCGTGCGCTGGTAGTGGGTGTAGACGATGGCGGCGGTCTGTTCCTTGGGGTTGCGGGCGTTTTCCAGCGCGTCGGCAGGCAGGATGAGGTCGTTTTTCCACGAGCCGATCATGTTCTTGATTTCGTCGACACCGTCGTCGCCCGAATACTCTTTCTGCATGATGTCGGTCATCAGGGCCTTGACGTCGGTCTCGTCGAAGATCGAGAAGCCCGGTTTGTAGCCCAGCCGCGTGTGTTCCTTGCGGATGATGTTCAGACCCAGGTTGTGGAAGGTCGAGACCGTCAGGCCGCGTCCTTCGCCGCCTCGGAGCAGCGTACCGACGCGCTCCTTCATCTCGCGCGCGGCCTTGTTGGTAAAGGTCATGGCGACAATGTACTGGGCGCGGATGCCGCAGTTCTGGATCAGGTGCGCAATCTTGCGGGTGATCACACTGGTCTTGCCGGAACCGGCACCGGCGAGCACCAAAAGAGGGCCGCCGACGTAGTTCACGGCTTCCTGCTGCCGGGGATTGAGTCGGGACATGGCGGTATGAAGAGTCGTCTGTAAAAAAGGTCGGGCATTTTAACAGGCCCACGGGTTTGTGCAGCGGTCATCGTAGCCAGACAGTGATCGCTATCTAATTCTTCTGTTTTTGTTACATTTGCGCCGCGACGCAACGATACGTGTATTTGTCACGCTCCAGCGGGAGTGCGGCCACCGGTTTTTCCTTTGCACTTAGGAAGTTAGATTGCCTACACCTGTCGAACCCTTGCGATTGCTGTTATTGGCGCACGAGCCTTTCTGGTACGCGCTGCTGCGTGATTGCCTCACTGCGCCGGGCAGCAACGTAATACTTCTGCATGGCGAGAACTGGGACGCTTTCAGCGCCGGGTACGCTAACGAGCGCAGCACCGTGCTGCTGACAACGCCCGACCTGCAGCCCAGAACTGGAACCTGCCTGCTACCCACCGTGGTGCTGCTCGAAAAGGAACCGCTGGTCGGACCGAGTGGCGTCAGTGACTGGCTGGTGCGCGATGCATTGACCGGCGATGCGCTGCGCCGCTGCCTGCGCTATGTCCACGAGCGCAGTCGTCTGGAAGACAGCCTGCGGCGTCTGGTCGGTCAGGACCCGTTGACCGGCATCGCCAATCGTCAGGGTTTTCAGGCACTGTTGACGGAGCGTCTGGCCGAGGGTGGCAGCCTGGCGCTGGGGCATCTGGACCTGGACAATTTCCGCCGCGCCAATGACTCGCTGGGGCATCAGGCCGGTGACCGACTGATTCTGCAAGTCGTGGCACGTCTGAAAAACCAGCTCGCTGCGGGCGATCAGCTTGCACGCCTGGGCGGCGACGAATTCGCCCTGTTGATTGACACCCGCACAACACCTGCACGCGCCATGCAACTGGCCGAGCGAATTACTGACGTGCTGTCCGAACCCTACTGGGTCGATGGCGAAAGCCTGCTGCTGGGTTGCAGCCTGGGCATTGCCCATTCACAAGCCCGGCCCGAAGCAGACCCGCTGATGTGGCACGCCCACATCGCCATGCGCCAGGCCAAGAGCATGCAGGGCTGCACCTTTCATCTGTTCGACGAGCGCATCAACCGCAACGCCCGCAGCCTGGCCGATCTGGAAGGCGAGCTGCGACGAGCCCTGCGCCGCAATGAACTGGAGCTGCATTATCAGCCACGGCTGTGCCTGGAGACCGGGCGCGTTGTCGGCCTGGAAGCGCTGGTACGCTGGCGCCACCAGGCGCGCGGGCTGCTGCCGCCCAGTGAATTCGTGCCATTGGCCGAGCAAAGCGGCCTGATCGTGCCGCTCGGCTACTGGGTCATCTTCCGCGCCCTGCGTGACATGCAGGCCCTGCGCGAGCAAGGATTTGCGCCGCTGCATATGGCGATCAACCTGTCGTTCCGCCAATTTCAGGACAGCCAGTTGTTGCCGACACTGAGTCGCCTGATTGAGGAGCTCAGCGTCGACGCGCACTGGCTGGAGTTCGAACTGACCGAAACTGCCGTCATGCGCCGCAGCGATCAGGTCCTGCAGACCATGGACGCAATGCGGCGGCTGGGTGTGCGCTTCTCGCTGGATGATTTCGGTACGGGCTATTCATCGTTCATGCACCTCAACAGCCTGCCCATCGCGCTGCTCAAGATCGACATGGGCTTTGTCGGGCAGATGGAGCTACGCGAAGAGAACCGCAAGCTGGTCAACGCCATGATCAAGCTGGCCCACAACCTGAACCTGGAAGTGGTCGCCGAGGGCGTCGAAACCGCCGGGCAACTGGAGTTGCTGCGCGATTTCGGCTGCGACCAGGTGCAGGGTTATCTGATCAGCAGGCCGCTGCCGATAGCGGATCTGGTGGCTTACCTGCGCTCGGAAGCCGCCAATACGGGTGCATCAAACTCCGGATGACGGCGCGCCGGATCAGGCCGGCACCGCCAACCCGGCTGCCTCCCGACGCAACAGGCGAGCCGTCTTCCATTCAAACGCATAGGTCAGCGCCACGGCCGAGCAGAACAGACCCAGCGCCAGCCCCCACCAGACGCCTGAAGCACCGGCATCGGTAGAAAAGCCGAGCAACCAGGCGGCAGGCGCGGCAATCAGCCAGTAACAGCCCAGACCGATCAGGAACGTGGTGCGCGCATCCTTGAGCCCGCGAATCGCCCCCATCGCAATCGTCTGAGTACCGTCGAAGAACTCGAACAGGGCCGCAATGGCCAGCAGTTTTGCGGCCAGCACGACAATCTCGGCAAACGCCGGGTCGTTGATATCCAGAAACAGACCGATGACCCGATTCGGTGCCAGCCAGAACAGCAGCCCGAACATCAGCATCACACAGCCGCCAAAACCGATGCCCAGACGACCGGCCATGCGCACCATCACCAGGTTGCCCGCGCCATAATGCTGGCCGATACGCATGGTGACCGCATAGGACATCCCCACCGGAACCATGAACGCCATGGACACTGTCTGCAGGGCGATCTGGTGCGCGGCCATTTGCGTACTGCCCATTGCCCCCATGCAGAACGCTGCGAAGGTGAACAGGCCGACTTCCACCGCATAGGTCCCGCCAATCGGCAGGCCGAGACGCCAGAGTTCTTTCAGATGGCTGCGCGACAGCTTCGAAAGCCCCTTGCTGATCGGGTACGCCGCGTAGGCCGGATGGCGCTTGATATGCAGTGCCAGCGCCAGGGCCATGCAGTTGGTCACAATCGCGGTCACCAGCCCGATGCCCATCAGCCCCAGATTCGGCAGCCCGAGCCATTGATGAATCATCGCGTAATTGAGCACGAAGTTTGCGGCCGCACCGGCCAGACTAATGGTCATCACCGGCCCCGCACGCCCGAGTGCGCTGGTGAAGCCGCGCAATGCCATGAAGCTGAGCAAGCCAGGCAAGGCAAAGGGCAGGGTGATCAGAAACTGGGCAGCCATATGCACGTTGGCTTCGGCCTGACCGAACTGCAACAGGATGGGCTCGAGGTTCCACAGCAGCAGCGCGGCAACCAGCGCCATGCCCCACGCCAGCCACAGACCGGCTTGGGTCAGGCGCGTCGCACCTTCGGTATCACCAGCGCCATGGCGAATCGCGACCAGCGTGCCGACCGCAGCCATCACGCCCACGCAAAAGAATGAAACAAAGCTGTACGTGGCCGCACCCAGGCCACCGCCTGCCAGCGCCTCCGGGCCGATCTTGCCCATCATCACCGTGTCGGTGAACACCATCAGCATGTGCGCCATCTGCGATGCAATCAGCGGCCCGGCAAGGCGCAGGATGATCCAGAGTTCTTTAAGTGCGGGCTGCATGTGGGCGGTGCTCTACGGCGGAGTTCGGATGAGGGCCTATTCTGGGCGGTTGGACGCGCAAGCACAAAACGATAAACCTGATGCGCTGCATGAGTAAAACTCATCTGAAGCGATTTGCAGTAAAGTAGCCACTCATCGCCAGCAGGAAGCGCCATATGCCTCGCAGTCTCCCCCCTCTTTATGCACTAAGGGCGTTCGAAGCTGCGGCGCGGCATACCTCGTTCACACGAGCGGCCGAGGAGCTTTCGATTACTCAAAGTGCAGTAAGCCGTCACATCCGCACGCTGGAAGAGCACTTTGCCTGTCGTTTGTTTCAGCGCAACGGGCGCAACTTGCAACTGACCGAATCAGCGCGTGCGCTGTTGCCCGGCGTGCGTGATGGGTTTCTGGCGCTTGAGCGAGCCTGCAGCACCTTGCAGACCGACGAAGGCATTCTGCGCATGAAAGCGCCATCGACGCTGACCATGCGCTGGTTGCTGGCGCGGCTCAGTCGCTTCCGTCATCTGCAAGTAGGCAACGAGGTGCAGCTGACCAGCGCCTGGATGGATATCGATGCCGTGGACTTTACTCTGGAGCCTTTCGACTGCGCGATTTTACTCAGTCACGGGCATTTCCCCTCGGACTGGGAAGCCACCTTGCTGTTCCCGGAGCTGTTGATTCCGGTGGGGGCACCTACGTTGTTGAAGGACCCGCCATGGGACGTGAAGCGGCTGGCCAAGGCCGAGTTGCTGCATCCCACCCCTGACCGGCGTGACTGGCGCACCTGGCTGAACCGCATGGGGCTGGCCGATCAGGTGTCGCTCAAAGGCGGGCAGGTGTTCGATACGCTTGAGCTGGGAATGATTGCAGCGGCACGCGGTTACGGCGTATCGATGGGCGACTTACTTATGGTCGCCGAAGACGTGGCGCAGGCCCGTCTGAGCCTGCCGTGGCGCACCGCGGTATTCAGCGGAGAAAATTATTATCTGGTCTGGCCGCGCACAAGGCCCGGCGCAGAGCGGTTGCGTCGCCTCAGCGATTTTCTGCAGACGGAAGTCAACGCTATGGAGTTGCCGTTAGTTGAAGTACTGCATTAAAAATTAGTTTAGTATTGAACTGCCATCATTGGTTAATGTCGCGACCGTTACTCAAGTAACGACTCTGGTGGCCGAAGCACTGCTTAACGACTGCATGTTCAGGCAGCTTAAAACACTCATTAATTTGTTCGCTGAATGGTAAGCCACGGATCAGGCAACTCCAATCATTCGGCATGGAGTCTCTATGTCCAAGCCCCGTACCCGAATTGCCTCGCAACTCGGTATTGCTCTGGCCGTGATCCTGGCTGTGGTTATCAGCGGCAGCACCCTGTTCGCGTTAAGGTCTCTGGACGCGTCCAACCTGGTCATTCGCGAAGAGCACATGTCGAGCGAAGCCAGATTGCTCGCCGACCAGTTGAGCACATTCCACAGCACCCTGCGTGATAGCACTCAGCGCCTCAGTGGTCTGTTCGAAAAGCGCTTTGCCGGTGGCCTGAGCCTGCAACCCGACAAACCGGTCACGGTAGCGGGCACCTCCACGCCAGGCCTGTTTCTGCGTGATACCGCACTGAACAACGATTTTGCCGAGGTTGATGAATTCCGCTCGATGACCGCGGGCGTGGCGACGATTTTCGTGCGCAGCGGCGACGACTTCGTCCGTATCAGCACCTCTCTGAGCAAACAGGATGGCACGCGCGCCATCGGTACCGTGCTGGATCGCAAGGGCGCAGCCTACGAGCGTTTGATCGCCGGTCAGAGCTATGTGGGCAAAGCGGTGTTGTTTGATCGCTATTACATGACTCAGTACAGCCCGGTTCGCGACAGCAGCGGCAAGATCATTGCGGCGTTGTTTGTAGGCTTCGATTACACCGATGCACAGAAAACCCAGTTCGATAACCTCAAGAGCTTCCGTATCGGCTCTACCGGCTCGCTGGCACTGCTCGACGACAAGGGCACCTGGCTGGTACCACCGGCAGGCGTCAAATCCCTGGATGGCGCCGCGAAGTCCGTTGCCGACCTTGCCAGCAAACCGGGCAAGGCGCAGTTCTGGGATGACGGCGATGACGACTACTACAGCGTTGGCCAGCCGTTTGCCGGTGGCCCCTGGACCGTCATCGCCAGCATGCCGCGTGACGAAATCAGTGAAGTGACCTGGAACGTCGGCACCCAGCTGGCCATCGGCAGTGTGCTGGCCATGCTGATCGCGGTGATCAGCGCGATCTGGCTGCTGCGCAGCAAACTGCGTCCACTGTCCGAACTGGTACGCCAGGCCGATGCATTGGGTGCAGGTGACCTGAGCGTCCGCCTGAATGTGACCAGCAACGACGAGATCGGGCAGCTGTCGGGCAGCTTCAACAAGATGAGCGAAGCGCTGTCGTCGATGGTCGCGCATATCCGTACTGCAGCGCAGGAAGTCAGCACCCGCGCTCACGCATTGTCCGGCCTGTCCGGTGGCGCGTTCGAGGGCATGGAGCAACAGTCCGGCGAGATCACCAGCATGGCCGGTGCCGTCGAGGAGTTCAGCGCCACGTCGATGAACATCGCTGACAACATGAGCAATACCGAACGTCTGGCGCAGGAAAATGCGCAGCAGACGCGCATTGGTCGTACCTCGATGGACGAGGCGTCTTCATCGCTGCAACAGATCGCAACCTCGCTGAGCAGTACGGCAACGGTCATCGACACACTGGGCCAGCGCTCGCAGGAGATCGGCAGCATTGTCGGGGTGATTACCTCGATTGCCGACCAGACCAACCTGCTGGCACTCAACGCCGCCATCGAGGCCGCACGTGCCGGTGAACAAGGCCGCGGCTTTGCCGTGGTGGCTGATGAAGTGCGCAGCCTGGCTTCTCGTACCCGTGAAGCGACGGACGAAATCTCCGGCATGATCGCCAGCATTCAGCAGGAAACCGGTAACGCCATCAGCACCATGCAACAGGGCAACACCCTGATGCAGGAAGGCCTGTCGCTTAACGCCAAAGTGGCCTCGGCACTGGCCCAGATCGACGAACAAAGCCGCTCGGCCGGTCACCAGTTCGCCGCCATTACCACCGCAACCCAGGAACAAAGCAGCACCGCCACCATGCTCAGCAGCAACCTGCAAAGCATCGCCATGGCCAACAGCGAACAGCGCCAGGTGATGTCCAACCTGGCGGTCACCGCTCAGGAGCTGAATGGGTTGGCGACAGAACTGCGTAACGAGGTTGACCGGTTCCGTTGATGGCTGCTGGAAGCCTGACACTATCGTACCCATGCTCCGCGTCGGAGGGCGATAAGTGCTCTCAAGAACACCATCGTACCCATGCTCCGCGTGGGTATGCCGTTCTGGACGCTCTGCGTCCTCTCCTGAATAAGCGGTGTGGCGTAAATCCATGACGCAGAGCGTCACGAACGGCATTCCCACGCTGGAGCGTGCGGAACGATAATCCCAACTGTCGTGCCGAAGCTCTTCAGCCATCGTGCGATGCTCCGCGTCGCATGCCGTTCTGGACGCTCCGCGTCCGGTCTTGCGTTTGCGGTGCGGCGCAGACTTGTGACGCAGAGCGTCACGAAAGGCATTCCCACGCTGGAGCGTGCGGAACGATAATCTCAACTGTCGTGCCGAAGTTCTTCAGCCATCGTGCGACGCTCCGCGTCCGGTCTTGCATTTGCGGTGCGGCGCAGACTTGTGACGCAGAGCGTCACGAACGGCATTCCCATGCTGGAGCGTGCGGAACGATAATCCAACTGTCGTGCCGAAGCTCTTCAGCCATCGTGCGACGCTCCCGCGTTCGATCTTGCATTTGCGGTGCGGATTTATGACACTTTTATTTCAATGAATCCCACCCTGTGCGATGCTGGCGCCAAGGCTAATAGCCGACTAAAAGCTTAGTAGAGCGTTACACCCTTTCCCCGCTCGCTACATGCACATCTTTCAATTCATCGCCTGAACGGGCAAACCTCAGGGGGCTTTCAGCATGCTGACCCTGCTCGATTTGCTATCTGCCGTCGCCCTGCTGATCTGGGGCACGCATATCGTGCGCACTGGCATCCTTCGTGTTTACGGTGCACAACTTCGTCGTTTACTCAGCCAGAACATGTCCAAGCGACCACTGGCGTTCATCGCCGGCATTCTGGTGACAGCCATGGTGCAGAGCAGCAACGCCACTGCCATGCTGGTGACCTCATTTGTCGGCCAGGGGCTGATGACGCTGACACCGGCGCTGGTGATCATGCTCGGCGCCGATGTCGGCACGGCATTGATGTCCCGCGTGCTGACGTTCGATCTGTCGTGGCTGTCGCCGTTGCTGATTTTCCTTGGAGTGGTGTTCTTTCTGTCGCGCAAGCAGACCCGTGCCGGTCAGTTGGGGCGGGTCGGTATCGGCCTGGGCCTGATCGTGCTGGCGCTGCAATTGATCGTCGCAGCGGCTGCACCGATCACCCAGGCGGCCGGGGTCAAGGTGCTGTTTGCCTCGTTGACCGGCGACCTTCTGCTGGATGCGCTGGTCGGTGCCATGTTTGCGCTGATCTCCTATTCCAGCCTCGCGGCAGTTCTGCTGACGGCCACCTTGGCGGGCACGGAAGTCATTGGTCTGCCAGTGGCGATCGGCCTGGTGATCGGTGCCAATATCGGCAGCGGTCTGCTGGCGTTTCTCAGCACCAGCATGCAGAACGTCGCTGGTCGGCAAGTCGCCTTGGGCAGTCTGCTGTACAAACTGTTCGGCCTGTTGCTGATCATTCCGGTGCTCGACCCGCTGGTTGCCTGGATCGACACGCTGGGCTTTCGTCCGCAGGAGTTGGTGATTGGCTTTCACCTGATCTACAACACGTTGCGCTGCCTGATCATGCTGCCTACCGTTGGCCCGATGGCGCGGTTGTGCGCGGCCTTGCTGCCGCAGCAGAACGAGGTCGGTGGCCTGGCCAAACCTCGCCATCTGGACCTGACCGCACTGTCGACGCCCAGCCTGGCACTGGCCAACGCAGTGCGAGAAACCCTGCGCATGGGCGATTTGATCGAGAGCATGCTGGGCTCGATGCTGGCGGTGCTGCGCGGCACGCAAACAGCGGTTACTCAGGAAGTGCGCCGCCTCAACGATGACGTGGAAGCGCTCTACAGCGCGATCAAGCTATACCTGGCGCAGATGCCGCGTGAGGACCTCGGCGAGCACGATAACCGGCGCTGGGCCGAGATCATCGAGCTGACCATCAATCTGGAACTGGCCAGTGGCCTGATCGAACGCATGCTGCGCAAGATCCAGCAGCAGAAGACCTCGCACCGCCGCTCATTCTCGGAAGTCGGCCTGGAAGAACTCGCCGATCTGCAGATCCAGTTGCAGTCGAACCTGCGTCTGGGGCTCTCGGTGTTTCTCAGCGGTGACGAGGAAAGCGCGCGTCAATTACTGCGTGAAAAACGCCGTTTTCGAGCCCAGGAACGCCGTCTGGCGCATGCTCACGTCAGCCGTCTGCGGCAGAAGGTTGTGCAGAGTATCGAGACCAGTTCGCTGCACCTGGAACTGATTGCCGACATGAAACGCCTGAACTCGCTGTTTTGCAGCAGCGCTTATGTGGTACTGGAAACGGCCGACACCGGGGCCTTGTCGAGCGAGAGTGAGCCCTGACGATCACTATGAACGTAAGGGCCTAGGTGAAGTCTGTTAAACATACCGGCCCGCCAGGAAAGCTGTTTTATGCGTTGCCTGCTGTTCGCTTGTCTGCTCCTCGGTTCACTCCCTTCGTTTGCCCTTGACCGCCTTCAGGTCGAGGGCTATCTGCTGCCCAATGGTTTGCAAGTCCTTCTCAAGCCCGGTTCCGAAAAGGGTCACGTCGCCATCCGGCTGGTGGTAGGTATCGGTTTCGATGACTTCCCCTGTCAGGACAAGGAGCTGCCGCATCTGCTGGAACATCTTCTGTTCAGCGGGGTTGATGACAGCGGTGAAGGCGGTCTGGAAGAGCGCATGCAGGCACTGGGCGGCGAGTGGAACGCATTCACCAGCAATGCCGATACCACCTTCGTGATTGAAGCCCCCGCGCGAAACCAGCGCAAGGTGCTCGACCTGCTACTGGAGATCATGACCAAAACCGAGCTCAGTCAGGCACGACTGGACGGCGTCAAACGCGTTGTAGAGCGCGAAGACGGCGGGCACTTTTCACATTTGCAGCGCCTGCTCGACCGGCGTGACTCGGGGCGCAGCGCCAGCAGTCAACTGGCGGTGGAGCTGGGCCTCAAATGCGCCGAGCGTCCTGAAGTGGATGACATCAAGCTGGGCCATATCGAAGATGTATTTGCCAACTGGTACGCGCCCAATAACATGACGCTGATCGTGGTTGGCGATCTGGACAAGCTGCTGCCGGCCTATCTGGGGCGCACTTACGGCAAACTGGCACCCACCGACCCGATCGATCACCCGCCGCTGGCGCAAAGCACGGGTTCAGCCGAGCCGCGACGCGAGCTTGAGCGCGGCGGACTAGGCGAGAGTGTCAAGCTGCACCTGATCTACCCCGAGCCACAGCTCGACGACCAGCACGACGAAACCTGGGAGCTGGTCAAAGCCTATCTTGACTGGACGCTCTACACCGAGCTGCGTCTGAAACACAGTTTGTCGTACGGTCCTTCTGCCGAGCGGGAAGTGTTCGGCGATGTCGGATTTCTGAGCCTGAACGCCGATGTCGAGCGGGACGATGCCGATGAAGCCGAGCGGGACATCCGCAGTATGGTCGAGCGCCTGCAAAAAGAAGGCATGCAGCCCGCTACATTTGCGCGCTTGCAACAGCTCGCCATCGACCGGCAATCGTGGGCCACACAAGGCAATAGTGCACTGGCCGACTATTATTGGAGCGCGCTCAATGATTACGAAAACGGGCGCTTCGAAGACCCAGCCAAACGCATCAAGGCGGTGAAGCTGGAGACAGCCAGCCAGGCCATGCGCCAGCTGCTCGCCCAGCCGGGCTACATGCGAATTGAAAAACCTCTGTTCAGTTATGACGGTCTGTACTGGCTGATTGGCGGGGTGCTGGGCCTGATAGCCTTGTTGGCCGTGTGGCGCTGGCGTGTACGCAACAAATAGAATCCTGACGCCAAACTGCATTGGTGGTGTTGGCTGCGCGCTGCGCTTGTTACGCTGCGCGGTTTTTTGTATGAACAGAACCGAGTGAACCCCCGAATGTTTGACGTGAACCGCTATGTGACGCCCGTGCTCAACTTGATGCAGCGCTATCCGGGGCTCATTGCGGCGTTTGGTTTCGTTTCAGGTATCGCCAGTTTTATCCTGGTTGACCGCCAGGCAGGGCTGGCCACCTGGATTGCCGTGGTGATGCTGATCAGCTGGCTGTGGCTGATGGTCGAAAACACCATGGTCGGGCTGCTCAACAAGGCGCTGGGCCGCGAGATTCCGCAGGGTTTGCTGCGCTACGGCACGCAGATGATCCATCAGGAAAGCCTGTTTTTCGTGTTGCCGTTCTTTTTCATCACCACCACCTGGAACAGTGGTCAGGCGGTATTCACTGCGGTGCTCGGCGCCGCCGGGCTGATCTCGATCATCGACCCTCTCTACTACAAGTGGCTTGCGCCCAGACGCTGGCTGTTCATGACGTTGCACACTCTGACACTGTTCGCGGCACTGCTGACCGCGCTGCCGATCATCCTGCACCTGACCACCGCCGAGAGTTACAAACTGGCGCTGGGCGTGGCGATGCTGCTGTCGGCACCCAGCCTGATGTCGAACTTCCCGCTCAACACCTGGCGCAGCGCACTGGCCGTGATCAGCATCATCCTGGCCATCGGCGCGGCGGGCTGGTTGCTGCGCTCCTGGGTGCCGCCTGCGACGCTCTGGTTGACCGAAGTGGCGGTCAGCCCGGACTTTGATAACAAGAACCGCACACCGGGCGACAGTATTTCGCTGATCAGCGCCAAACAGCTGCGCAACGGCGGCCTGTATGCGTACACCGCCATCAATGCGCCGCGCGGTCTGGATGAGCGTATCTACCATGTGTGGTGGCATGAAGGCGAAGAGATGGACCGCATCGCGCTGGATATCCACGGCGGCCGCAAGGAAGGCTATCGCGCCTGGACACGCAAACAGAACTTCCCGGAGGACGTGACAGGGCGTTGGCAGGTGAGGGTGCTGACCGAGGACGGCCAGATGATCGGCGTGCTGCGCTTTGTCGTCACCGACAACGATCAACCGGCCGTGAAACGACCTACAGGCCGGATAATCAAACTCAAGCCGGGCGGCGACTCCGCTGAGGAAGTCACACCTGAGTCTGCACCCGCCGATCAGCCGAAGCAGGAAAAGCAGGAGGCAGCACCTGCCGAGTCGGCACCTGCTGAATCTGCACCGCAGGCTCCGGCGCAGTGAGCCGTCAGGAAGCGGTCGCGCCGAAGAACCAGTAGCAGACGAAGATCGCAGCCACCACACCGGCAAACTCGGCCAGCAGTGCGCAACCCACTGCATGGCGAGCGCGCTGAATGCCCACAGCGCCAAAGTACACCGCTAGCACGTAGAACGTGGTTTCGGTGCTGCCCTGAATCGTTGCGGCGGCCAAGGCTGCGAAGCTGTCGACGCCTTGGGTCTGCATGGTTTCGATCAACAGTGCCCGGGCGGCGCTGCCTGAGAAGGGTTTGACCATCGCGGTCGGCAACGCATCGACGAAGCGTGTATCCAGCCCCAGCCACTGCACCACATGCCGAATACCTTCCAGGCCAAAGTCCAGCGCGCCGGATGCGCGCAGCACACCCACTGCGCAGAGCATGGCGACCAGATAAGGCAACAGGCTTTTGGCGACGTCGAAGCCTTCCTTCGCACCTTCGACAAAGGCCTCATAGACCAGCACCTTGCGCAGCGAGCCGATGATCAGAAACATCATGATCAGGCCAAACAGCGTGAGGTTACCCAGAATGGACGACAGGCCCGCCAGCGCAGCCGCCGACAATGTGCCGAGAAAGGCCATGAACGTACCCAGCAGCAGGGCGCCGGGGATCAGGTAAGCGAGCACCACCGGGTCCCACAGACGCAGACGCTGCATGAGCGCGACCGACAGCAGGCCGACGATGGTCGAGACGCTGGTGGCCAGCAAAATCGGCAGAAATACCAGGGTAGGGTCGGGAGCACCCTGCTGGGCGCGATACATGAAGATAGTTACCGGCAGCAGCGTCAGCGAGGAGGCGTTGAGCACCAGAAACAGGATCTGCGCGTTACTGGCGGTGGTCTTGCTCGGGTTGAGTTCCTGCAGCGAGCGCATGGCCTTCAGACCGATAGGCGTGGCGGCGTTGTCGAGACCCAGCGCGTTGGCGGCGAAGTTGAGGGTGATCAGCCCGAGTGCCGGGTGGCCGGGCGGCACTTCCGGCATCAGGCGCAGAAACAGCGGCCCGAGAACCTTGGCCAGCCAGTCGACGATGCCGGCCTTCTCGGCGATGCGCAAAAAGCCCAGCCACAAGGTCAGTGTGCCGAACAGCAGCACCATGACCTCGACCGACAGTTTGGCCATGGCGAATATACTTTCGACCATCGCCGCAAAAATGCCGGCGTTGCCGCCCACCAGCCACTGCACCAGCGCGGAAATCGTCGCCACGACAAAAAAACCAAGCCACAGGCCATTGAGCATCGGATAAGTCCCTCACAAGATGCGGCGATGATAGCGGCGGGGTGCGCTGGAGGGAAATCGGCAGGTGCTGAAAGAGTTGTAGGAACGACAGGTGCCCGGAGGAACACTATCGTGCCAATGCTCCGCGTCACACATCCGGGCCGCGGCGCACCTTCAGAATCGGACGCAGAGCGTCCAGAAAGGCATTCCCACGCGGAGCATGGGAACGATGAAAACCTTGAGAACACTATCGTGCCAATGCTCCGCGTTGGCATGCAGTTCGTGACGCTCCGCGTCACACACGGGCCGCGGCGCACCTTCAGGATCGGACGCAGAGCGTCCAGAAAGGCATTCCCACGCGGAGCATGGGAACGATGATCAGGGGCTGGGCCGGGGTGAGTGCGGGGTACTCAGCGCCCGGCCAGCAGTTCCTGACCGCGGACCACGGCGGTGCGGACCTGTTCGGGTGCGGTGCCGCCGATGTGGTTACGGGCGTTGACCGAGCCTTCCAGGGTCAGCACGGCAAACACGTCCTGCTCGATCTGATTGCTGAACTGACGCAGTTCTTCCAGGCTCATTTCTGCCAGGTCCTTGCCGGTTTCCACACCATATTTCACGGCATGGCCGACGATTTCGTGGCAGTCACGGAACGGCAGACCACGACGGACCAGATAGTCGGCCAGATCGGTCGCGGTCGAGAACCCGCGCAGCGCCGCTTCACGCATGATGGCGTGCTTCGGTTTGATTGCCGGGATCATGTCGGCGAACGCACGCAACGAGTCACGCAGGGTGTCGGCGGCATCGAACAGCGGTTCCTTGTCTTCCTGATTGTCCTTGTTGTAGGCCAGAGGCTGGCCTTTCATCAGGGTCAGCAGGCCCATCAGGGCACCGAACACGCGGCCGCTCTTGCCGCGTACCAGCTCAGGCACATCGGGGTTTTTCTTCTGCGGCATGATCGAGCTGCCGGTACAGAAGCGATCCGGCAGATCAATGAACTGGAACTGCGCACTGGTCCAGAGCACCAGCTCTTCGGAGAAGCGCGACAAGTGCATCATCGCGATGGACGCGGCCGAGCAGAATTCGATAGCGAAGTCGCGATCCGATACGCCGTCCAGCGAGTTACCGCCCACGACGTCGAAGCCCAGCAGTTTGCAGGTCAGTTCGCGGTCGATCGGGTAGGTGGTGCCTGCCAGCGCAGCGCTGCCCAGAGGCATGCGGTTGAGACGCTTGCGGCAGTCGACCAGACGCTCGTAGTCGCGGCTGAGCATTTCGAACCACGCCAGCATATGATGACCGAATGTAACGGGCTGGGCGGTCTGCAAATGGGTGAAACCGGGCATGATGGTTTCAGCTTCGCGCTCGGCCTGGCCCAGCAGGCCTTGCTGCAGACGCGTGATTTCGCTCAGGATCAGGTCGATTTCGTCGCGCAGCCACAGACGGATATCGGTGGCGACCTGATCGTTGCGGCTACGGCCAGTGTGCAGCTTCTTGCCGGTGATACCGATGCGATCGGTCAGGCGTGCTTCAATGTTCATGTGCACGTCTTCCAGATCGACGCGCCACTCGAAATTGCCGGCCTCGATCTCGGCCTGGATGGTGTTCAGGCCGTCAACGATGGTGTCACGCTCGGCGTCGGTCAGAACGCCCACCTTGGCCAGCATCGTGGCGTGGGCGATGGAGCCCATGATGTCGTGGCGATACAGACGTTGATCGAAGGTGACGGAGGCAGTGAAACGCGCGACAAACGCGTCGACGGGTTCACTGAAGCGGCCGCCCCAGGACTGATTGGTCTTGTCGGTGCTCATGGATTCGCTCGTTGCTAACAGAAAGTGGCGTGCCCGTTACCTGGCACAAGGGCGATTGCGATGATAACAGGGTTGATGCATTTTTATCCCCGGACAGCTTGCCGCTGACGAGGCCAGGGCAGAGACTGGAGGCATGCGAATCGAACCTGTGAAACACGATGCCCGGCCTGTGCCCGGCAAAGACTTTTTCCTCCCCGAACTGTGCCTGCCGCAGGCATTGCTGGTGCTTGTCGTTCTGGCGGAGCTGCTGGTGCTGGTTCTGGTGCTGGTAGAACCGATGCGTACCGGCTTCGACTGGGTACGTCTGGCGCTGATGTCGCTGTTCGTGCAATGGATCGTGCTGCTCTCCGCAGCGCTGCTGTGTGGTTTGCGACCCTGGCTGGCGCGCCTGACACCGGGGCTGGCAGGCATGCTCAGCTGCCTGCTGGTGGTCGGCCTGACGTTGCTGTGCACAGCCGTCACCGATGTCTGTCAGCTCACCGGACGGATCTCGATCGGCGGGATGGTCGAGCGCTACCTGCGCTACTCGACCATCGCGTTGATCATGTCCGCCCTGATGCTGCGCTATTTCTATCTGCAGAGTCAGTGGCGCAAGCAGCAACAAGGCGAGCTGCGCGCCAGGATCGAATCGCTGCAGGCGCGGATCCGCCCGCACTTTCTGTTCAATACCCTCAACAGCATTGCCAGCCTGGTTGCCAGCAACCCGGTCAAGGCAGAGCAGGCGGTACTCGACCTTTCAGACCTGTTTCGCGCCAGTCTGGCCAAGCCCGGCAGCCTGGTAACGTGGGGCGAGGAGCTGGCATTGGCAAAACGATATTTATCGATTGAGCAATATCGTCTTGGCGAGCGTCTACAGTTGGACTGGAGGGTGAGTGCAATTCCCGATGACTTGCCGATTCCCCAGCTAACCTTGCAGCCATTACTTGAAAACGCTTTGATTTATGGCATTGCTCCGCGAGTCGAGGGGGGCGTTGTAACGGTCGAAGCGAACTATGAAGGGGGAGAGTTCATATTGAGCGTCAGTAATCCCTATGAAGAAGTTGCCAATCGGCAGACTTCCAACGGTACTCAGCAGGCTCTGACGAATATAGGCGCACGTATTGCGGCACTTTTTGGCCCGCATGCCAGTCTGAGCGTGGAGCGCCGTGACGGTCGTCACTACACCTGTCTACGCTATCCTTGTGCGAGACTCACGCAGGAAGCCAGAGCTATATGAATGTCCTGATCGTTGATGACGAACCCCTGGCCCGCGAGCGATTGAGCCGCATGGTCAATGAGATTGAGGGTTATCGAGTACTGGAACCCAGCGCCTCCAATGGTGAAGAAGCCTTGGCGCTGATTGAAACTCACAAACCGGACGTGGTGCTGCTCGATATCCGCATGCCGGGTCTCGATGGCCTGCAGGTTGCAGCGCGCCTGTGCGAGCGGGAAGCTCCGCCTGCGGTCGTGTTTTGCACTGCCCACGATGAATTCGCCCTGGAAGCTTTCCAGGTCAGTGCAGTCGGCTATCTGGTCAAGCCTGTGCGCTCCGAGCACCTCGTCGAAGCATTGAGGAAAGCCGAGCGGCCAAACCGCGTGCAACTGGCGGCGTTGACCCGTCCGGCTGCAGAAAGCGGATCGGGCCCGCGCAGCCATATCAGCGCGCGGACCCGCAAAGGTATCGAGCTGATTCCACTCGACCAGGTTATCTACTTCATCGCCGATCATAAGTACGTGACCTTGCGTCATGAGGGTGGCGAAGTGCTGCTGGACGAGCCGCTCAAGGCGCTGGAAGACGAATTCGGCGACCGTTTCGTGCGCATTCACCGCAATGCACTGGTGGCCCGCGAGCGAATAGAACGGTTGCAGCGCACGCCGCTGGGGCATTTTCAGCTGTTTCTCAGAGGGCTTAATGGCGATGCGTTGATCGTCAGTCGCCGCCATGTAGCCGGTGTACGCAAGATGATGCAGCAGCTCTAGAGCTCCCCGCTCTGGAGCCTGGGCATCAAAACCGAGTCACGGAACTGGTCGGGTTTTCAGATCTGTGTGTTCTCCGGTTTGTCTGCGGGGCACCGTCCTGCCCCCTCAGCCACTGGCCGATTCGGTGATCGAAGTCAGTGGGCTGACGCAAGTTTTCAGTCGGCGCTGAAGCCACCCTGACTGAGCTGTTATTATCCGTCGCATTCACTCAGTACGGATTGTTCAATGTCCTCTCGCGAAATCCGCATCGCCACGCGCAAAAGTGCGCTGGCACTCTGGCAGGCAGAATACGTAAAGGCCCGTCTCGAACAGGCTCATCCCGGCCTGCTCGTGACGCTGGTGCCCATGGTCAGTCGTGGTGACAAGCTGCTCGACTCCCCACTGTCGAAAATCGGCGGCAAAGGTCTGTTCGTCAAGGAGCTGGAAACAGCGCTTCTGGAAGACAACGCCGATATCGCCGTGCATTCGATGAAAGACGTGCCGATGGATTTTCCACAAGGCCTGGGCCTGTTCTGCATCTGCGAGCGTGAAGACCCACGCGATGCGTTCGTGTCCAACACCTTTGCCAGCCTGGACGAACTGCCAGCCGGCAGCATCGTCGGCACCTCCAGCCTGCGCCGTCAGGCGCAATTGCTGGCGCGTCGTCCCGATCTGCAGATCCGCTTCCTGCGTGGCAACGTCAATACGCGCCTGGCCAAGCTCGATGCCGGCGAGTACGACGCCATCATTCTTGCCGCGGCGGGCCTGATCCGCCTGGGCTTTGAAAATCGTATCACCTCGGCAATCAGCGTTGACGACAGCCTGCCAGCGGGCGGCCAGGGCGCGGTGGGTATCGAATGCCGCAGCGTTGATGCCGAAATTCATGCCTTGCTTGCCCCTCTGCATCACGAAGACACCGCCGTGCGCGTGATTGCCGAACGCTCGCTGAACAAGCACCTCAACGGTGGTTGCCAGGTGCCTATCGCCTGTTATGCCGTGCTGGAAGGCGATGACGTCTGGTTGCGCGGGCTGGTGGGCGACCCGTCCGGGAGTGTATTGCTGCACGCCGAAGCCCGCGCACCACAGACATCCGCCCAGGCGCTGGGTGTACAGGTGGCCGAAGCATTGCTGGCGCAGGGTGCCGCGGACATTCTGAAAGCGGTGTATGGCGAGGCCAACAACGAATGAACACCTGGCGCCTGTTGCTGACCCGCCCGGCCGAAGAATCGGCAGCGCTGGCGAACGTGCTGGCCGAGGCCGGTATCTTCAGCAGCAGCCTGCCTTTGCTCGAGACAGAGCCATTGCCCTTGACGCCTGCACAGCGTTCGATCATTTTCGAGCTGCTCAATTATTGTGCAGTGATCGTGGTCAGCAAACCTGCGGCGCGGCTGGCCATCGAGCTGATCGACGAAGTGTGGCCACAGCCACCCATGCAACCCTGGTTCAGTGTGGGTTCAGCAACCGGGCAGATACTGCTTGATTACGGGCTCGATGCGAGCTGGCCGGAGCAGGGCGATGACAGCGAAGCCTTGCTTGAGCTGCCGCGCCTGAAACAGGCGATTGCCGTACCGGGAAGCCGTGTGCTGATCATGCGCGGTGACGAAGGACGCGAACTGTTGGCCGAGCAATTGCGCGAGTTGGGGGTGGGAGTTGATTACCTGCCGTTGTATCGTCGCTACCTGCCGCAGCATGCCCCCGACGCCCTGCCGCAACGTGTTGCGGTGGAACGCTTGAACGGGCTGGTGGTCAGCAGTGGGCAGGGTTTTGAACATTTGCTTCAGCTGGCGGGTGATTCATGGCCGGACCTGGCCGATTTGCCACTGTTCGTACCAAGCCCCCGGGTTGCCAGCATTGCGCAGGCAGCTGGAGCCCGGACCGTTATTGATTGTCGTGGCGCCAGCGCCACGGCATTGCTGGCAGCGTTGCGGGATCAACCTCAGCCTGCCGTCAAGGCGTAATGATCGACAATTGTCGTTTACGCTATTACGCCAAAATGCAAAGGATGGGATACGTGAGCGAAACAGCCTTGCCTAAAGACGATGAATCGGTGTTGAAAACGCCTGCACCCAAGCCTGACCCAGTACGTGCCGAGCGCACCGGCAGCCGCAGCAGTGGCCTGGTATTCCTGGCCTTGCTGCTGGGTATCGCGGGTGTCGCGGTCGCAGGCTGGGGGGTCTGGCAACTGCGCATGCTGCAAGCCGGCCACCAGCAGCAGCGCGGCCAGGTTGAAGACATCGCCGAGCAGACGCTGGTACTGGCTCAGAATGATCAGCAACTGAGCGCACGCCTCGCGCAATTCCCGCCTGCCGATCAGTTGGCAGACAGCAGACGTCTGGTCGCGCAATTGCAGGGCGATCAGCAGCGTCTCAGCCAGCGACTCGAAACCGTGCTGGGCGCGAGCCGCAAGGACTGGCGCCTGGCCGAGGCCGAGCATCTGCTGCGTCTGGCCAGCCTGCGTCTTTCAGCACTGCAGGACATCAACAGTGCTCAGGCGCTGGTTCAGGGTGCCGACGAAATTCTGCGTGAGCAGGACGATCCCGGCTCCTTTGCCGCCCGCGAGCAACTGGCCAAGAGCCTTGCCGCCTTGCGCAGCGTTGAGCAGCCAGACCGCACCGGACTGTTCCTGCAACTGGCCGCCCTACGCGAACAGGCTGAGCAGCTCAATAAGCTGGCACCTGAATACGAAGACAAGGGCGAGTCTCTTCTGGGTCTGACCGCCGACAAGACTGAACAAAGCCGGTGGACGCAGTGGTGGGACGAAATTTCCCACTACTTCCGTATCGATTTCAACGCCGACAAGAATATCCGCCCGGTATTGGCAGGCCAGAGCCTTTCCCAAGTGCGCCTTGCCCTGAGTCTGGCGCTGGAGCAAGCGCAATGGGCGGCGCTCAACGGTGAGCCGCAGGTCTACACCAAGGCCATTACCGAAGCGCAGAGCGTTCTGAAGGCCAACTTCGATCAGGACGACCCACAGAGTAAAGTGCTCGGCCAAGGGCTTGAGGCTCTGGCCAAACAGCCCGTATCGGTCAAAACCCCTGATCTGGCGCAGAGCCTTAGCTCGGTGCAGGCCTACCTTGAACGCCGTCATGCCGCGGGCCAGCCAGCCGAGGCGCAACAGGGGACCAGCCGATGAAGCGCTTTTATGTGCTGTTATTCATCGCTATCGCCGCCGCGGCGCTGATTGGTGTCGCCATCGCCGAGCATTCCGGCTACGTGCTGATCGCCTATCAGAACTTCCGCTATGAATCGAGCCTGTGGGCAACGCTGGCGCTGCTGGTCGCAGTTCTGCTGGTGATCGCCCTTCTGCGGCTGATCATCACGCTGCTGACGACGTCAGGCCGCGTGGTCAACCCATGGTCGCGTCGTAACCGCCGTCGCCGTGTGCAACTGGCTATCGAGCATGGCCAGATGGACCTTGCCGAGGGACGCTGGGCCAGCGCACAACGTCATCTGCAACGGGCGGCGGAAGCCGATGCCCATCCACTGCTTTACTACATTGGCGCCGCCCGCGCGGCCAATGAGCAGGGGCGTTACGAAGACTGCGATGCCTTGCTGGAGCGTGCGCTGGAGCGTCAGCCACAAGCCGAACTGGCAATTGCCCTGAATCACGCTCAACTGCAACAGGATCGTGGCGACACCGAAGGTGCGCTCACCACGCTGCTGGCAATGAAAGAGCGTCATCCACATAACCCTCAGGTGCTTCGCCAGTTGCAGCGTCTGTATCAGCAACGTGGCGACTGGTCCGATGTTGTTCGTCTGATGCCGGAGCTGCGCAAGGACAAGGTCCTGCCAGCCAAGGAGCTTGCCGAGCTGGAACGCCGCGCCTGGGGCGAGAACCTGACCCTGGCGGCGTACCGCGATGGTATCGAAGGCTCACCCACCGGGCTGCCATCGCTGGAAAGCGCCTGGCAAGGACTCGCCTCCGCACAGCGTCAGGAGCCGCAACTGGTGCTGGCGTATGCCGATCAATTGCGTCGTCTGGGCGCCGAAGCACAGGCTGAAGAAGTGCTGCGTAGCGCCCTCAAGCGCGAATACAACAGCCATCTGGCGCGTCTGTATGGCCTGGTGCGCGGCAGCGATCCGCTGAAACAACTGCAAACGGCAGAAGGCTGGCTCAAGCACCATCCTGCCGATCCAAGCCTGTTGCTGAGCCTGGGGCGTATCTGCCTGCAAGGCCGACTGTGGGGCAAGGCGCGGGATTATCTGGAGAGCAGCCTGCGTCTGGAACGCAACCCCGAGACCTGCGCAGAGCTGGCTCGTCTGCTGGCCCAACTGGGTGAGACGGATCGCAGCAATACGCTGTTTCAGGAAGGCCTGGGCCTGCTCGACGAGCGCTTCCTGTCGCGCCCTGTGCCTACGCTGACCAAAGCATAAAGCTGTCGGAGAGCCCCGTGAGAGGGCTCTCCATGCTGTCTCGGCGACAGCAGAAACCAGTGCGTGAGAATCTTCCTACGCCGATGTGTAAAAGAACCACGTAGTAGTGTGTTTGTTTTCCCAGATAAACAGCGAAGTATCCGCACGCCGCCACCTTGAATGCGCCGCACCCTTTCCTCTACCGTAATCGCCTCGTCCTTTGTTACGGATTTGCCATGTATCTGGCTCGCACACGCTTCCTGTTTTTCTTGGCATCGCTGGCCTGTGCATCAATCATTGGCACCGCCTTTTATCTGCAGCAAACCTTCGGCCTCGACCCTTGCGTCCTTTGCCTGATACAACGCGCGGCAATCATCGCCTGCGGTGTGTTGGCATTGTGCGCTGCCTGCCACGCTCCCGGCCCGACAGGCATGCGGCGCTACAGCCTGGGCTTTCTGCTGATCGCGCTGACAGGGCTTGTTACGGCAGGCGCTCAGGTATGGCTGCAAACCGCCTCGGCAGATCAATTGATACCTTTCATTACCAGACTGGAGCATCTGTTAAGCCTGCTCTCACTGGACATGTGCATTGACCGGCTGCGAAGCGATGCAATGTTTTGCGCAGAAATCACCTGGACCCTGTTCGGTATAAGCCTGCCGGAGTGGAGTCTGCTGGCATTTACCGGCCTTGCGCTGTTACCGCTGTATCCTCTTTTCAGCGAATTCAGCCACTGGCTGGCGACCAAAGATCGGGCCAGGTATTAAACGCTTGTATGAACTTTATCTCCTGCGTACCTTGAAGGCCTTGTCGAGCGGGCATAATCTGGCCCGCACGCGTCACTGGAAATATGCTGTCCTGGCGCATCTATCAGGCCAGGTACAGGCTAACCGCCAGGACCGGCCCAGGACTGCATGCCCCTGAAGGGAAGAGAGAAGACCATGCTGGAAAGTTGTCAGAATGCTCAGGAACGCTGGGGCGGAGTCAATAAGCTGATTGATCGCTGGCTTCAAAGCCGCCTCGAACTGGTCGAAGCCTACGATGCGCTGGGCGACACGCCCCAGGCTTTGGCAGCCGACCTTGAAGGCTTGCAGAACTTCTGTGGAGTTCTTGTCGATTACGTCTCGGCCGGACACTTTGAGGTCTATGAACAGCTGGGTGATGAAGCCCGCGCGTTCAACGACGAGCGTGGGCTTGAGCTGGCTGACACGATCTACCCGCGCCTGGACGTTATTACCAAGTTTGCGTTGACGTTCAATGATCGCTGCGACAAGGGCGACTGCTCGGACGCTACCGTGGTGGCCAAGGAATTCAACCAGCTGGGGCAACTGCTGCACGAGCGCTTCGAGCTGGAAGACTGCCTGATTGAAGTGCTGCACAACTCCCACAAGGAAGAGATCGCCGCGCAGGTGTGACCGCTCGCATGCAGAGGCTACAAAACCGCCAAGGGTGCTTTTGCACCCTTTCGCGTTTCTGGATTCCGGATTTACATCCGCTTACTGTGAAACGGCAATCAGCTCGATTTCAAATACCAGCGGAGTGAACGGATCGATCAGGTCGCCAGCACCCTCAGCGCCGTAGGCTTGATCCGAAGGAATCACCAGTCGCCATTTAGCGCCGGTCGGCATCGTCTGCAATGCGCTGGTCCAGCCGCTGATCACGCTGTCGAGCCGGAACCATTGCGGCTGGGTGCTCTGATCGAAGATCGTGCCGTCCGGCAAACGACCCACATAGCGCACTTCAACCCTGCCATTGGCATCAGGTTTGGGCCCCGTGCCAGGTGTCAGCTCGGTCATGAGAATCCCGTCCGCCAATACCTTCACACCCGGCTTGGCCTTCTCGCTGTCCATGAACGTGCGCTCTGCCTTGAGGGCTGCTTCGGTAGGCGCGTCTGTGCCTGCGGTCTCGGCCTGCGCGATTGCGGCGTCATGCTCACGCAGGACCTGGTCGATACGCTCCTGCTTGAGTGCCAGCGGCTTGCCCTGATAAGCCTGTTTCAGACCGTCGACAAGTGCCTTGAGATCAAGGTCAGGGACTTCCTGATGCAAGCGTTCACCCAGGCTTGCACCCAGGCTGTAGGCGAGATCATGACCATCATCGGCCGCCGCAGGTGGTGCTTCGGCAGCTTGAGCCAGGGGTAGCAAGAGGAACAACGACGTTAACAGGTAGCGCGACATTAATGCTCTCCGGCCTGGGAAGGCAGCGATTATGCCAGCGCCAGCGCGTGTAGTGACGAGTCTTGCGAAGTGAATTTCACAATGCCTGTGCATCGTGTCAGGCAATCATTTTTTGCAGTATGCAACAGCGCCCCCTGGATGCTGTCAAGATGCGCTAGCGGCGATGCGCGCAGAAGCCTAGTATGAGCCGCAATTTCGTCACCCAGGAGGTAAGTCATGTCGGCCAAAAAGAAGCCAGTAAATACTCCGTTGCATTTGCTCCAACAATTATCGGGCAGCTTGCTTGAACATCTGGAAGACGCCTGTTCCCAAGCCTTGGCTGATGCCGAGAAACTGCTCGCCAAGCTTGAGAAACAACGCGGCAAGGCGCAGGAAAAACTGCACAACTCCCGCATCAAACTGCAGGACGCTGCCACCGCCGGAAAATCCAAGGCACAGGCCAAGGCCAAAGACGCCGTTTCCGAGCTGGAAGAGTTGCTCGATGCCCTCAAGGATCGCCAGACCGAAACCCGCACCTACATTCTGCACCTCAAGCGCGATGCCCAGGAGAGCCTGAAGCTGGCCCAGGGTATCGGTCGCGTGAAAGAGGCGGTCGGCAAGATCCTGACCACTCGCAATGCCAAGCCTGCTGCCCCTAAAGCCGCCGCCAAAGCAGCGACTGCCGCTACAGCAAAAGCACCTGCAAAAACCGCAGTGAAAGCGGCCGCTGCCAAGCCTGCCGCCAAAACTGCTGCCAAGCCTTCGACGGTCGCCAAGCCTGCAGCCAAACCTGCGGCAACCAAGGCCCCGGTCAAAGCTGCCGCCAAACCTGCCACCCGGGCAGCGGCAGCAGCGAAGCCTGCCGCGGCAAAAACAGCCGCCGCCAAGCCGGTTACGGCTAAACCTGCTGCCACCCGGCCGGCTGCCAAAGCGGCTGCGGCCAAGGCACCTGTCGCCAAAACGACGGCAAGCAGCGCTGCCAAACCAGCAGCAACAAAAACTCCGGTAGCCAAACCAGCGGCGAAAGCCCCGGTGAAAGCGCCCGCGAAGGCCGCGACCAAAGCACCAGTCAAGGCGCCTGTGAAAGCAGCAGCCAAGCCTGTCGCCAAACCTGCGGCCAAGCCAGCAGCGAAGCCGACCGCCGCCAAACCGGCTACGCCAGCGCCTGCTGCCGCTGCCAAGCCGACGACGCCTGCACCTGCCGCGCCATCTGCTGCACCGGCAACACCTGCCAATGGCGCAACGCCAACCAGCGCTTCCTAAGTCTGGTCGACGGCAAGATCAACCGCGATGCGCAGCACATCCAGCGCATCGCGGTTTTTTTCTGCATCCCCTTCGGCAAGTTCGAGCAGCCACTCGTCTGCATTCCTCGCCTCACCCGCCGGCCAGTCCCCGGTCAGTGCCTCAAGCTTTATCATCAGGCTCTGTTCGGCCTCCAATTCCAGCGCCTTGACCTTCATCCGTAATGTAGCCAGCAAGGCATCTTCAAGCGCCGCATTGCGCCATTGGTTACGCAAATCCCGTAGCGGACGCACGACATCGTCATGCCAAGGTGTCGCCAACTGCTTTATTTGCGCCACCCGCTGCGCATTGCACGCCACGTCGCGCGTGCCGAGCCAGACCCCGCAAAGCACCATGCACACGTTGGCCCCGTTGGCCTGCAGCGTCAGACAAGCCTGCTCTACACCCGGACGGGCATAGAAATCGAGGGTGAAACTCCAGAGCGCTGAAGGCATAGTGATCCACCTGTTCAGGACGAAGCTGGTAGACTCCGCCGCCATTATGATTCGACTTCAAAGCCTTACCTTACAGCGTGGTCCGCAACGTCTGCTAGAAGACGCCGAGCTGACTCTGCACGCCGGCCATAAAGCCGGTCTGATCGGTGCCAATGGCGCCGGTAAATCCAGCCTGTTCGCCTTGCTGCGTGGCGAGCTGACGCCCGACGCCGGTGACTGCCTGCTGCCCGCCGACTGGCGTATCGCGCATATGCGTCAGGAGGTCGACACCCTTGAGCGCCTGGGCGTGGACTACGTGCTCGACGGCGACGAGCGCCTGCGCGAGGTTCAGCGTCTGCTGGCCGAAGCGGAAGCCGCGCAGGACGGCGCTGCTCAGGCGCGTCTGCATTCGGAGCTCGACAGCGCCGACGGTTATACCGCAGACGCGCGGGCGCGCAAGCTGCTGGCCGGGCTGGGTTTCACCAACGAACAGATGGAACGTCAGGTCGGCAGTTTCTCCGGCGGCTGGCGTATGCGCCTGAACCTCGCGCAGGCGCTGATGTGCCCGTCCGACCTGTTGCTGCTCGACGAACCGACCAACCACTTGGACCTCGACGCCATTCTATGGCTTGAAGACTGGCTCAAAAGCTACCCCGGCACCTTGCTGCTGATTTCCCACGACCGGGATTTTCTGGACGCTGTGGTCGATCACATCGCTCACGTCGAGCAACGCAAGATCACCCTCTATCGTGGCGGCTACAGCGCGTTCGAGCGCGCTCGTGCTGAACGTCTGGCCCAGCAGCAACAGGCCTACGAGAAGCAGCAGGCGCAACGCGCGCACATGGAAAAGTACATCGCGCGCTTCAAGGCCCAGGCCACCAAGGCCCGTCAGGCACAAAGCCGGATCAAGGCACTGGAGCGCATGGAAGAGCTGTCCGCCGCGCACGTCGATTCGCCGTTCAACTTCGTTTTCCGTGAATCCGACAAGATCTCCAGCCCGTTGCTGGATCTGTCAGACGCGCGTCTGGGTTACGGCGACAAGACCATCCTCGAGAAGGTCAAGCTGCAACTCACGCCGGGCGCGCGCATCGGCCTGCTGGGCCCCAACGGCGCGGGCAAGTCGACGTTGATCAAAAATCTGGCTGGCGAGCTTCAGCCGCAGAGCGGTCGACTGGTTCGAGGTGAAAACCTCACCGTCGGCTACTTCGCCCAGCATCAGCTTGACTCACTGGATGCCAAAGCCACGCCATTGCTGCACTTGCAGCGTCTGGCACCGACTGAACGTGAACAGACACTGCGCGACTTCCTCGGCGGCTTCGATTTCCGTGGCGCGCGTCTGGATGAGCCGGTGCTGAATTTCTCCGGTGGCGAGAAAGCGCGTCTGGCGCTGGCGCTGATCGCCTGGGAAAAGCCCAACCTGTTGCTGCTCGATGAACCGACCAACCACCTGGACCTGGAGATGCGCCTGGCGCTGACCATGGCCTTGCAGGAGTTCGGTGGCGCGGTACTGGTGGTGTCTCACGATCGGCACTTGCTCAAGAGCACCACCGATGACTTCCTGCTGGTGGCTGACGGTCGCGTACAGGAGTTCGACGGTGATCTGGATGACTACACGCGCTGGCTGGCCGATTACCGCCTGCGCAACGCGCCGGTCAGCACCACCCCAGTCAACGCTGACAAGACTGACAAGAAAGCCCAGCGTCAGCAGGCAGCGGCCTTGCGTCAGCAACTGGCACCGCACAAGCGTGAAGCCGACAAGCTGGAGCGTGACCTTGGGCTGGTGAATGAAAAACTCGCCAAGGTCGAAGAAGCGCTGGCGGACAGCACCAACTACGAGGCGGCCAATAAGGACAAACTGCGCGACCTGCTGGCCGAGCAGGCAAAGTTGAAAGTACGTGAGTCCGAGCTGGAAGACGCCTGGATGCAGGCACTGGAACTGCTGGAGTCCATGCAAGCCGAACTGGAAGCATTGTCGTGAGTGAGGCGGGGAAGTGATGGACATGTTGGGCTTGCCGGTATCCGCGTACTGGCTTGAACCGTTGCTGATCGGTGTGCAGATTCTGCTGATCCTGTTGGCCGGTTATGTATTGCAGCGCATCGTGGGCGGTTTTCTGACCGGTCTGGGCGAGCGCTATCCATTGCCGCCAGAGCTGTTGGTGCCGGTGCGTGGCGGCTTGCGCTGGTTGATCATGGGCAGCGCGTTTGTTCTCGTCCTCGGCCGCCTCGGAGTTTCGGCCACGGTGCTGTGGACGGCACTGTCCGGCTTTGTAGCCGTCGCGGCGGTGGCGTTCTTCGCCATGTGGAGCGTGCTGTCGAACCTGCTCTGCGCCATTTTGATCTTCACCATCGGCCCGTTCCGCATCGGTGACATGGTCGAGCTGGTCGATACGCTGGACAAGCCCGGGGTAAAAGGTCGCGTGGTCGCTATCAATCTGATGTTCACTACCCTGATCGAGACCCCGGAAGCCGGTGGCGCGCTGGTTCAGGTGCCCAATAGCCAGTTTTTCCAGAAGTCGGTCCGGCGCTGGCGTGGCAGTGATCTGTTTCCACAGATGGTGGTTGCTAAGCAGCCTGACGAGCAGGATTAAAAATAGTTAGCCTTCCAAAGCGTTAACCACTAATTTATCGGGCATTCGACTTTGCTTGAGGTGTGTGATGGCGCTTGAAACGTGGCTGGGCTTCTTTGCGGCCTGCTGGATTATCAGCCTTTCCCCCGGTGCAGGCGCTATCGCCTCGATGTCCTGCGGCCTGCAATACGGTTTTCTGCGCGGCTACTGGAATGCCTTGGGGCTGCAAATTGCCCTGGTGGCGCAAATCGCGATTGTTGCTGCCGGGCTTGGCGCGGTATTGGCAGCTTCCGAGATGGCCTTCACGCTGATCAAGTGGTTCGGCGTGGCATACCTGGTCTATCTCGGCATCAAGCAATGGCGTGCATTGCCTACTGACCTTGGCGACGAGTCTGCCGTGCGCCCTGTAGGCAAACCGATGACGCTGGTGATCCGCGGTTTTCTGGTCAATATCAGCAACCCCAAAGCCCTGATCTTCATGCTGGCGATTTTGCCGCAATTCATCGAACCGGCTGCTCCGCTGCTCATCCAGTACGTCATCATCGCGGCGACCATGGTTGTGGTCGATCTGATCGTGATGGCGGGCTACACCGGGCTGGCGTCGAAGGTGCTGCGCATGCTCAAGACGCCTCGCCAGCAGCGTCGCTTGAACCGTACGTTTGCCAGCCTGTTCGTAGGGGCGGCGGGGTTTCTGGCCACACTGCATCGCGGTACAGCGTAAACCTGCCAACCTCTTCAAGCCTTTGAACGGGCAAACGTCCTGTTCAAAGGCTATATGAAGGCCGAACGTAAGATTCTGTAACAAAAACAGACCTCGACTCTTGAGTAGTGCTCTTGCGGCGTTAACAATGCACCGCATCGCATTCCTGTCGAGATTCTGCAATGCCCCTCCGTTCTCGTTTCCTTGCCTGGCTGCTGATGCCGCTACTGGTGCTGTGCAGCGGCGTCACGCTGGCTGATCCTGTCGAGGGCGCAGCCCAGGCGTTGCATCTGCTGGATTATCTGGGTGCCGACTACCCGGCCACGGCGGCGGATGGCAAGGTCGTGAATACCGCCGAGTATCAGCAGCAGGTCGACAACCTGGCAGCGCTGCAAAGCCTCGTCGTGGCCCTGCCGCAACGCGCAGAGCGCGCTGATCTGGAGCAGGCCGTCACGCAGCTGAAAAACGCCGTGGCGAGTCGACAGGACGGTGTACAGGTCGCTCGTCAGGCGCGGCAGTTGAGTGCGAAGCTCGCACTTGCCTACGAAGTCAGCCAGGCCCCGGCCATTACTCCGGACCCGGCCCGTGGTGCGCCACTTTACGCTCAGCATTGCTCGGTCTGTCATGGCGATAGCGGCGCAGGCGACGGCCCGGCAGGCATCGGTCTGGAGCCGCCTCCCTCGAACCTGCGTGACTCGGCACGGCTGGATCGCCTGAGCCTTTATGATCTCTACAACGCGACCGGGCTGGGCATCGCCGGGACCGACATGCCCGCATTTGCCGATCAACTGGACGACCGCCAACGCTGGGACATCGCGACCTATATCGCCGGTTTCAGTGCGCAACCGGTTGCCAACCCGGCCAAGACCTTCAACATCGCCGACCTGGCTCGTCAGACACCTGCCGAAGTTCAGACAGCCGAAGGTCCGGATGCCAGCGCAACCTTCCGTGCCCAGCGTGCGCAGCCGCCACAGGTGCAGCGCGGCCCGGCGCAACTGCTGGATTACACCAGTGTAACGCTGGACAAAAGCCTGGCTGCCTACAAGAGCGGTGATCGCGAGCAGGCCTATGACTTGTCGGTGGCAGCGTATCTGGAAGGTTTCGAACTGGTCGAAAGCTCACTGGATAACGTAGACGCCAATGTGCGCAAGGACACTGAAAAAAGCCTGATGGCTTACCGACAGTCCTTGCAGGACAGCCTGCCGCTGGCGCAGGTTGCCCAAAAGCTGGAAGCGGCCAAAGGCAAGCTCAAGGAATCGGCGGGGCTGTTGGGCAGCGATGGTCTGAGCCTGTCGCTGAGCTACGTTTCGGGCCTGTTGATTCTGCTGCGTGAAGGACTGGAAGCGATTCTGGTACTGGCGGCGATTCTGGCGTTTCTGCGCAATACCGGCCAGCAGTCTGCGGTGCGCAGCGTCAACATCGGCTGGGGTCTGGCGCTGCTGGCAGGGCTGGGTACCTGGGCACTGGCGGCCTATGTCATCGACGTCAGCGGCGCACAGCGTGAATTGCTGGAAGGTGCCACCGCGCTGTTTGCCAGCGTAATGGTGCTCTGGCTTGGTGTGTGGATGCACGACCGTCGTCATGCCGCCGCATGGCAGGACTATGTCAAAAGCAGTCTGGTCGGCGGCGGTGGTCGTTTCGGCTTCGCGGTGCTGGCGTTCTTCTCGGTGTATCGCGAGCTGTTCGAAGTCATCCTGTTCTATGAAACCCTGTGGTTGCAGGCAGGACCCGCCGGGCACGATGCAGTGCTGGCGGGTGGTGCCACGGCGCTGGTGCTGCTCGTGGGCCTGGCATGGGTCATCCTGCGCGGTTCGGCGAAGCTGCCGCTGTCGCTGTTCTTCGGCATCAACGCTGCGCTGCTGTGCGCGCTGTCAGTGGTGTTTGCCGGTCATGGCGTCAAGGCACTGCAGGAAGCGGGCATATTCGGTACAAGGCCCGTGCCGTTCTTCGAGTTCGACTGGCTGGGCATTCATGCTGACCTGTACTCGCTGAGCGCACAGGCCATTGCCCTGACCGCCATTGCGGTGCTGTACGGCAGAAGTCGTCTGGCAGAGAAACGCAGGCTTCAGGCAGCAGGCTGAGGGTTCAATATCTGGACGGACACGTGGCGCCTGCTGCGTGTCCGCAATAGACTAATAAGTATTATTACCTCCCGCCGTTAGATACGTTCCTCCCTGTACAAACAACCACCTGTTACTTCTGCCAGTAGACGCACTTTCTTGTCAGGCCTAGTGTAGCGAAACGCCAACTCGGCTACCGGGTACTGGCGCATTTACCTGAGAACGAGGTGGGTGATGGTCAAGTACGAGATTCGGTTGTGGGCTGAAGATACCAAGCGACATAACCATCCTGTAATAGCCATTGAGTTTTATGAGGACAATGAGCTGCAAGAACATGCCCTGATAAAACTTTATCCTCATGGACGATACGAAATAATAGGAGGCCAACTGGGCAGGGATGAGGAAGTACTCCATGTTCTGGCGTTGGCGTTCAGGAAGAAGGTGGCTGAGCTGGCGGATTGGTAAGGCCCGGCTTAGGCTTGGCGCAAAACCTTAATTTTTACAGGTGCCGGAAAGGTCCGCAGTGCTGGCATCTCAATCAATAAAAGAGGATTGAGAACATGGCTAATTATGAAATCAGAATTTCTAGTGACGATTTTGAAAGTGATGGAGTTCCTGAGGTTTTGGTGGAGTTCTGGAACCTTGATAAGTCGGTAGACACCGACTATACGCTTCCTGGGCTCAAGATTTTAGTTACTCAAAAAGGTGAACTATCCCATACGGCTTATGCTACTACACCAGAATTGGGCAAGCCCTACGACACCGTTAAAAGCGGTGCTGATGTCGACGGAGTAGCAGGTGTTGGCCAGGCAGATAATGAACTTGTTCTGGGTCTGGTCAACGCATTTGTAAAACTGAAAATTTCCAGCCAGTAAAGCCGTGCGTGCGAAGACCCTTAGCCTCTATCTTGCGCAAAGGGGCGTTTTATACGCCCCTTTTTAGCGATGGATCAATCAACCCAAATCCACCGGCTTCTTCAACTTCGGATTCGGAAAAAACTGCACACCCTGCACCTTCGGGTCTGCCGGTTTGACCACCACCTTGTTGACCCGCGTACCCAGCTCCTTCGGTATCGAAATACCTTGTTCGTTGAGCGTATCGCTGTAGCCGCAACCCACGCACTCGCGGTGCGGCACGTCGTTTTCGCTCCACATCATGAGCTTGTCAGGCTCGCTGCATGCCGGGCAAACAGCCCCGGCAATGAAGCGTTTCTTGGTAATGATTACCGGTGTATCGGTCATGCTGCCGCGTCCTCACTCAAGCCACTGTGACGCAAGAGTGCGTCAATCGACGGCTCGCGTCCGCGGAAGTCGACGAACAGCACCATCGGCGCCTGTGAACCGCCACGGGCCAGAATGGCTTCGCGGAAGGCACGGCCGGTTTCAGCGTTGAGCACACCGTCTTCCTCGAATTTCGAGAACGCATCGGCAGACAGCACTTCGGCCCACTTGTAGCTGTAATAACCGGCTGCATAGCCGCCTGCGAAGATGTGCGCGAAGCTGTTCGGGAAGCGGTTGTAGGCAGGCGGACGCATGACCGACACTTCATCACGAACGCCTTCCAGCACTTCAAGTACGCTGCGGCCATCGCCGTGGGTGGCGTGCAATTCAAAGTCGAACAGCGAGAACTCCAGCTGACGCACCATCATCAGGCCGGACTGGAAGTTCTTGGCGGCGAGCATTTTCTCCAGCAGGTCCTGCGGCAATGGCTCGCCGGTTTCGTAATGACCGGAGATCAGCGCCAGGCCTTCGGGCTCCCAGCACCAGTTTTCCATGAACTGGCTCGGCAACTCGACTGCGTCCCAGGCCACGCCGTTGATACCGGATACGCCGGCATGATCGATGCGGGTCAGGAGATGATGCAGGCCATGACCGAATTCGTGGAACAGCGTGGTGACTTCATCGTGGGTCAGCAGCGCAGGCTTGCCCGCGACCGCAGGCGTGAAGTTGCACACCAGATTGGCCACCGGGCTTTGCAGCGTGCCTTCAGCCGTGCGACGGCGATCACGAGCGCCGTCCATCCAGGCACCGCCACGCTTGTTGGCGCGCGCATACAGATCGAAGAAGAAACGCCCGACGTGCTGGCCGTTTTCCTTGATCTCGAACAGACGAACATCCGGGTGCCAGGTGTCGAAGCCTTTCTGCTCGGCAATCTCGATGCCGTACAGACGCTGGACAATGGCGAACAGGCCGCCAAGCACTTTATCGATGGGGAAGTAGGCGCGCAGGATTTCCTGGGAAACGCTGTAGCGCTGTTCGCGCAGCTTCTCGCCGTAGAAACCGCTGTCCCAGCTTTGCAGATCCGGGCAGCCCTGTTCGGCGGCGTAGGCCTTGAGCTGCTCCAGGTCCTGGGCCGCGAAAGGCTTGCTGCGTTTGGCCAGGTCACGCAGGAAGCTCAGCACCTGATCGCTGGACTCAGCCATCTTGGTTGCCAGGCTCAGCTCGGCGAAGTTCGCGTAGCCAAGCAGTTGGGCCAGTTCCTGACGCAGGTCGAGGATCTGCTCCATGACAGGGGTATTGTCGTTCTTGCCCGCATTCGGGCCTTGATCCGACGCGCGAGTGCAGTATGCCGCATAGACTTCTTCACGCAGTGCGCGGTCTTCGGCGTAGGTCATCACCGCGTAGTAGCTCGGGAATTCCAGCGTGATCAGGTAGCCTTCCAGATCCTTGGCCTTGGCGGCGGCAGCCATCTGCTGTTTGGCAGAATCGGTCAGTCCGGCGAGGGCGGACTCATCGGCGACCAGCTTGGTCCAGGCCTGAGTGGCATCGAGCAATTGGTTGGAAAACTGGCTGCCCAGCTCCGACAGTTTGCTCTGCACTTCGGCGTAACGCTTCTGCTGTTCAGGCGGCAGATCGATGCCGGACAGGCGGAAGTCGCGCAGCGATTGCTCCAGAATGGTCTTCTGACCGACGTCGAAGGTGGCGGCTTCAGGGCCGTTGGCCAGCGCTTCATAGGCCTGAAACAGCGCGCGATTCTGGCCCATCTCGGTGGAGTAGGCGCTCAATGCGGGCAGGCACGACTCGTATGCCTCGCGCAGCTCGGCGCTGTTGCACACGGCATTCAGGTGGCTGACCGGGCTCCATGCCGCGCCCAGGCGGTCATTCAATTCGTCCATCGTCAGCACCAACCCGGCCCAGGTCGGTGTCGACCCCTGTTTGGCGAGGATGTCGGCAATCGCGGCACGGTTGTCCGCCAGAATTTTTTCAATAGCAGGTTTGACATGTTCGGCACGAATCGCCGAAAAGGGTGGCAGGTCGTACGATTGCAGAAGAGGGTTGTTCGCGCTCACGGTTTTGCACCTTGGCTGGAAGAAACACCCAGCCATCTTAATTACAATCGACGCCGACCGCAGCAACCAAACCCGCTCTGCACGCCTATCACTGCCAAAGAAGGAGCCTATCGTGGCCATTCGCAAGTTTCAGGAACACACCCCGGCCCTCGGCGAACGGGCCTTTGTCGACCATTCAGCGGTGGTTATCGGCGATGTTGAAATCGGTGCCGACAGCTCCGTCTGGCCATTGACGGTGGTACGCGGCGACATGCACCGCATCCGCATTGGTGCCCGCACCAGCGTGCAGGACGGCAGCGTGCTGCACATCACCCACGCAGGCCCCTTCAACCCGGACGGTTTCCCGCTGCTGATCGGCGACGAAGTGACCATCGGCCACAAGGCCATGCTGCATGGCTGCACAATCGGCAACCGCATCCTGGTCGGCATGGGCACGACGATCATGGACGGCGCGGTTGTCGAAGACGAAGTCATCATCGGCGCAGGCAGCCTGGTACCGCCCGGTAAAGTGCTGGAAAGCGGCTTTCTGTACGTCGGCCGCCCGGTCAAACAGGTGCGTGCATTAACCGACAAGGAAATCGCCTTTTTTCCGTACAGCGCCACTAATTACGTGAAGCTCAAGGATCAGCATCTGGCGGAGGGGTTTGATCAGGCCTGACTATCGTTCCTACGCTCCAGAGTAGGAATGCATCCCGTGCCGCTCTGCGTCACAAATCTGCACAGCGCCGCTCACTCAAGATCGGACGCAGAGCGTCCAGAAAGGCATTACCACGCGGAGCGTAGTAACGAGAATCCATCAAGGCATCAACCGCTGTAGCGCCGCCTTGCGCGCCTCGACCGGCATCCCTCCCAACTTCTCCACAGCATTGAAAAACGCCACCCAATCGCCATTCACCTGCCTGAACAACGCCGCAAACGCTGGCACCCACTGATCATAAAGGCCAAACGGCAGCAGCTTGGCGTTGTTCATCGGGCTGTTGATCCAGGCATCAAAACGCTTATCGCCCGCCCATTGCTCATCACGCAACTTGCGGTAGTCACTGCGCAACCGCTCAAACTCTTCAGCCTTGCGCGCGCGCATCACTTCAGCAGACAGCGGCTGGCGATACAACGCCTTGAGCCGCTCCCGAGTATCGAGCACCAACCGGATAAACTGGTCACGCCGTGCGGACTGCGAAACACTCTCAGGCGGCAACCCCCGTGCCGCACGCCACTGCCGCGTACCTTCCTGTTCGACGAAGCTGGCGTAGGACTCATTGAACTCGGTGTCGTCTTTCACATAAAACCGCTGATGCGCCAGTTCATGGAAAATCAGCGTGGCCAGACGCTCGTCACCCCAGCCCATCATCGAACTGAGAATCGGGTCATTGAACCAGCCCAGTGTCGAATAGGCTTCCACACCACTCAAATACACATCCTTACCCGCCTGCCGCTGCAACGCCGCCTCACCACGCGCCCCGCCAGGGCTGTAATAACCGCGATACGCGACACACCCGGCAATCGGAAAACAATGCGTGACAGGCTCCAGCGAAAACTCGTCGGTGGCGAACACATTCCACACCACATAAGGACGACCCAGATCCGCATACAGGCGATAGCTCTTGTTATCCGGAAGGTGCAAATGCTCGCTGGCAAACCGGCGAGCCAGCTGTGACCGAGCCAAGTGTTCGCGCAAACCCGCGTCCCGAGTCGGGTCAGCAATAATCTTTTCCACCGGCTCACGCGCCTGCAGCAACTGCCACTGGCCTTGAGCCAACTGACCATAATAGGAAACGCTGGAGCAACCAGCGAGCAGCGTAATGGCCGTTAGCGCGAACAGGTGATGAAGGCGTGAGGCAGAGGGTATGGGCATGGAGGGCAGGGCTTTGGTGGTGTGGATACGGTGATGTTATGCCGGACGGGTGTGCGGGTGTGCAAGTGTTGTGAGGGTATGAAACGGCGCATTGGCTGCTTGTTAACCGTATCCAATTGACAGACTCCGGCCGGTTCACTGTAATGGCCGGCGCTACGGACAACGCAAGGGACCTGCCATGACCAAAACACCCACTTCCGGCCGAGGCGATCTGCCCCGCGCGCTGATTTTCATCCCGCTGGGCCTGTGCCTGCTCTACCTTACTCTTTGGCTGGCCGTTGATCGGACGAACTTTCTGGCCCGAGCGCAACGTGCCGAAGGGCATGTCAGTGCCCTGAATGCGGGCGGCAGCCACCCTCAAGTGGACTTCACCGATGCTGCGGGCAAAGCGGTCAGCTACCCCGAAGGCGGCTTTATATTCGGCTATTCGGTGGGCGACCCGGTGACAGTGCTCTACCTCGGCGAAGCCCCCTCCAGCACCGCGATCATTGAAGACCAGGGTGCGCTATGGGGCGCGAGCCTGCTGACGGGACTGTTCGCGACCGTGTTTACCGCAGGAGGCGGTTACCACATGGCTGCATGGATTCGCCGTCGCCGGATGGCACGGCTACTTTAAGGACCGAATGCCCATTGTCATTCGCAGGCGCTACAAGCCTGCCGGCATAGGCGGGTTTATCCTGAACGCACTCGATGGCTCGGTTGGGGCTAGCTTGATTATGGGCGCGAGCTTGCCGCAGTAGGGTAAGATCATCTGTAAATACTGGACAGGTGCTTAAAGTTATCCGTTGTAAAAATTTTCGGCTTCTCGTAAAAATAACTTGCAGCTCTAATTATCCGCGAAGATGCTGCTCAATAGCCCCGGCCCCACGTAAAATTATACCTTACGATCATCAGTGATTACAGATGAAACCGTGCGACTTTCCCATTCAAGCGTATGCTAGACACAATGACAGTGCTATCTGCCTGCGACTCATAATCCTGCTAGTTAATACTGTGTTGACGAATTTTGAACGAGCTATAAAGCATTCGGTAGTACCTCTTGACCACGAGATTTCTTGAGAGTTGACGACCGTCAACTGAACTCTATCCATACTATCACCGAAAAGGAGTTGCTACCTTAAGCAGCCCCATGTCAATTGTGAGCTCTCCACCAACCCCATCAAACCAAGAATTTAAATAATTACTGCATCCACATACCAGATAGCACCACCGAAACTTACTAACCAGAATTGAATTAACACTCATGAAAACTCACTAAACACTGTTGACCATACGAATTTAATAACAAAAACTCGAGTTCCCCGACCAGACTTAATGCGCCTAAAAAATCACTCACCTACTACTGTATGTTTTAATAAATATAGCCATGCACCGCTGCCATAAATTTTTAGCAGCGGATAAAAAACACAGAATACGATTATTCATGTTGGCTTTTGATTGGATAATCCTCCCCTGTTACACTTTCGTAAACAGCCGATACAATTTTGTAGGTATCAGTCCTATCAGGGATATCATAGTTCTCCTTAGGTTCTATATGCTGCGCTTCCTCAGCAGCAACAATTATAAACGTCAGCAAGGCCATTACAGATCGCCTGAACTTAACGCCCGGAGGAGATCTATCTTTGACACCGTGAAAAATCAATTTACTACATAGCTTATTCACAGCAGGATCTTCAAACTTTAGTGGCAAGGCGCTGTGTGCGAAAATATTTCTTATCCCACGAATACTGTGAAGGTCTGTTACCGCATTCCTAGGAATAAGGCCTAACAAGTATGAAAAATTTATTCTTGAAGAAAATGTACCAAGCGCTCCATTAACGTCAAACACTGGAACAGTCATTGTATTATTATTCACCAGTCTTGCTTTCAATAAATCTTTGAGTCGGTCATCTAAAAAAGCTGCGGACATCAGGACTGAACCTCTAGCAGTCTCTTCAGTTATAGAAGTCCGGAAATTCATGATTTCCTGCGCACTTTTAGCCAAGCTAGCATTTGACTCAGCTAACTCAGCTAACATTTCATCAGTTATTACCTTTAAGTGCTCTTGCACTGCTTTAATTTTTTCATTATCTCGTGAGGCCTTACTTGTATCTTTCATACGCACCGCCCTTATACATATTAAAACTACATATTGCAAGATACATTATAGCTCATAAAACCCCCAAGAATTAAATTTTTTATGCATCTAGTCAAACTGAAGCAACTTTGAGATGACAATCTATTCTCAATAATTCTTGACCAAAACTTTAAAACAACCGACTAACTCAATAGTTGTCTTTTCTGCGCCAATTAGTTTGGCTTATAGGTCAAATTATCTAAAGCGAGCTATACCCTGCATGGGCAGCGCCCCATAGTTAATTGGTTTTTTCTCACTATTACGAGTTTGGCCAGGGAACAGTATGCCTGCCACTCTACTTTTTAGCTCGTAGAGCTGTGATCTTTTACTATTAACTGGTATTTATTCAGTAAACTTGACTAGTCAATTTATCGCGCGCCTTAGCTTTAGCATGCCCGGCGTTGTAGTACGTGCATGGGGTCGAGCCTGAACCTTCCCATACCTCAACACTCCCTTCTACATAAGCCCCTCAACGCCAACCGCCGAAAGGACTCCGCATGCCTACAGCCCCAACCCCGCAAATCCCCCCGGTCCAGCGCGAACTCAGCCTGCGTGCCGTCATCACCGGCATCGTTCTGGGCATTCTGCTAACACCTTCCAATGTCTACGCAGGCCTGAAGATCGGCTGGTCGTTCAACATGTCGATCATTGCGCTGCTGATTGGTTACGCCATCTGGCAGAGGTTGGCCAAACGCTCGCCCCACCAGCCGCCGTGGACGTTGCATGAGAGCAATATCAATCAAACGGTAGCGTCGGCGGCGGCGTCGATTATTTCCGGTGGGTTGGTGGCGCCGATTCCGGCTTATACCTTGTTGACGGGGCAGCAGCTGGATGCGATTCCGATGATGGCGTGGGTGTTTTCGGTGAGTTTCCTGGGAATCTGGATTGCGTGGTATTTGCGGCCTTCGTTGCTCAATGACACATCGCTGAAGTTCCCCGAGGGCATGGCGACGCTGGAGACGCTGCTGCACATCTAAAACCACGGCCGGGACGCGGCGACGTGGTTGAAGGTGTTACTCAGTGCTGCGTTGCTGTCCGGCTTGGCGAAGTGGGTCGATACGTTTGTATGAGCGTTCCCGCGCTGGTCGCCGAGTGCGCAGCTGGAGCGTTTGACGTTTACCGCAGACCCTTCGCTGTTATTGGTGGGGTTCGGTGCAATCATCGGCATTCGCGTGGGGGTGACGCTGTTGCTCGGTGCCTTGCTGGCGTGGGGCGGGCTGGCGCCGTGGTTATTGGCGCAAGGGCTGGTGACGTTACCGGCCGGCAGCAGTGGCCCGCAGTTCGCGGCGCTGGTGGAGTGGTTGCTGTGGCCGGGTGTGAGTTTGATGGTCTGCTCGACGCTGGCGTCGCTCGCAATTCGTTTATGCGGATTGCACAGGTCCACCAAAGCGAACAGCGGGAAGATCTGGGCCGTGCCCAAGGCGGGGCCTGCACTCGGTCTGCTGTTGTCGATCATTCTGGTGGTGAGCCTGCAGGCGCTGTTGTTCGGCACCAATCTGTGGATGGCACTGTTGACCATTCCTCTGGCCATTTGCCTGGCAGCGGTGGCCGCGAGGGTGGTTGGTGCGACGGGCATTCCGCCTATTGGTGCAATCGGGCAGTTATCGCAACTAAGCTTCGGCATCGTCGCGCCAGGGCAGGTGACGATCAATCTGATGAGCGCCAATACGGCTGGCGGTTCGGCCGGGCAATGCACCGATCTGATGAACGACTTCAAGGTGGGCAAGGCGATCGGGGCCACGCCACGCAAGCAGTTGGTCGCGCAGACGCTGGGAATTTTCGTCGGCAGTATCGTCGGGGTGCTGGCTTATATGGCGCTGATTCCAGACCCGCAAAGCATGCTGCTCACCGAAGAGTGGCCAGCCCCGGCGGTGGCCACCTGGAAGGCTGTGGCGCAAACCCTGACCCACGGGCTGAACTCGTTATCGACGAGCATCCGTTGGGCCATCTTTATCGCAGGCCTGGCGGGCCTGCTGCTGGGGGTTCTCGACAGCACGTTGCCCGCGAGTCGCGCCCGTTACTTGCCGAGCGCTGCTGCGCTGGGCCTGGCGTTTGTCTTGCCGGCTTCGGTGTCGTTGATGATGGCCCTTGGCGCGGTGCTCACGTGGCTAGTGAGCTGTCGCTGGGCGAGCCTTACCGAGCGCTTCGCGATTACTGCGGCAGCGGGGCTGATCGCCGGGGAAAGCATTACTGGAGTGGGGGCGTCGTTGTGGCAGATGTTTGGTAATGGGTGAGTGGTGGCGCTTTGGTGAGCCAAGGCTGATCGCCAATCGCGATCCGTCAGAAGCTCGCGAAAGCTGAACTCCAGTTTATGAGGTACTTCGGAGCACACCATGGGGCCAAGCCATTGACTGGGGCTCTGCGGGCAAGAGCTTCGTTCAGACACCGCATATCCCACTCCTCAGTGAGGGCTGCGCTCATTACCGCACACAACAAAAAGCCCACCATATGGGTGGGCTTTGGGTATTGCTGTATCATCTGTCCGTGGGAGGAGGCATAAGCCAGCTAGGCCCTCGGCAAGTGAGCTGACTATAAGGAAATAAGGAAATTCGCAGTTGTCGTCAATGTCGACTCTAGAAGTTGCAAAAGCAATCAGACTGTCCATTTCTTCTGCCCGGATTTCAACCTATGAAAATGCAGCGCTTGCTGTGGGCCGAGGTCTTGATGAGGCCATTACTTTATATGCCTGGAACGCCCTCGTCTCTGCAGCGTTCCTTACGCCTTTACATCTGTGCGAGGTAATTGTTCGTAACGGTGTTGCAGACGCAATCGCTTCGGTCTACGGCCCCCGATGGCCTTGGAGCCCTGGTTTCGAACAGAGCTTGCCGAATGTTACAGGCCCGGTTTTCTAGCCAAAACAAGAGCTTGCAAGAGCCGGACAGAAATGTGGCACAACCGGCGCCGTTATCGCAGAGTTGAAATTCGTCTTTTGGGAAAAAATGTTCACAAAACGGTTTGAAGGCCGTATCTGGACTCCTTATCTATACCGCTTTTTTCCAAACCTCGAAAAGTGCTTCACTGTATCTGCCCACCGAGCAAAGATCGCGGCTGATCTCGAACAAATCCGATTGCTTCGAAATCGAATTGCTCATCATGAACCAATCTTTTCACGAAACCTGAGAAGCGATTTTGCCGTTATCCAACGCTTGACCGAAACACGCTGCGCAGTTTCTGCAGACTGGATGAATGGCCAACAGCAGGTCATGTCAACGGTTGCCACTAAACCTTTTTAAACAGAGGTACAACCTCCGTGCCATTCCGTCTTCTGATACCGCCAATCGCATTTACTCTATCCATCCTCGCCGGATGCGCAGGTCCCTTGCCTGCGGTCAACCCGGACATGGCGTGGGTCGACATGCGCACTACCACCGGCCAACTGATCATGGCGGACAAGCTGGATGGTAAGAACACCTACGACGGGCGCTATTTTCAGGTGACGCCGGGCAGCCATGAGTTACAAGTGCGTTATGACTATGAGTACCGGTCGGGCGGCATGGGGATGATCGGCGACGAGTACACCGAGATCACGTGTTACGTCAGTGTTCGTTACGACCACTTCGCTGCCGGGCAGCGTTATGTGCTGGAGGTACGCTCACTGGCGAACAGTGTCGATGCCTGGCTTTACGATGCAGAGCGCAAGGTGGTGGCCGAGGAGGAAGAAGAGGGCGGGGTGCACTGCATCTGATCAGCGACCGTTGAGCTGGTAGATGATTTTTTTCGTACCGTTGTCGCAGCTGCCGACGATCATGCTGGGATCGGAAGCCTCTTCGTTGCTAACAATTTCCAGCGTGTAGGACGTGACGTTGTTGGCCTGGATCTTGGCTTCGATTTCATCCTTGAGTTCTTCACAGGATTTCGGTGCCGCCAAGGCGCTGGTCGCCAGCAAGGTACAGGTCACTGCCAGAATAAAACGTTTCATGCTCGACTCCTGATCAAAATCAAACCATGCGCCAATGAACGCATGACCGATGAAGCAAGCCAGCTTTATACAGGAGATGAAGGAGCGCACAAGGCGCTCCCGCAAAGCTCGCTGTGAATCAGCTCAACAACGTAGCGTCCAGAGTGATCTTGGCGTTCAATACCTTGGAAACCGGGCAGCCTTCTTTGGCCTTGTTAGTCAGTTCGTCGAACTGCTGCTGTGTAGCGCCTGGTACCTTGGCCTTGAGGGTCAGGTGCACGGCAGTAATCGAGAAGCCGCCATCGACCTGATCCAGAGAAACCTTGGCGTCGGTATCAATGCTTTCAGCCTTAAGGCCCGCTTCTCCGAGAATCATGGACAATGCCATCGAGAAGCAGCCTGCGTGGGCCGCGCCGATCAATTCTTCGGGGTTGGTGCCTTTACCGCCTTCAAAACGAGCGTTGAAGCCGTAAGGCGCTTCACGCAACACGCCGGTTTCCGTGGAAATGCTGCCGATACCGCTTTTCAGATCACCTTCCCAGTGGGCGGATGCTTTCTTGACGATGCTCATGGTGGCTCCTTCTTGGAATGAATTTGGATCGATGCTGTTACAAGGTTCTGAGGATGGACGACTCTGGAAAGTTCAACCGTCGGAAAGACCAAGCGTTTAAGTAGGTTTTTATCCACCTGCCATTGAAAAGCCAGACTTGCGCCCGCACTGCTGTTTCATCGTGGGCAGCTCTAGCAGCCAGCCCATCACAATTTGAGGAGCTACCCCGGCCTATGAAACGTCTGGCAGATGTAAAAATTTCCACCCTTGATCTGGTGCCGGTGCGCCACGACAAAGGGCCCGCCGATTCCCTGCGCAACTCGCTCAACCTTGCCCAGCATGTTGAAAAGCTGGGTTACAACCGCTTCTGGGTGGCCGAGCACCACAACATGGACGGCATCGCCAGTTCAGCGACCTCGGTGCTGCTCGCCTACCTGGCAGGCGGCACGTCGACCATTCGTGTCGGGGCTGGCGGAATCATGCTGCCCAACCATGCACCACTGGTGGTTGCCGAGCAGTTCGGCACGCTGGCCAGCCTGTATCCCGGTCGGATTGATCTGGGGCTGGGTCGCGCGCCGGGTTCCGATCAGATGACCGCTCGCGCCTTGCGCCGCGAACGCTCCGGCAGCGCCGAAGATTTTCCGGATGACGTCACCGAGCTGATGGAATATCTGGGGCCGCGTACGCCTGATCAAAAAGTGATCGCTGTTCCTGGCTCAGACACCAACGTGCCGATCTGGCTACTGGGCTCGAGCCTGTTCAGTGCTCAACTGGCAGGCATGCGCGGTTTGCCGTATGCCTTCGCGTCGCATTTTGCGCCGCGTTACATGCATGAGGCGATTCGCGTGTACCGCAATCACTTCCAGCCATCGGCCGTGCTCGACAAACCCTACGTGATGCTCGGCGTCCCGCTGTCCGCGGCAGACACCGACGAGCACGCCGAATACCTCGCGACATCTGTTTACCAGCGCATCCTGGCGCTGATGCGCGGGCACAGTCTGATGCAGCGCCCACCGGTCGAATCCATGGACGGCCTGTGGCTGCCGCATGAACGTGAAGCGGTGGCGAGCTTCCTGGGGCTGGCGATGGTTGGCGGCCCGGACAAGATCCGCGCCAAACTGGATGTGCTGCTTGAACAGACCGATGCCGATGAACTGATCTTCACGTGCGACATGTATGAGCACGAGGACAGGCTGCGGTCCTACGAGATTCTGGCGCAGGTCGCACAAGGCTGATAGCAACCTTTCGGGTAACAACGCGGGCTTCAAAAACAGCATCGCCCCGGACTGGATGACAGTCCGGGGCGATGCTGTTCGTGAAACCTGCAAACGGGATTAACCGGGCGAACCGACCGAAGTCAGGCCCGGCTGGCAATCAACCGCGCTGGTAAACGATTTCCTTGGTGCCGCCTTCGCAGGTGCCGACGACTTCTTTGTCGGCCGCGCTGCCTTTCTCGACCACTTCCAGCGTGTAGGACGTTACGCCCTTCGCCTGGAGTCTGGCGTCGATTTCACTTTTCAACTCTTCACATGGCTTGCCTGCCGCGAGGGCAGTGCCTGCAATGCTCAGCAAGCCTACAGCCAACAAAAACTTCTTCATGGGTAATCCCTCTCGTCCGGCCAAATGAAGACGCCATCGGAACAGGCGCCCATTGAAAACCCCCACGCCCACACATCAACCGTGTGGCCATATCTGAGTGTGTAGCGCAGGTTATGGCAATCGGCCAGCCGAAAGGTTCAGAAGGGCATCAGCTATTGGTAATGCGGAAGCCGACTTTCAAGGTGACCTGGAAATGCGCGACTTTGCCGTTTTCGATATGGCCGCGGGTTTCGGTCACTTCAAACCATTCCATCAGGTCGAGGCTTTTGCTGGCTTCGGCCAGGGCGTTGTTGATGGCGTCTTCGATTGTGGTCGTGGAAGAGCCTACGATTTCAACTTTCTTGTACGTGTGATGATCCGACATGGCAGTTCTCCTGAGGTCTGAAAAAGACGCGATATAGAGCGCGCTCCCTGCTTCTGTCAGGAGAAGGCGCGCAAAAGTTCAGACCTTTGCAAAAATCCCATCGCACTTTCCAAAAAGCCCGGAGTCGGAAACAACACGCCCACTCATCATTGCAGGAGAAACACCATGGCTACTACGTCACTTCGCAAAGCCTCGTTGCAGAGTATGGAAGCTGAAATCGAGAGCCTCCTGAAGTCCCTCGAGGGCCTGAAAGCCGACGCTACCGACGAGTCGCGCAAGACACTGAAAAATCTGAAAGCCAACGCTGAAAGCGCACTGAGCCATTCGCGCAGCCTGCTCAGCGATGTCTACGAAGACGTTAAAGAGAAAACCCGCGAAAACGCACTGGCAACCCGTGATTACGCTCAGGAACACCCTTGGACCACCGCTGGTGTTGCGGTAGGTGCCATTGGCCTGATCGCTGCCTACATGCTGTTCAAGCGCGGTAACTGATCAGTTTTTGATCGGTTCCCCGGACCGCTTCAGCTCATTTTTTAACCACTGAGCAAGCTGCTGCGCCCGTCCATCGGCCGCACGTCTGGGTACCCAAAGCGCCAGCTGCGCCGGGGTTTCACTGAACCCCCAAGGCGCAGCCAGGCGACCGGCCTTCAGGTCATCGATGACCAGAGGCTCGGGCGCAATTGCAATGCCAAGGCCCGCCACGGCCGCCTCCAGCAAATAATACAAATGCTCGAAACCCTGCCCGTAACGCAATGACTGCGGGTCGATACCGTTCTGCTGCGCCCAGCTTGGCCACGCCTGCGGACGCGATGTGGTTTGCAGCAACGATTCTTCCAGCAACGTCTCGGCAGGTGCATCGCACAAACGCTCGAATCGCGCGAAGCGTGGGCTCAATACCGGTCCGATCCGCTCGCTTGCCAGTTCGAATACCTGCATGTCTGCAGGCCACGGCGGCTCGGCGAATATCAGCAATGCATCCAGGCCGGGCCGGCGCGGATCAAGGTCGCCTTCACCTGCCGACAGGTGCAGGCGCAGGTCCGGCAACTCGGCATTAAGGCGGCTCAAACGCGGTATGAACCAGCGCGCCAGCAGGCTGCCGGAACACCCCAACACGAATGGCGCGTCTGCGCTGCCCTTGCTCAGTTCTGCACACACGCCGCGCAGCCGGTCGAATGCTTCGCCACTCACATCGCGTAACCGAATGCCTGCATCTGTGAGTTTCAAGCCTCGCCCGTCCTTGTTGAACAGGCTTACACCCAACTGTTCTTCAAGCACTTTCAATTGGCGACTGACAGCACCGTGGGTCACGTTCAGCTGTTCAGCGGCCTGACTGACGCTGCCAAGTCGGGCGGTACTTTCGAAGGCACGCAGGGCGTTGAGGGGAGGAAGGTCGCGGCTCATGATCTGTGAGTTTTCCTGACAGGTTGCAGCGATCTTATCGGTTTTCATCCAGCCGTGCGCTGGTTAAAGTGGACCCATTGCCAATACGGCTCAACCCATTCGCCCAATACTGCAACTGGAGCACTTCATGACCCAGACCAACTTCCGCAGCGGCCCCGACGCCAACGGCCTGTTCGGCTCATTCGGCGGCCGCTACGTGGCTGAAACCCTGATGCCGCTGGTGCTAGACCTCAACCGCGAGTACGAAGCCGCCAAGGCCGACCCGGAGTTCGCCAAGGAAATGGCCTACTTCCAGCGCGATTACGTGGGCCGTCCAAACCCGCTGTACTTCGCCGAGCGCCTGACCGAGTTCTGTGGCGGCGCGAAAATCTACTTCAAGCGTGAAGAGCTCAATCACACCGGCGCGCACAAGATCAACAACTGCATCGGCCAGGTATTGCTGGCCAAGCGCATGGGCAAAAAACGCCTGATCGCGGAAACCGGCGCGGGCATGCACGGCGTTGCTACCGCTACCGTCGCGGCTCGTTTTGGCTTGCCTTGTGTGATCTACATGGGCGCGACCGACATTGAGCGTCAACAGGCCAACGTGTTCCGCATGAAGCTGCTGGGCGCTGAAATCGTGCCGGTCACTTCCGGCACCGGCACCCTGAAAGATGCGATGAACGAAGCGCTGCGTGACTGGGTGACCAACGTCGACGACACCTTCTACCTGATCGGCACCGTGGCAGGCCCGCACCCTTACCCAGCGATGGTCCGTGACTTCCAGGCCATCATCGGCAAGGAAACCAAAGAGCAGATGCTGGAGAAGGAAGGTCGTCTGCCGGACAGCCTGGTCGCCTGTGTCGGCGGCGGTTCCAACGCCATGGGCCTGTTCCATCCGTTCCTGGATGACGCCAGCGTGGAAATCATCGGCGTTGAAGCGGGCGGTCACGGCGTCAGCACCGACAAGCACGCGGCCAGCCTGAACGGCGGCGTACCGGGCGTGCTGCACGGCAACCGTACCTACCTGCTGCAGGACGGCGACGGACAGATCACCGATGCGCACTCGATCTCTGCAGGCCTGGACTATCCGGGTATCGGCCCTGAGCACGCCTTCCTGCACGAAGTGAAACGCGTCGAGTACGTCAGCATCACCGATGACGAAGCGCTGGATGCCTTCCATCAATGCTGCCTGCTCGAAGGCATCATCCCGGCACTGGAAACCGCTCACGCACTGGCCGAAGCCATGAAGCGGGCAACCAACCTGCGCGACGACCACCTGATGGTCGTGTGCCTGTCCGGGCGCGGTGACAAAGACATGCAAACCGTCATGAACCATATGGCAGCCGCCGAAAAAACTCAGGAGCAGCTGGTATGAGCCGTCTCGAACAACGTTTCGCCCAACTGAAAACCGAAGGTCGTGCGGCGCTGGTCACCTTCATTACAGCCGGCGACCCAGGCTACGACACCTCGCTGAAAGTCCTGAAGGGCCTGCCTGCTGCGGGTGCTGACGTGATCGAGTTGGGCATGCCGTTCACTGATCCGATGGCAGACGGTGTGGCGATTCAGCTAGCGACCCTGCGTGCTCTGGACGCTGGCCAGACCCTGCAGAAAACCCTGCAAATGGTCAGCGAATTCCGTGTCGACGATCAGACCACGCCGATTGTGCTGATGGGTTACTACAACCCGATCCACCGCTTTGGCGTCGAAGCCTTTGTGGCGCAGGCAAAGGAAGCGGGCGTTGACGGTCTGATCATCGTTGACCTGCCTCCCGAGCACGACGCCGAACTGGCAACGCCTGCTCAGGCATCCGGTATCGACTTCATCCGCTTGACCACGCCAACCACCGACGATGCGCGCCTGCCGCGTGTGTTGGAGCGCAGCTCCGGGTTTGTCTACTACGTGTCGGTTGCAGGTGTGACCGGTGCTGGCTCGGCAACCACCGAGCACGTCACTGAAGCCATCGCACGCTTGCGCCGCCACACCAGTCTGCCGATCAGCGTCGGTTTCGGTATCCGCACACCCGAGCAGGCAGCAGCGATTGCGCGTCTGGCTGACGGCGTGGTCGTGGGCTCGGCGTTCGTTGATAAGATCGCCACTGCCGAGTCGCCTGAAAAGGCAATCGATGGCGTGTTGACCCTGTGCGCCGCATTGGCCGAAGGCGTACGTAACGCACGCAGCGGCTGAGGGTAAAGTTTCTGATACAGAGGAATCAAAGCGCTATCAGCGGTTCTATGTAGCACGACACAAGGGGTTCATGACCAATGTCATGAACCCCTTTTTGCTGCATTGAGTGAAGCTGAGGAAGCACCATGAAACTGCCAAACCGTTTTATCACCGGGCTGGGTATCTTGATGATCAGCGCCAGCCCGCTACTGCAAGCTGCACCACCGGATCAACGCGGTGATGGCCCGGACGACAATCGTGGCGTTCAACAGCCGGGGCCGCAGAGCAATGGCGGGCATAACGAGCGTGGCAATGACCGTGGACCGGGCAATGACAATGGCCGGGGTCCAGACAAGGGCCCGGGTAGCCAGCCACGCAGACAGGCCCATCAGGACAACCGTGGCGGCAACCGCCCTCCACAGGATTTCGGCCCGGTACGCGAGACCTTCCAGCAGCACCGCGACGTCATCGGCCGAGGCCAGCCGCTGCCACCTGGCGTACACATCGCCAAGGGCCGCCCGTTGCCACCTGGTTACGGCAAACGCCTGGACAACCGCTCGCTGCAATATCTGCCACATTATGACGGCTACGAATGGCGCCGCCTGGGCACCGACGTCGTACTGATCGCCGTGGGTTCGGGGATTGTGTATGCGATTCTGGATGGTGTGTTGAATTGATGGTCTGCTGACGCCCTTGAATGCGCGGTGACACACAGACTTGTGACGCGGAGCGTCACGAACGGCATTCCCACGCTGGAGCGTGCGGAACGATAATC
>NZ_LKEK01000120.1:0-988 GCF_001466905.1 Pseudomonas sp. ICMP 3272
GGGCTTGAGCAGCCGGTGCAGGTGGTATGGCGCCCCGCGAAACTGAGCCTGGAAGAGGTGGCCATCGATCCGCTCGCCGGTGACGTGCTGACACGACTGCGCGAGCGCTTTGACCCACGGCACTATCGCCTGGACATCGGCCAGGCGCCGCTGATGCGTATTGCCTACGCCGAGGACACCGCCCACCAGCGGCTGGTCGGCATGTTGCTGTTCCACCATCTGGCGCTGGATCACACCTCTCTGGAAGTGGTGGTGGAGGAAATGCAGGCCAGCCTGCAGGGTCAGATCGAGCAATTGCCGGCCCCGGTGCCTTATCGCAACCATGTGGCACAGGCGCGTCTGGGTATCAGGGTCAGATCGAGCAATTGCCGGCCCCGGTGCCTTATCGCAACCATGTGGCACAGGCGCGTCTGGGTATCAGCCAGGCTGAACATGAAGCGTTTTTCCGCGACATGCTCGGCGACATCGACGAACCAACACTGGCTTACGGCATACAGGACGTGCAGGGCGATGGCAGTGGCATCGAGGAAGTGAATCAGTTACTCGACAGCCAGCTGAGCAGCCGTATACGCAGCATTGCGCGGCAGCTGGGGGTCAGCGCTGCCAGTCTGGCGCACCTGGCATGGGCTCAGGTGGCTGGTCGGGTCTCGGGGCGCGAAGAAGTCGTGTTCGGCACCGTACTGATGGGCAGGATGCAGGGCGGCAACGGTGCCGACCGGGCGCTGGGCATGTTCATCAACACCTTGCCGCTGCGCATCAGAGTCGGCAGCCAGAGCGCTCTGGCGGCGGTCAAGGTCACTCACCAACGCCTCTCGGCACTATTGGGGCATGAGCATGCTTCGCTGTCGCTGGCCCAGCGCTGCAGCGGCGTGCCGAGTTCGCTGCCGCTGTTCAGCACCTTGCTCAACTACCGCCACAGCAACAACGGTGCGGCATCGACCGACACATTGTCAGCCTGGCAGGGCATTCAGACCCTGAGCATGGAGGA
>NZ_LKEK01000121.1:0-973 GCF_001466905.1 Pseudomonas sp. ICMP 3272
TAACCGGGATGACCTTGGGTATGGTCAAATCTTAAGTCCTGAAAATAGGGCCGCAATTGCTAAAGGACGAACTCCAAAAGTCGACGATGCATGGGTTAGGGCTTTTTCTGAAGATGCAGGGCCAAAGGGCGAAAGAATTTCTATGCACCATGTTCAGGGGGCAAACACTATGGACGCGCACATGCCAAGAGGTTTTAGATATAATCCGGGCGGTCCAGAGGCTGCTCTCCCGGCATACCCGTCGAAAAAAGGAGCTGAATAATGCATTCAGAACGGCTAGAGCATGAAAAGCAAAAGTTAATTTTCTACGTGGCTCAGGATTTGGATCAGTACATTAGATCTAAGGTGCAGCAGCTTGTGAATGAGGTCGCCGCCTCAAGAATATGGAGCATTGCTCTCGCCAACCTTTATTGGCCCAATAGATGAAGNGCTGCAGCAAAATACACTCTCTATTAATATGGACTCGAAAAATCTAGATGAGGTGTAAGAACTAATTCGTGCCGTAAAAAACTACCTGAAAAAGAAAATATTTCCTTTGAGTTTCAGTTAGGTACTACTTTTGTGGGTACCATTGATGATGGTGTTATTGATCGAGTCTTGCTGGAGGAGCTGCTTGTACCGTGGCGAAATCATATCAAAGGCAAAAGTTGAGTTGGTCCAAAAGGCGTTCCCTCTACTGCTGAGTCAGGAGGGAGCAGCGCGGCCAGTGCTGCTAGACCTATAATGCAGATGGCTGCTGAGCAGGCCGCTGGAGCCAGGGCACCTACCAAATCACTAGCTATTCGAATCACGCATTAGAACAATTTGCAGGAGGGGATGGCGGCATTGGTGTAACCCAGTCTGCACTCAGTGGCGCTTGGTCTGACCTACAAAAATTGAATATGTCCTTTCAAGCTTGGGGGGGCTTGGACTCAGATAGGCAACGGGCTTTGCAGTAGGCAGGCATGGTCGATCGGAAAGGTGATGTTTTAAT
>NZ_LKEK01000122.1:0-935 GCF_001466905.1 Pseudomonas sp. ICMP 3272
CCATAAGCACCCACACGAATTGCTTGATTCATTGAAGAAGACGATTAGAAGCAGCTTTAAGCTCCAAGCTGATAGCTCAACGCTAGCGGCTACAAGCTCGAAATTGGGTCTGTAGCTCAGTTGGTTAGAGCGCACCCCTGATAAGGGTGAGGTCGGCAGTTCGAATCTGCCCANATTTTGTGTGGGAAACGCCTGTAGAAATACGGGGCCATAGCTCAGCTGGGAGAGCGCCTGCCTTGCACGCAGGAGGTCAGCGGTTCGATCCCGCTTGGCTCCACCACTTACTGCTTCTGTTTGAAAGCTTAGAAATGAGCATTCCATTGATCCTGAATGAATGTTGATTTCTAGTCTTTGATTAGATCGTTCTTTAAAAATTTGGGTATGTGATAGAAAGAAATAGACCGGGCACCTCTTTCACTGGTGTGTGTCCGGGCTAAGGTAAAGTTTGTGAAATGCAAACTTTCGGCGAATGTCGTCTTCACAGTATAACCAGATTGCTTGGGGTTATATGGTCAAGTGAAGAAGCGCATACGGTGGATGCCTTGGCAGTCAGAGGCGATGAAAGACGTGGTAGCCTGCGAAAAGCTTCGGGGAGTCGGCAAACAGACTGTGATCCGGAGATGTCTGAATGGGGGAACCCAGCCATCATAAGATGGTTATCTTGTACTGAATACATAGGTGCAAGAGGCGAACCAGGGGAACTGAAACATCTAAGTACCCTGAGGAAAAGAAATCAACCGAGATTCCCTTAGTAGTGGCGAGCGAACGGGGACCAGCCCTTAAGTTGTATTGAGATTAGCGGAACGTTCTGGAAAGGACGGCCATAGTGGGTGATAGCCCTGTACGCGAAAATCCCTTTCCAATGAAATCGAGTAGGACGGGGCACGAGAAACCTTGCCTGAATATGGGGGGACCATCCTCCAAGGCTAAATACT
>NZ_LKEK01000123.1:0-932 GCF_001466905.1 Pseudomonas sp. ICMP 3272
CGTCATCGGCGACCAGGCGGATGGTCGGCGCGGTGATGACCACTTCGCCTTCGACGGCCGAGACGTGCAGGTTTTTCTGGGCATTGAGGGCGATGTCGTCTTCCTGCGCTTGCACCAGCACCTTGCCGCGGTTGGCGATGGCGCTGATGCCTGCATCCTGAGCGAAGGCCGACAGCCCTTTGCCTGCTTGCAGGTGCATGGCCGCGCCGCTGGTCAATTGCAGGTTGTCCTGCGCAGTGGTGTCGTGATTTTCACTAGGTGCATGGCCGCGCCGCTGGTCAATTGCAGGTTGTCCTGCGCAGTGGTGTCGTGATTTTCACCCGCATAGTGAACCTGCGAGCGTGGTGTGGCGCTGGCGATGCCGGCGGCAGCGGTCATGGCCAGTACCGGGTCGCCCAGGCCGTTATTGTCCGGCGCGGGCCATTGATTCAGCGACTGGCGCAATGCTTCGATGCCTTGAACATCCACGGCCTGACCGCCGCGCGTGGCAGCGGTTTCGCCGAGGGATTTGAACAACTCGCCGCACTCGGCCAGCAGTTTGAGCAGCTCTGGCAGCGGTTTCGCCGAGGGATTTGAACAACTCGCCGCACTCGGCCAGCAGTTTGAGCAGCTCTTCGCGATCCAGTTGCGAGCCTTTTGCGTCGGTACGCGCATAGGTGGTGAGTAACATGCCCTGCGCGGCACGCAGGGCGATGGCGGCATCGGTGCGCAGTTCTGCACCGTTGCCGCGTGGCTGGGCGGTGCCGTCAGTACGCGGGTCGGTCAGTTTGCCCAGGTTGAGGGCTGTGGCCTGATGGGTTGTGCCCATGCGCGCTCGCAGTGAGCCTGGCGTGTCATCGAACAGCAATTCGTTGAAGCCGCTGCCTTTATGTTCCTGGGTGCGGATCCCCGACAGCGTGCGGTTGCCCGGCAGCCCCGAGGCCTTGCTGAAG
>NZ_LKEK01000124.1:0-922 GCF_001466905.1 Pseudomonas sp. ICMP 3272
TCGCGCCTTGCAGGCCACCATTACCCAGACCCTGAACAACCAGGGTGCCACACTGAACGGGCAGTCGAGCACGCGAATCGTGGCCACAGCCGTCGACAATCGTCAGTCGGGCCGAATTCTGAGCCAGGGCGGCACTGTCGATATCAACGCGTCTCAGGTGCTCAACAGCCAGAGCGGGCTGATCAGCAGCAATGGCACGATGATCATCACCGCCGCTTCGCTGGACAACAGCCAGCAAGGCAAGCTGTTCAGCAGCAGCGCTTTGTCCGCTCGTATTTCCGGGCAGTTGCTCAACCAGCTGGGGCTTATCAGCGCCAATGGCGATCTGCTGCTCAACGCGGCAAGCGTGGACAACCGCAACGCGGAAATCTCCAACTTATCAGCGCCAATGGCGATCTGCTGCTCAACGCGGCAAGCGTGGACAACCGCAACGCGGAAATCTCCAGCCTCGGCAGCCTGACCTCGACGGTGGGGCAGTTCAACAACAGCGAAAAAGGTCGCCTGCTGGCCAACGGCGCGTTGCAGTTGACGTCCGACCACCTGAATAACCAGAACGGCTCGGTGGCAGGGCAGCAGGGCGTACAGCTGAACCTGGGGCAACTGACCAATATCGGCACCGGCAGCGTTTACGGCAAAAACAGTCTGAACCTGGCCGTTAGCGGCGCGTTGAACAATGACCAAGGCACACTGCGCAGCGACGGCACCCTGGATATGCGTGCGGCGTCCCTGAGCAACAACACCGGCAGCGTGACCAGTGCCGGCACGGCGTCAGTCAGCACGAGCGGTGCGGTGGTCAACCGCGGCGGGCAGATCCTAAGCGATTCAACCCTGACGCTGACCAGCGCCAGTCTCGATAACAGCCAGAGCGGGCGTATTGCCGGTAATGGTCTGGCACTCACCACCGGTACCTTCGATAACCATC
>NZ_LKEK01000125.1:0-903 GCF_001466905.1 Pseudomonas sp. ICMP 3272
CAGCGGTGCAAAGCACTCGTAGACCGCAAGATCGAAGTTCAGCGAGGTGGAGAACAGCGTTTTTTCCAGTGCAGAGCCGTAAAAAGCCGCGTGCGCCCAGGTCAGGAAGTTCACGGTGTTGCGATGTTCGATCATCACGCCTTTCGGCAGGCCGGTCGAGCCCGAGGTGTAGATCAGGTAGGCCAGATGCGCTGAAGTCAGCCCCGGCACCTGCGGATTCTGGACGGATTGGTCCTGCCAATCGTTCAGATCAAGATTGATGACAGGTACTGCAACGTCGGCCAGCAGCGCTTCAGTTGCCGACTGCGCCAGCACAGCGGCAGGCGCGCTGTCCTGCAACATGTAGGCAATTCGTTCTACCGGATACGCCGGATCCAGCGGCACATAACCGCCGCCCGCCTTGAGAATCGCCAGCAACCCGACGACCATCTCCACGCCGCGTTCTACACAAATCCCGACCCGCGAATCCGGCTGAACGCCCTGCTTGCGTAAGGCATGGGCCAGGCGGTTGGCCTGCTCGTTAAGCTCGCGATACGTCAGGCGCTGTTCGCCGTGGACGACCGCAAGAGCCTGCGGTGTAAGCTCGACCTGTGCTTCAAACAGCCCGTGAATGGTCTGCTGCTGCGGGTAATCCAGCGCGGTGTCATTGAAATCCACCAGCAAATGATCACGCTCGACAGCTGGCAGAATCGACAGACTTTGCAACGACGCTTGTGGCATTAACTCAAGCGCGTCCACCAGTTGTTCCAGCGCCGTGTGCATGTAGCCACACACACGCTGCGCACCGACCGTGCTCGCCGCCAGTGCGGTTAGTTTGAAGCCGTCACCAACGTCATCGACGTTCAAGGTCAATGGATAGTTGGTGCGTTCTTCACTGTTCAGGGCTTGAATACCCTGCCAGGC
>NZ_LKEK01000126.1:0-863 GCF_001466905.1 Pseudomonas sp. ICMP 3272
GTGGAAGCACTGGAACGCACCCCGCAAGCAGCGCTGAACAGCCTGCCGATACTGCCGGACGATGAGCGCGAGCTGTTGCTGGCGGGCTTCAATGACACTGCCCATCCTTATCCTCGCGATGTGCTGATTCACCAACTGATCGAACACCAGGTCAACCAGCGTCCGGATGCCTGCGCTGTGCGCGGCGACAGCGGACCGCTGCTCACTTACGCCGAGCTCAACCAACAGGCCAACCAGCTCGCCCATCGCCTGATCGANGCTGGGCGTGGAACCGGACTCGCGGGTTGCGGTAAGCCTGCGTCGCGGTCAGGAAATGGTCGTGGCGTTGTTGGGTATTCTCAAGGCCGGTGGTGCCTATGTACCGATCGACCCTGACCTGCCGAGCGCTCGTCAGGCCTATATGCTCAGCGACAGCGCCCCTCGTGCGGTGCTGACCAGCAGCGATCTGCTTGCAGATCTGCCAGCCCTAAGCGTTCCGGTGCTGGTGCTCGACAACCGCGATGACCTCGCGCAGCTGGCTAAGCAGCCGAGCGGCAACCCGGATGCCAAGGCCCTGGGTCTGCAGCCGAATCATCTGGCCTATGTGCTGTACACCTCCGGTTCCACTGGCACGCCCAAAGGCGTGATGAACGAGCACTTATGACGCCTATAAAGTGAACAGTCAGGATCGCGTGCTGCAAAAGACCCCGTTCGGCTTCGACGTGTCGGTCTGGGAGTTTTTCCTGCCGCTGCTCGCCGGTGCCGAACTGGTCATGGCACGTCCCGGTGGCCATCAGGACCCTGACTATCTGGCACAGGTCATGAGTGACGCGGGCATTACCCTGCTGCACTTTGTGCCCTCGATGCTCGACGTGTTTCTGGAG
>NZ_LKEK01000127.1:0-853 GCF_001466905.1 Pseudomonas sp. ICMP 3272
CACCGCTTCGTGGACCGCAGGGTGTTTGGCCAGAGCGGCCTCGATTTCGCCGATCTCGATACGCAAGCCGCGGATCTTCACCTGGAAGTCATTACGGCCCAGGTATTCCAGCGCGCCGTTGGTCAGCCAGCGGCCCACGTCGCCGGTTTTGTACAGGCGGGCCTGCGGGTCGTTGGAAAACGGGTCGGCGATGAAACGCTCGGCACTCAGCTGCGGCTGGTTCAAGTAACCCCGCGCTACGCCGATGCCGCCAATGTGCAGCTCACCGGCCACGCCCAGCGGTTGCAGCTGGCCCAGGGCATCCAGTACGTGCATTTGAATATTGGCAATCGGACGGCCGATGGGCACGCTGTCACCAGGATCCGTCGGACGGCATTCCCAGGCGGTAACGTCGATGGCCGCTTCGGTCGGGCCATACAGGTTGTGCAGTTCAACNGTGCAGTTCAACACCCTTGAGCTGTTGCTCGAAGCGGCGCTGCAACGCGCGAGGTAAAGCCTCGCCGCTGCACAGTACGCGGCGCAGTTGCGGGAAGTCGCGGGTTGAGCGGTGCTCCAGAAACACGTCGAGCATCGAGGGCACAAAGTGCAGCAGGGTAATGCCCGCGTCACTCATGACCTGAGTCCTGATGGCCTCCGGGACGCGCCATGACCAGTTCGGCACCGGCCAGCAGCGGCAGGAAAAACTCCCAGACCGACACGTCGAAGCCGAACGGGGTCTTTTGCAGCACGCGATCCTGACTGTTCACTTTATAGGCGTCACGGGCCCAAAGCAGGCGGTTGACCACGCCCAAGTGCTCGTTCATCACGCCTTTGGGCGTGCCAGTGGAACCGGAGGTGTACAGCACATAGGCCA
>NZ_LKEK01000128.1:0-830 GCF_001466905.1 Pseudomonas sp. ICMP 3272
GCACTGGGCATCGCCACCCTTAACCAGGTGGTGCCTTGCGGCAGGCTGTCGCCACGCTGCCAATGGAACCTGACCTGTATCCGCGCCAGCTCGTCAGTGAACACTTCCTCACCTACCTTCCGGCCCGACCACGATGGCGCTCAGCGGGCCGTTAATGCTCGGGCGCGCAACGGTGATCGGATGACGATAGGGGATCTTGTGGCGAATGCACACAAACTCGTTTTTGTAGCCCGCGCTTTCGTCCGACAGGTAATTATTGCTGCCCTCATGCTTGACCGTTATCAAAACTCGTTTTTGTAGCCCGCGCTTTCGTCCGACAGGTAATTATTGCTGCCCTCATGCTTGACCGTTATCAGCAGAAAACTGCGATCTTCAGCAGAGCCGCGGTCATGATCAAAATGCTGGGTCAGCTCAAAGGTGTGGCCAGGGTACATGGCGCGGCAGGTACTGTTGCCGGTGAATGTCTTGCCCTGTACTTCAATGGCTTCCAGGCGCTGACGCACCAGGCGTTCACCGTCTTTGAAGGTGCCATGGCTGTAGTGATCGAGCACGTCATACACTTCATACGCGTCGACATTGCCCTGCTCATTGAGGCTCGGCATGCCGACAGGCAGCTGATTACGAGGCTGCTTGTAGTCGAATGTCTGAATGGACATGCGCCCCGATTGCAGACGTCNCTCGGTAACGGATGCGCTGTGATAACGAATGCTTGGCTGTTGCGGCAGGGGCGAGAGGTCACGCGAGTGATCAAGAATGATCAGCGTGTGCTTTTCCTGATTGTGATCGAAATAGAAGAACAGGCCTTCGTGTTCCAGCAACCTCAATACAAA
>NZ_LKEK01000129.1:0-820 GCF_001466905.1 Pseudomonas sp. ICMP 3272
TCGGTGGCGGAGTGCTTACAGCCGGCATCTTGACTGGTATGCTGGTAAGCGGTAAATCTGTAGCCAAAGAGGTTCCTGCTGTTAAATGGAGTGCTCAAGAGAAGCACTTTCCAGGTCACAATTCGTACACGCCGGGACGTAGCGTTTTGACCAGTGACCCCCGCAAGCTTGCCGAAAGTGCTGGAACTGGGCAACAGGTAGGTAATATTCCAGTTGGCATGCCAGGTTCGAAAGAAAGAGTGAATTTTGGTGGGTCTATAGGGACGTATATAGATGGAGCTGGCGTGGCAACACCTACAGCGAATGGAATAATTCACTACTCTAAGGACGGTATCCACATTGTGCCAGCGAGGCCGTGAATGATGTGTGCTCTTAATGATGTGATCGTGACGGCCCGACTAAATATTCAGAGGGCATTGTTAGGGGAGGTTTCAAGGAATCTTCGTGCTGTTATATTTTCAGTGTCGGGATTATTTTTGAATATTAGATTTTATTTTGATGGGGAGATCGATGACGACAATTTTGAATCTGCCTCCTGTGTTGAAACTGAGGTGCTTGCTGATTACGAGGATAACTGGACAGTTTCAGTGGAGTGTTTGCGGCTAGATGCTTCGGATCCGATACTTGATCAAGGGGTTTGGGTATTTAAGCGACGTGAAATTCAACAGTAATTAATTTGATGCAGAGGCATTGAGAATTTTTTGAAACTGGGCGTACGCCAAAAAAAAGTGAGTTGAAGTGGTACGCTTAGGCTCAAGACTGGAAAACCAGATGAAACAGACCAGGAGCGGGAAGCCAAGCGAAACATAATCACCAGCCT